>NZ_JCBAMR010000002.1:0-392504 GCF_059760425.1 Achromobacter sp. RT286_PF
GCGTAAGGCGGTGGCTCGGGGCGTTGGTTGCCGGCGTTGGTTGCCGGCGTTGGTTGCTGGCAACGGTCGCTAGCGTTGATTGACGGCGTTGACGATGGCGTGGATTGCAGCCACGCGCGAAACGCCTGCGCCTCAGGCCGACGTTTCGACGCGGTTGGCGTCCAGCACGGTCATTGCCGTCATGTTGATGATGCGGCGCACCGTGGAGCTGGACGTCAGGATGTGCACCGGAGCGTTCGCGCCCAACAGGACCGGGCCGACCGCCACGTTGCCGCCCGCGGCCGTCTTGAGCAGGTTGTAGGCAATGTTGCCGGAATCCACGTTCGGGCACACCAGCAGGTTGGCTTCACCTTTCAGCGTGGACGACGGCAGGATGCGCATGCGCAGCGCTTCGTCCAGCGCGCAATCGCCGTGCATTTCGCCGTCGATTTCGATCTCGGGCGCGGCGTCGCGCACCAGCTCCAGCGCGCGGCGCATCTTGGCGCCCGACGCGGAACTGCCCGTGCCGAAATTCGACCGCGACAGCAGCGCCACCTTGGGCGCCAGATTCATGCGGGCCATTTCCTGCGCCGCCATCACCGTGAACTCAGCGATCTGCTCGGCCGTGGGCTCATCGTTGACATGCGTGTCCACCAACACCACCGTGCGCTCGTTGAGCAGCAGGATGTTCATCGCGGCATACACGTTGGCGCCCGGACGGCGGCCGATCACTTCGTCCACAAAACGCAGGTGGTCGTGGTAGGCGCCCACCGTGCCGCAGACCATGCCGTCGGCATCGCCCAGGTGCACCATCATTGCGCCGATCAAGGTCAGGCGGCGGCGCATTTCCACGCGCGCCATTTCCTTGGTGATACCGCGCCGGCACATCAGTTCCCAGTACGTCGTCCAGTATTGATGGAAGCGTTCGTCGTATTCGGGGTTGGTCACTTCAACGTCTTCGCCCAGGCGCAGGCGCAGGCCGAATTTCTCGATGCGCGACAGCAGCACGGCGGGGCGGCCCACCAGAATCGGACGGGCCAGGCCTTCGTCCACCACGACCTGCACCGCGCGCAGCACGCGTTCGTCTTCACCTTCGGTGAACACGATGCGCGCCTTGCCGCCGCCGCGCACGATGCGCTTGGCGGCCGAGAACAGCGGCTTCATGAACGCACCCGAGTGGTACACGAACTGCTGCAACTGTTCTTCGTAGGCTTCCAGGTCGGCCAGCGGGCGCGTGGCCACGCCGCCGTCCATCGCGGCCTTGGCCACGGCCGGCGCGATGCGCACGATCAAACGCGGGTCGAACGGCTTGGGGATCAGGTATTCCGGGCCGAACGAGATGTCGTAGGTGCCATAGGCGGCCGCAACGACTTCGTTCTGCTCTTCTTCCGCCAATTGGGCAATGGCGTACACGGCGGCCATTTCCATTTCACGGGTAATGGTGGTGGCGCCCACGTCCAGCGCGCCCCGGAAAATGTACGGGAAGCACAGGACGTTGTTGACCTGGTTCGGGTAGTCGGAACGGCCCGTGGCCATGACCACGTCGTCACGCACGCCATGCGCCACTTCCGGCAGGATTTCCGGCGTGGGGTTGGCCAGCGCCAGGATCAGCGGGCGCGTGCCCATGGCCGCAACCATTTCGGGCTTGAGCACGCCGCCGGCGGACAGGCCCAGGAACACGTCGGCGTCCTGAATCACTTCAGCCAGCTTGCGGGCATCGGTCTTTTGCGCGAAACGCGCCTTGTCCGGGTCCATGAGTTCGACACGGCCTTCGTAGACCACGCCTTCAATGTCGGTGACCCAGATGTTTTCCAGCGGCAGGCCCAGGTCCACCATCAAATCCAGGCACGCCAGGGCAGCAGCGCCCGCGCCCGAGGTCACGACCTTGACCTTCTTGATGTCCTTGCCCACGACCTTCAAGCCGTTGATGAACGCGGCCGATACCGTGATGGCGGTGCCGTGCTGGTCGTCGTGGAACACGGGAATCTTCATGCGCTCGCGCAGCTTGCGCTCGACGGTGAAGCATTCGGGCGCCTTGATGTCTTCCAGGTTGATGCCGCCGAAAGTGGCCTCCAGCCCGGCAATGATCTCGACCAGCTTGTCCGGATCGGTTTCATTGATTTCGATGTCGAACACATCCAGGCCGGCAAACTTCTTGAACAGCACCGCCTTGCCTTCCATGACGGGCTTGGAGGCCAGCGCGCCGATGTTGCCCAGGCCCAGCACGGCCGTGCCGTTCGTGATCACACCCACCAGGTTGCCGCGCGCGGTGTAGCGGTAGACGTTGGCCGGGTCGGCCACGATTTCTTCACAGGCAGAGGCAACGCCCGGCGAGTACGCCAACGCCAGATCGCGTTGGTTGACGAGCGGCTTGGACGCCACCACTGAAATCTTTCCCGGGGTGGGAAACTCGTGATAGTCCAATGCTGCCTGGCGGTCGGAGGGCGAATTCATGCGGCGGTAGCCTCGTGTGGCGAAATAAAAGGGTGACGTGAATATGGGAAAAATTCTAGGCGCGCAGACATAAGGTGTTGATTCGGATTTAATATCGTCCCATTACCTTTACCTTATGACGTGTCTATGACGGCCTTTGACCCGGATGCAGTAATCCGGAAACTGACCTCGCGGCTGAAGATGCGCCACCTGATGCTGCTGTTACAGATCGAGCAGCACGGATCGCTGACGCGCGTGGCCGAACACATGGCCACCAGCCAGCCCGCCGTGACCAACGCGCTGGCTGAACTGGAAAGCATGTTCGACGTGCCGCTGTTCGACCGCTCGGTGCGCGGCATGACGCCCACGCCGCTGGGCGCCGTGGTGCTGGCGCGGGCGCGTGGGCTGGTTCACGACCTGGGCCATCTGGTGCAGGAAATGGAGGCGGTGGCGGCGGGCCATGCCGCCCATCTGCACATTGGCGTCATTCCGTTTGTGTCGGGCCAGATGCTGTCGGCGGCCATTGGCCGCACCTTGCCGCAAGGCCGGCGCATTACCGCAACCATCCACGAAGGCCAGGGCCCCGCGCTGCTGCGCCAGCTGCGCGACCACACGCTGGATGTGGTGGTGGGCTGGGCCACGCCGTCGGTCGACCTGAGCAATATCGATTTTGAAGTGCTGTACCACCAGCAGCCCCGCCTGATCGCCAGCCGGCGCCTGGCGGCGCGGCTGGGGCGGTCGCGGCTGGAATGGGAGCGGCTGGCCGACCTGGACTGGATTCTGGGCACGCCGGGCAGCCCCATCCGGGAACAGGTAGCGGAGATTTTCCTGCGTGCGGGGGTGGCGCCGCCGCCGCCATCGGTGCAAAGCGATTCGTCCAAGCTGATCGGCGAAATGATTGTGGCCAGCGACCGCGCCGTGTCGATCCTGCCGGCCGATATCGCCGACGAATTGGTGCGGATCGCGGGCGCGGCCATCGTGCCGTATTCGTTTGACTGGACGCTGCCGCCGATCTCGCTGTTCACGCGGGCCGATGGCCTGCGGCGCAACGTGGACGCGCTGTTCGCGTCAAAGCTGCGCGAGGTCTATACCAAGGGCGCGCGGCCGGGGAATTGACGGAAGGCCTTGAAGCGGGCGTTTGTCGACAAAATTGTCAACCAATGCAAACGTTGGCCCGTGCCCGGCCACCCCGATCCTATACTTGCGGCGCCAAGATTCATGCAGGAGGCCGCCGCTTGTTCCCCACCCCGCCCTCACACGCGCCGCGCCGCGCGTTTGCCCTTGCCTTGATCGGCCTTGCCGCATCCGCCGCGCTGTCCGGCTGCAATTCGATGCTTAACGAAGGCACCGGCGCGGCCGCCGGTATCGCGGGCACGGCCATTGCCAACAAAGTTACCGACAACGCCACCGTGGCCACCGGCATCGGCCTGGGCGTACAGGCCGGCGCGAAAGCGGCCCTGGCCTACGCGCAGCGCAAGACGCGCGGCGAAGAGCAGGACGCCATCGCCACAGCCGCCGGCGCGCTGGACGTAGGCGCCGTGGGCCCGTGGCGCGTCAAGCACCAGATCCCCATCGAAAGCGACGCGCAGGGGCAGGTTGCCGTCAGCCGCTTGATCGGCGGCGTCGGGCTGCAATGCAAGGAAGTGGTGTTTTCTATCGACACGCCAGCCGATAAGCCTGCCGATAAATCCGCCGATAAGTCCGCCGATAAGGCCACCAACAAGGCCGCCAACAAGGCCACCCACAAGCCCACCAACCAGGCCGAGGACGAACTCGCGCGCGAGTTCTACGTCACCACCATCTGCCGCGACGGCGCGCAGTGGCGCTGGGCCAGCGCCGAGCCGGCCACGGCGCGTTGGGGGTCGTTGCAGTGATCCCGCGTGTTTGTGTGTTGGCGCTGACGGCCGGCGCCCTCTTGTCTGGCTGCCAGAGCTCGTCAATCGGCGGAGCCACGGGCGCCGTGGTCGGCACCGTCAGCGGCGCGGCCACGGCCAACCCGGTTGCGGGCTACGCCATCGGCGTAACCGTGCAGGCCGCCGTGGACGCCACGGTGAAATACGTGCTGCGCGAATGGAAGAACGATCAACAGAACGTGATGGCCAACGCGGCGGGCGACCTGCCGATCGGCCAGATCCGCCACTGGCAGATCCGGCATGCGCTGCCCGTGGGTAACGAGAACGGCGGCATCCAGGTGGTGCGCGATATCGCCACGCCACTGACCCGCTGCCGCGAAGTGCTGTTCACGGTCGAGCAGGAAGACGCGCCCGCCCCCGCCTACACCAGCCTGATCTGCCGCCAGCAAAACGGCCAGTGGAAATGGGCGGCGGCCGAGCCGTCGGTGGCGCGCTGGAACGGCTTGCAATAGGCTTGATCGCGCCGGGATCGGCAAGCGATACTGGGCCACCGCCACGCGCCCAGCCCCACCCTATCCGTCCATGCTTTCCGGTCAATTCCAGATGCAGCGCAGCGTGCTTGCCGGCGTGCAGGCCGTTGCCGCGCGCAGCCGCCATGCGTTTGCGCGGCATACGCATGATCAGTTCGGTATCGGCGTGATGCGCCAGGGCGCACAGGTGTCCCACAGCGGCCGGGGCCAAGTCACGGCCGGCCCGGGCCACGTCATTACCGTCAACCCCGGCGAAGTGCACGACGGCGCACCCATCGGAGACACGCCGCGCGCTTGGCAGATGCTGTACCTGGACCCGGACGTGGTGATGGACGCCGCCGGCCAGCTTGCCGAAGCCGGCGGCTTGGCCGCCGCCTACGAATTCGTCTACCCGGCACGCGACCAGCCCCACCTTGCCCGCGACGTGTTGCGCTTGTACGCGCACGCCATCGGCAGCCCTGCCCCGCTGGCTAGCGACGCGTTATTGCTGCGCATTCTGATGCAGGCGCACGGCGAGCGCGCGCCCGATTTGACGCCGGATGCGCGCGCGGGTGTTCCCGCTTGCATCCGCCATGCGCAGGACCTGATCGACGACACCCCCGCCGCCGTGCTGTCGTTGGCCGACCTTGCCGCCGCCAGCGGACTCAGCCGCTATCAAGCGCTGCGCGCCTTCACGCGCGCCACCGGCATGACGCCGCACGCCTATCAGATACAACGTCGGCTGCTGTTGGCGCGGCAGCTGATCCGGCGCGGCATGCCGCTGGCCGACGTCGCCGCCGCCAGCGGCTTTGCCGATCAAAGCCACATGACGCGGCTGTTCACGCGCGCCTACGGCGTGTCGCCCGGCCACTACGCATCAGCGGCCCGCGCCGCCTGAGGCGGCAGTGGCGTTTCATTCAATGGAATTGGATTCAAGGGCGGCCACTGCCGCGCGATGCGGTGGCGCAATCCTCCTCAGGGCGACCCCTGCCGCGCGAGGCGGTGGCGCAATCCTGCTCGGGGCGGGGCACTGCTGCCCGATGCGGCAATGCACGCACGTTCAAAGCAGACCTCTGCCGCCGATACCGCCCTCCTACTGACCCAGCCCTGCAATTTCATTCAAGACCGCATACGCGCGTCGGCCCATGCTGCGGTTTTCTTCAGCAAGGACGGGGCAATGAACGCAAGGAACAGGTTCCAAGGCTATGGCTTTCTGGCGGCGGCCATGGTGCTGGTGGGCAGCACGGTTGTGGCCAGCAAGATCATCGGCGCCGGCATGCCGCCTTTTACCGCCACCGCCTTGCGCTTTGCCCTGGCGCTGCCGTGCTTTGCGGTGTTGATGGCCGCCACCGGCGCCCGCGTGCCGCGCCTGGGCCGACGCGACTGGATGCTGCTGGCGGCACAAGCCATTGCCGGCAGCGTGGGCTACACGACATTGTTGATCGCCGGCTTGCAGCGCGCGTCGGCGGTGGACGGCGGCATCATCCTGGGCACGCTGCCGCTGGTGTCCGCAGGCATCGCGATGCTGCTGCTGGGCGAACGGCCGGGCAAGGCAACATTGGGCGCGATTGCCGTGGCCGCTGCGGGCGTCGCGCTGATGGCGCGGGGCGGTGGTAGCGCGGACACGCCCGCGTCATGGACCGGCAACGCCCTGATTCTGGGCGCGGTCGTGTGCGAAGGGCTGTTCATCCTGCTGAACAAACGCTTGCACGTGCCCGTGCCGCCGCTGGCGCTGTCGACGGTGATGGCCGGGTTTGGACTGGCGTTTTCGGCGCTGGCCAGCGTGACCGAAGCCCCGTGGTCGCTTACCTTTTCAAGCAGCGCGATGATGGCCGTGGGCTACTACGCGCTGGTGCCCACGGTGGGCGGCTTCCTGCTTTGGTATGCGGGCGCGGCGCGCGTGCGCGGCGCGGAAGCGGCGTTGTTCACTGCGTTGGCGCCGACGTGCGCCGTGCTGCTGGCGGCAACGGTACTGGGCGAAACGGTGACGGCCGCGCAAGCGTTGGGCATGGGCTGTGTGCTGGCCGGCGTGCTGTGGCAGGCGGTGGCCGCGCGCGCTAGCCCCGGCTGAAAGCCAGGGCGAAGTCCTCGGAAAAAATATCCGCCAAGGCATGCCGCAATGCGGCCGCGCGTTCGGTGCCGTAGGCCGCTTCAAAACGGCGCTGCGCATCCTTCCACAAGCGTTTGGATTCCGCCAGCTTGGCCCGGCCCGCGTCGGTCAGGGCCACCCGGCGGCTGCGGCCATCGCGTTCGTCGCGCGAGGTTTCCACATAGCCGTCGCGCTCCAGCGGTTTCAGGTTGTGCGCCAGCGCGGACCGGTCCAGCACCAGCGCGCGCGCCAGGTCGGTCATGGACGGGGTGCCGGCACGGGCGATGTGCACCAGGATGGAATGCTGCGACACCTTCAAGCCGCAGGGCGCCAGCACCGTGTCATACAGCTGCGAGACGCGCCGGGTCGCCTTGCGCAAGGCGGCGCCGTTGCAGACGAGCGGGTCGGGGATCGGGCCGGAGGTCTGGCCCGGGGCAGCGCCGGGGGTCGGGCCGGAGGTCGGGCCGGGGGTTGGGCCGGACGTGGCGGGTTCAGCGTCGGACATGTGCGTGGCAAACGGGCAGGCAAAGTGGATCGGGCAAGCTCAATACGCTACTGCCGGGAACGGCCGGCGTCCAGCGCATTGTTGACAGATATTGGCATATGCACGTAAATTTTATCCCACCTCGTGACACGCCGAGGCAGCGCCTTTGCCGTGCCTTTCGTAGCGCCTTTGCCGTGCCTTTCGTAGTGCCTTTGCCGTGTCTTTCGTAGTGCCTTTGCCGTGCCTTTCGTAGCGCCTTTGCCGTGTCTTCGTAGCGCCTTTGGCGTGTCTTTCGTAGTGCCTTTGCCGTGTCTTTCGTAGCGCCTTTGGCGTGTCTTTCGTAGCGCCTTTGCCGTGTCTTTCGTAGCGCCTTTTACCGTGTCCTCCGTCGAGCCTTTGCAGCGCCCCCTTTCGCCCCTTTCGCCCCCTACTCCGCCCTAGCCATCGCCCCCTTCCAGCCGCCAACCATGTCAGCGACTCCCCCGCCACGCCCTGCCAACGCGCGCTTGCACGCGATGCTTCATGCGCCCATTGCCCCCACGCTGGCCCGCCTGGCCTGGCCGAATATCCTGATGATGTCGGCCCAGTCCGCCACCGGCCTGATCGAAACCTGGTTCCTGGCGCGGCTGGGCACATCGGTGCTGGCGGGCGTGGCGCTGGTCGTGCCGGTGCTGTTCCTGATGGGCAACATGTCGCAAGGCGCGATGGGCGGCGGCATCTCGGCCGCCGTGGCGCGCGCGCTGGGCGCAGGGCGCCAGGAAGAGGCCAACCAGTTGGTGCTGCACGCCGTCGTGCTGAACGCGTTGCTGGGCCTGCTGTTCTGTGTACTGCTGTTGGTCTTCGGCCCACAACTGTATCGCGCGCTGGGCGCGCAGGGCGAAGCGCTGGACGCGGCGCTGGCGTACTCCAATGTCATCTTTGGCGGCATCATCCTGATGTGGTTGATGAACGCCTTTGCCAGCGTCATACGCGGCACCGGCAACATGCTGGTGCCGGGCGCGGTGATCTGCGGCGGCGCGCTGTTGCTGGTGCCCTTATCGCCCTGCCTGATCTTCGGCTGGGGGCCGTTTCCCGCGCTGGGCGTGGCGGGTGGCGGCTGGGCGCTGGTCATCTACTACGGCGTGGGCGCGCTGATCCTGGGCGTCTACTGCGCCAGCGGCCGCAACCCCGCGCGGCTGGTCATCAGCCGACTGCACCTGTCCCTGATGCGCAGCATTCTTAACGTGGGCGCACTGGCCACGTTGAATCCGCTGCTGACAAACGCCCAGGTAGCGCTGATTGCCGCGTTGGTCGGCGCCTATGCCGGCACGGCGGCGGTGGCCGGCTACGGCATTGCCGTGCGGCTGGAATACCTGCTGATGCCCATCGCGTTCGGGCTGGGCGCGCCCATGGTGGCGATGGTGGCCTCCAACATCGGCGCGGGGCAGCCCGAGCGCGCCGTGCGCATCGCGTTGACGGGCGGCGCGATGGCTTTCGTGCTGGCCGAATCCATCGGCCTGGCCGCGGCGTTTTTCCCGGAAGCCTGGTTGCGATTGTTCGGCGCCGAAGACCACATGCTGCAAGCTGGTGCCCTTTACCTGCAAATGGTCGGGCCGGTGTATGGATTCTTTGCGTTGGGGTTTTCGATGTACTTTGCCTCGCAGGGCGCGGGCCGCTTGAAGTGGCCGCTGTTGGCTGGTTGCCTGCGCCTGGTCACCGCCGTGGGCGCGGGCGGCATCGCCCTGCACCTGACGGGGTCACTGACGGTTTTCTTCCTGGTGGCGGCCGTGGCAATGTGCCTGTACGGGCTGATCATCCTGGTCGCGATCGCGTCCGGCTCGTGGTTTCAGCGCGGCCATCTGCCAAAGGCTCGCCCGCTGGCGGGGTCTTGACGGGCGCGTCGCGCAACGCGTAGGACACCAGCGCATCCGCGTACGCCGGCAGGGTGTCGCGCACGCACAGCACCAGATCGCGCGTGGCCCAATCGTCCGCCAGCGCCACGCGTTGCACCCCGGCCGTCCTGCCCAGGCGCACGGCGGCGGCCCGCGGCACAATGGCAATGCCCACGCCCCGCCCCACCATCTTGCACACGTCGTCAACGCCGCGCAGGCGCACGCGGTACGACAGCATCTTGCCGCCACGGCGCGCGTGATGCGCCAGGTGTTCTTGCAGCGCGCTGCCTTCAATCAGCCCCACGAAATCCGCGTCAGCCACCTCGGCCAGCGTGACCGAACGCCGGTTCGCCAGCGCATGGCCGCGCGGCACCACCAGGGTCAGCGGATCGTGGCGGAAGACGCGCGTGTGCAGGCCCTGCAAGTCAGCCGAATCGGCCAGCACACCGATGTCGCAAGCGCCCGCGCGCAGCGCATCGGCAATTTCCACGCTGGTGCGTTCTTCCAGGTCCACCGAGACACGCGGATGGTCGCGCAGAAAATCGCCCAGCACCGGCGGCAGGTGCTCGGTAAGCGCCGTGGTGTTGCACAGCACGCGCACGTGCCCTTTCAGGCCCTGGCCGTAGTGGTCAAGTTCGCCCCGCATGCGGTCGATTTGCCCCAGCACGACACGCGCGTGATGCGCCAGCGTGCGTCCGGCGGGCGTGGACTCGACCCCGCGATGCGCGCGCAGCAACAGGGCGACGCCCAACGTGCCTTCCATGCCGCGAATGCGCTCGCTGGCCGACGCCAGCGTCATATGCGTGCGCTGCGCGCCGGCGGTAATGGAGCCGGTTTCGTATACGTTCAGGAATAGACGAAGGTCGGTCAGGTCGAATCGCATCCGGGCAGCGTAGCACGTGCTGCCTATGGTGCAGCCATAGGCAGGCTATGCGATTTCCCGATCGCGTGGCGGTACGTGGCGGCGCAAAATCGAAGCCTGCTTACCTCGCCGCTTACGCTGCCTTCGACTCCAATGCCGACCGTTACACCATGACTTCCCGCCGTATCAATCGCCTCGTTCCAGCGTCCCTGCCCGCGCGTTTCTTTTCGGCTGATCGGAGGCTGCGCATCCGGGCCAGCCATGGCCATAGCCATAGCCACAGCCATAGCCATAGCCACAGGCATAGGACCAGCCATAGCCTGGACGCCAACGGAGCAACGCCATGAACGCCGCCGACCTGGTGCCCGGCGGCACCCCGGCGATGCTGACCGCCGTCATCGCGGTGTTTGTCCTGGCCGGCGTGGTGAAGGGCGTCGTGGGCTTGGGCCTGCCCACCATTTCGATGGCGATGCTGGCATTGGTAATGGCGCCGGCGCAGGCGGCCGCCTTGCTGATCGTGCCGTCACTGGTGACCAATCTCTGGCAAGCGCGCCCCTGGCCCACACTGCCGCACAGCTTGCGCCGCATCGGCGCCATGCAGGTCGGCATCTGCGTGGGTACGGTGGCCGGCTCGCTGTGGCTGGGCGCGCCCAGCGGGCAGTGGGCCGGCGTCGCCCTGGGGCTGGCGCTGATCGCCTATGCCGCGTGGGGCCTGTTCGGCTCGCCGCCCAGCGTGCCACGCCGCCACGAGCACGCGCTGGGCGCGCTGGTGGGCGCGGTGACCGGCGTCATCACGGCGGCCACCGGCGTGTTCGTCATCCCGGCCGTGCCGTTCCTGCAAGCGTTGAACCTGGGCAAGGACGGGCTGATCCAGGCCATGGGAATCTCTTTCACGGTGTCCACCGTGGCGTTGGCGTTTGGCCTGTGGATCAACGGCGGCTACAGCCCGAACGCGGCCGGGTCGTCGGTAATGATGCTGTTGCCCGCGCTGGCGGGCATGGCGCTGGGGCAGTGGCTGCGCAACAAACTGTCGGCGCGGATGTTCAAGCTGTGCTTCATGATCAGCCTTGCCGTGCTGGGCGCCTGGCAGGTTGCGCGCGGCTGGGGCAGATGACGGGTACACGAACGGGCGGGCAATCAAGTCCGCCTTGCCGCCGCAGCGCTCATGCGGCCAGACGCCGTTCGTCGACAAAGCCGATGGACACCGACATCTCGCGCCATCGCGCCAATTCCTGTTGCACCGACTGGATCTTGCCGCGCGCCTGATCGAAGGCGTCGCGGCCCAGGAACAGGTGCAGCGGCGCGTATTGCGCGTGGGCCGCCTGGATCAGCGCCTGCGCGGCCTTGGCCACGTCGCCCCCCTCTTGCGCGTGCGCCCCACGCGCGGCACGTTCCGGCGAACCGCCGCCGTCTTGCGGCGAGCCCGCCCGCATCGCGCCCGGGTACACCAGCGACACGCGCACGCCCCACGCGGCAGCCTCGGCGGCCAGCGCCTCGGTCAGGCCACATACCGCGAACTTCGCCGCGCTGTATGCGCCCCATTCGGCATGGCCGCCATCAAAGCCCAGAATCGACGACACGTTGATGATGTGGCCGCCTGCCTGCGCCCGCATGCGCGGCAGGACGGCGCGTATCACGTTCAGCGTGCCGAAGACGTTGATGTCGAAGGCGGCCCGCACCTGCGCATCGGACAGCTCGGCCAACGACCCCGGGCAGGCCGCCCGCGCATTGTTCACCACCACATCAACGCGGCCAAACGCGGCCACCGTCGCGTCCACCGCGCGGCGCACATTGCGATCGTTGGCCAGATCCACCGTCAACGGCAGGAACTGGCCCTCAAGCTTGGCCCCGACCGCATCCAACAACGCATCACCATCGCGCGACGTTGCCGCCACCTTGTGACCTTGGCCCAGCAGCATCTTCACCAACACCAGGCCCAAGCCCGTGGATGCGCCCGTCACCAGCCAGATTTTTTCGGAGTTCATGCGATTTTCTTCCCTTGCTTGCGTGCTTGCTTGCGTGCTTGCGGCCCCCGGCAAGATGCCTGGCGGCCGGCTCCGAGCGCCGCGCTTTCCGTGAAAAGCATCGCCCCTGAGCCTGAAGAGAATGTTAGAAATCGAGCGCCCGTGCGTACAGGCTCGTTCTTGCGTGAAACCTGCCTATTTCTACGTTGATGACCTGTCCGGCCGCATGGGGCGGCCTGCGCCCTGTGACATCGCCTTCCGCTCGCCGCGCCCGGCTGGCTGCGCTTGCAGCAGCCCCAGGAAGGCCCGGTCTGGGCATCCCGACGCGGAATGTCGGATAATTCGGGTGTTTCCCGCCGCTGCATGCGGCGGATTTTTGTGGGCGCGCGTCGCCCGCCAGCATTCGGAGTCAACTATGCATCGCGGTATTCAGGCGATTGAACAATTCATGGAATCCATCGGCCTGACCTGGCGCCCCGGCTCGACAGAAAGCGCCGAACTGCGCGTCAGCTACCGCATTGGCAACACGCGTCCGCTGGGCATCGACCGCACGCTGGTTGAATTCCACTGCGACGCCAAGCGCCCCAAAGTCTGGGTGCCCGAGTTCTCGCGCACCAGCTTTCACCAATGGTTTGAAGTGCCGTTTCAGGAATTCGAGTTCACCCCCGGTGGCTCGATGCTGAAGATCAAAGCCCCCGCCCGCGGCAACGCGCCCCCGTACAGCGTGGGTATCAAGCCGCTGGCTTGATGGCATAACGTCCCTGCCTGCGGTAAGCGGCCAGGCTAGCGGGCCAGATTTGACTCGACCGGGTCAAATCTGGCCCGTTTTTATTGTGGACCTTCTTGCGTTTCTACCGCGATTGGGCTGACAGGTACCGCAGCGACCTTGCCAGCCCAAAAGGGAAGCGGTGGGCGTCATTGTGAGCGCCCGCAAAAATCCTCTGGTCGGTCTTGATAGGGATCCCCGAAAGCCTCGCCGAATTCATCGAATACAGCGTGCCCTACACCTCGTTCCCCAAAGAGATCGACGAACTCTGCGGCTTTGCCGAGCCCGTCAAACCCGCTTGTACATGATCGTTGTCGCGTCCAGCTTGCCGGGATCGTGCGGGTCGCGGCTGAAGCCGGGGATCTGGCCTGCCGTGGCGTAGCCCAGCGATGCGTATAGCGGTTCGGCGCTGTCGCCGCTGCGGGTGTCCAGGGTAAGCAGGGTGCGGCCCAGGTGGATGGCGTGGGCTTCCGCGGCTCGCATCAGGTCGCGGGCGATGCCGCGGCGGCGGAAGTCGGGGTGGACCAGCAGTTTGCGGATCTCGGCGCGGTGCGGTTGGTTGGGCGGGGTGTCGGTATCCAGTTGCACCGATCCGGCGATGCGGCCGTTCCGGCGGGCGACCCACAGCAACAGATGGCCGCCTTCTACCGCCGGCAGCACCTTGTTGCGCCAGAATGCTTGGGCGTCGTCGGTGGAATACGGCAGGACGAAGCTGACGCTGGCGCCGCCGTGCACGCAGGCATGCAGCACGTCGCCCAGCTCGTTCAGGCAGGCGCGGGCGGCGTCAGCCGTCAACAGGGTTACGTCGGTATTGGCGCGGTCTAGTGTCATGGGTGGCATGGGTGTCATGGGTGGCATGGACTTCATGGTGGGCTCAGACGATGAACAACAGGTAGCGGGCACCGCGTTGCGGCGGGGTCACGAACAGGCTGGCGCCGAACAGTTGGTAGCGCAGGCAGTCGCCCGGCGCCAACGTGTACGTTTGCCCGTCGACGGTGATGGCCAGTTCGCCCTCCAGCATCAACAGGTGGTGCTCCAGACCGGGCCGGGGCGATTGGTCGTAGGCGATGCGGGCGCCGGGCGCCAGTTCGCAGGCCAGCACTTCGCCGGCCAGTTGCTGCGCGGGCGGGGACACCGAGCGCCGGCGAAATCCCGCGCTGTCGTCCACCCACACCGCCTGGGCGCTTTCTGGGACGAGCGGCGCGAAGTCGTCTTCCACCATCATCATCAGGCGCGACATGGTCATGCCGTGCGCGGCGCACAGCTTGCCCAGCACGGACGCCGTGGGGCTGACCTCGGCGTTTTCCAGGCGTGAGAGCGTGGCGCGGCTGACGCCCGCCAGGCCGGCAAGCTCGTCCAGCGACCAGCCGCGTTCCTGCCTCAGTGCGCGCAGCCGGTGGGCGATGCGGCGGTCCAGATCAAGATCGTTGCTTGCATTTTCCATATTCGGGAATTTATCCCAGATACGGAAACGCCACAAGGCGCCGATGGCGTGAGGAAATTCGGCACAATACGGCATGCTTTTGGCCCGAACCCTACTCATGCCCCTCCTTTGCCTATCGTTTCTGGGTGGTTGCAGCCTGCCCCCGCTGGACAAGCGCCACGAATCACAGGCGCTGACGCCCGAGGACGCAGCGGCCACCGCGCTGGGCCGTGGCATCACGCCGCTGGCCGCCGCGCACCCCGGCAAGTCGGGCATCCACCCCTTGGGCGATGCGCATGACGCTTTCGCCGCCCGGATGATGCTGGCCCGCGCCGCCGAGCGCAGCCTGGATGTGCAGTACTACATCTGGCACAACGACATGACGGGCACCATGCTGCTGGAAGCGCTGCACGCCGCGGCCGACCGGGGCGTGCGCGTGCGCCTGCTGCTGGACGACAACGGCACGGCCGGGCTGGACAAAGTGTTGGCCGCGCTGGACGCCCACCCAATGATCGAAGTGCGGCTGTACAACCCGTTTGTGTTGCGCTGGCCCAAGCCATTGGGCTACGTCACGGATTTCAGCCGCCTGAACCGGCGCATGCACAACAAATCGTTTACCGCCGACAACCAGGCCACCATCATCGGCGGCCGCAACATCGGCGACGAGTACTTTGGGGCCACCAGCGGCGTGCTGTTCACCGATCTGGACGTGTTGGCAATCGGCGCGGCGGTGAACGACGTGTCCAAGGATTTTGACCGCTACTGGAGCAGCGATTCAGCTTACCCGGTCGACCGGATACTGAAACCGGCCGGCCCCGGCGAGCTGGACGCGCTGGAAGAGCAGGCCAGCAAAGTCGAGGGCTCGCCCGAGGCCGCGGCTTACGCGCGTGCCATGAAGCGGCTGCCTTTCATCCGGCAGTTGCTGGCCGGTGATCTGACGCTGGAATGGGCCGATACCCGGATGGTCAGCGACGACCCGCGCAAGACACTGGGCACCGCGCCACCCGAAGCCATGCTGCCGCATCAGTTGCACGACATCATCGGCGCGCCCACGCAGGATCTGTACTTGGTGTCGCCCTACTTCGTGCCCACCGCCCGTGGCACCGAGGCATTCGGAAAGCTGGCGCAAAGCGGGGTCAAGGTGCAGGTGCTGACCAACGCGCTGGAAGCAACCGACGTGGCGGTGGTGCATTCCGGTTATGCCCGGCGCCGCAAGGACTTGCTGGCCAGTGGTGTGGAACTGTTCGAGATGAAGCGGCAGGCGCGCGGCGCGGATCGCAACAAAAGCATGGGGCCCTTTGGCAGCTCGGGTTCCAGCTTGCATGCCAAGACCTTTGCCGTGGATGGCCGGCGCGTGTTCGTCGGATCGTTCAACTTTGATCCGCGATCCGCCACCCTGAATACCGAGCTGGGCTTTGTCATCGACAGCCCCACGCTCGCGGCCGGCATCGCCAACGCCTTCCAGCAAGAGTTGCCCAAGCTGGCCTACCGCGTATGCCTGGACGAGCAGGGCGACGTGATCTGGGAGGAGCAACGCGATGGCAAGACGGTGCGCCACGAGACCGAGCCCGGCACGTCGGCGTGGAAGCGGTTCTCGGTATGGTTCGTTTCCCTGCTGCCACTGGAATCGCTGCTGTGACGGGTGACTTGCGGCGGCGATTCGTGGCTGTAGCCCCGCACCCTGGCACGCTGCCCTGGCACGCTGCCTTTGCACGCTGCCTTTGCCCGCTGCCTTTGCACGCTGCCTTTGCACGCGGCCTTTGCCCGCCGCCCCCGGCCCGCTGCCGTGGCACGCGGCTGTGGCAGGTCTTGAGACGCGCTGCTATAACGTTCGTAATGTTCCATTTGCCGGGCTTATCGCCATCGCAACAAGCGGAGTTCGCCGCCACCCCTGCCGGACGTAGATTCACCGTTTTGTTTCACCGCACTTGCCGATCGCCATGCACGCCCCGCCCTGCCCCGCCTTGCCCGACCTGGACTGGACCGCCATCACACACTCGTTGGACGCGCACGGCAATGCCATCGTGCCCGGCCTGTTGACGCCCGCGCAATGCGACGAATTTGCAAACCGGTACGACGAACCCGACCGCTACCGCAGCCGTATCGTGATGGCGCGGCATGGCTTCGGGCGGGGCGAATACAAGTATTTTTCCTACCCTTTGCCGCCCTTGCTGCATGAGCTGCGTACCGCGCTGTATCCGCGCCTGGCTCCCATTGCCAACCGCTGGAACCGGCAGTTGGGCATTGCGGTGCAATACCCCGACAACCACGCCGCCTTCCTGCAACGTTGCCACGACGCCGGCCAGCGCCGCCCCACGCCCTTGATCCTGCAATACGGCCCGGGCGACTACAACTGCCTGCATCAGGACCTGTATGGCGAACACGTGTTCCCGCTGCAAGTGGCCATCCTGTTGTCGCGCCCCGGCCACGATTTCACGGGCGGAGAATTCGTCATGCAGGAGACCAGCAGCCGCGAGCAACGCATCGACGTGCTGCCCTTGCAACAGGGCGACGCGCTGATCTTCACCGTGAACCTGCGTCCCGTGCCGGGCGTGCGCGGCTGGCGCAAGACGGCAATGCGGCACGGCGTCAGCGCGCTGCACACGGGCCGACGCCACACGCTGGGGCTGATCTTTCATGACGCACAATAGGCCGCCGCACGATAGGCCGCCGCACAACAGCCCGCAGCACCATTGGCCGCAACACAATAGGCCCACCGCGAATTAGGCCCGCCACACGATAGCCCCCGCCATGACCCTGAACCTGTTCGACGACGAAGACACCGCGCAGCACGGTCGGGACCAGATCGGCCCTCAGTCCTATGTGCTGCGTGGCTTTGCGCTGGCGCACGCCGACGCGCTGCTGCAAGGCGTGGACACCGTGACCGCGCAGTCGCCCTTTCGCCACATGCGCACGCCGGGCGGCTACACCATGTCGGTGGCGCTGACCAATTGCGGCGAATGGGGGTGGACGACGGACGCGCACGGGTACCGCTATACGCGCATTGATCCGCTGTCCGGCCAACCCTGGCCGGCGCTGCCCGCCGCGTTTTTGCACCTGGCGCACGATGCCGCGCTGGAAGCCGGCTTTCCCGGCTTTACGCCCGACGCCTGCCTGGTAAACCGCTACGAACCGGGGTCTCGCTTGTCCTTGCATCAGGACAAGAATGAACGCGATTTCGACGCGCCTATCGTGTCGGTGTCGTTGGGCATGCCCGCGCTGATCCTCTTCGGCGGCAACGACCGCGCCGACAAGGCGGCGCGCGTGCCCTTGTTTCATGGCGACGTGGTGGTGTGGGGCGGCGTGGATCGCCTGCGCTATCACGGCGTGATGCCGATGAAGGAAGCCCCGCACCCCCGGCTGGGCAGCCGACGCATCAACTTCACGCTGCGCAAGGCAGGCTGACAGCGCTAGCCGACAGCCGATAGCCGAGAGCCGACACTAGGGTTGACCGCGTCTGGCCGTGCCCGAACGGCCGCCCTACACTTTCGCACCCCTGCCCGCGCCCCCGTCGGGCGCACTTCGCCCCCGCCCTATTGCGCCCCTTGCGCCTTCTTGCGCCTATGCCGCCGACAATCATGCGTACCCGCCTTCGCCCGCTACTTGCCCGCCTGCTGTCACCCTGTCTGCTGTCACCCTGTCTGCTGTCACCCTGCCTGCTGTCACCCCGCCTGCTGTCACCCCGCCTGCTGTCACCCCGCCTGCCCGTTGCCGTCCTGTGCCTGGCCGGCGCGGCGCTGTCCTTGCCCGCAGCGGCGGCCGAGCCGCCCGCGCTGCTCGTCAATTCGCTGGACATGACATTCGTGGCCATACCCGCCGGCACGTTCCAGATGGGCAGCGACGAATCGGCCGAGACGCTCGCCCGTGACTACCCCCAATATCCCAAAGACCGTTTCACCCAGCTGTTCGACGAAGCGCCCGTGCACACGGTGCGCATCACCCGGCCCTTCTACCTGGAACGCACCGAGGTCACGGTCGGCCAGTTCAAACGCTTTATCGAGGCATCCGGCTACGTGCCCGAGTCCGAGGCGGACGGCACGGGAGGCTACGGCTACAACGCCGCGTATGACCCCGACAAATCCGAACGCGGCGACGCCTTTGAAGGCCGCGACCGCCGCTATTCCTGGCGCAACCCCGGCTTTGCGCAGACCGACGACCACCCGGTGGTGAACATCAGCTGGAACGACGCCACCGCCCTGGCGCGCTGGCTGACCCAGCAGGAAGGCCACGTCTACCGCCTGCCCACCGAAGCGGAATGGGAATACGCCTGCCGCGCCGGCACCCGCACGCGCTATCAGAATGGCGACGACCCGGCTGGCATGGCCGACGTGGGCAACGGCTTTGACGCCGACACCGCGCCCCTGTGGCCAAAATGGCACGCCTTTGCCACCCCGCGCCACGACGGCAACACCTTTACCGCGCCGGTGGCCAGCTATGCGCCCAACGCCTTCGGCTTATATGACATGCACGGCAACGCCTGGGAATGGGTGTCGGACTGGTATGGCGAAGACTATTACGCGCAGTCGCCCGCCGACGACCCCACCGGCCCGGCCAGCGGCAACGTACGCGTGCGCCGGGGCGGGTCCTGGCATACCTGGGCGCTGTACACGCGCTCGTCGTATCGCAACTGGAATACGCAGGAAACGCGCTACCCCCTGGTCGGCCTGCGGCTGGTGCGCGAGGCCGATTAAACAAAAAAGGGGCCTGGGCGGGTTAGCATAGCCGCACGCTTAACCTCAAAGAGAGTCCTGACATGCATTCGCTGGGCCGTCTCGTCCTTCTCGTGAACGACTACGACACCGCCATTTCCTTCTATCAAGACAAGCTGGGCATGGAGGTATTCGCAGATATGCCCGTGGGCCAGCAGCGCTACGTGCACCTGCGCCTGCCCGCCCAACCGGCGGTGGGGGTCTGGCTGCTGCAAGCGCTGACGCAGGCGCAACGCGACCGCGTCGGCGACCAGACCGGCGGCCAGCCGGTGGGCGTGTTCTACACCGACGACGTCATGCGCGACCACGGCAGCTTTGTCGCGCGCGGCGTGCGCTTCACCAAAGAACCCGTCCATGACGACAGCACCGTCTACGCCCACTTCATCGACCTGTACGGCAACGAGTTCGTACTGGTGCAGGTGAAGGCGTAACCCCCCTGACCTAGCCATTACGCTAGCCCAGCCTTAACCCCAAGGCAGGCCGCCATGACCCGCGCCACACCGACTCAGGACTGGATCCTTCGCGCCGCCGACACCGGCCACGTGGAGCGCATCGAAGCCTACTTCGGGGGTCATGGTTACGACATGCACCGCCACGACACCTACGCCATCGGCCGTACGCTGGCGGGCGTGCAGAGCTTTAACTACCGCCGCGCCGTTCGGCACAGCCTGCCCGGCGGCACCATCGTGCTGCACCCCGACGAAGCGCATGACGGCCAAGCGGGCACCGAGGCCGGCTTTCATTACCGCATGCTTTATGTCGAGCCCGCGCTGATCCAGCAGATTCTGGGCGGGCGGCCCTTGCCGTTCATCCCGGGCGGCATCTCGGCCGACGCCCGGCTGTACGCCGCCAGCGGCGCGCTGCTGCAAGACACGCACGCGGCGCTTGACCCCTTGCAGGAAGACGACGCGCTATACGACCTGGCGCATGCACTGTCCGCCGCCGCGGGCAGGCCGCGCGGCCGCCGCTGCGCCGACTACGTCGCCACCGAGCGCGCGCGCCAGTACATCCACGCGTCGCTGGACACCACGATCACGCTGGACGCGCTGGCCCAGGCCGCGGGCAAAGACCGCTGGAGCCTGTCGCGCGATTTTCGGGCCCTGTTCGGCACCAGCCCCTACCGCTACGTCATGCTGCGCCGGCTGGACTTGGCGCGCCGCCTGATCGCGGCCGGTGCGTCGTTGGCCGACGCCTCGGCCGGCGCCGGCTTTACCGACCAAAGCCACCTGACACGCCGCCATGCGCAGACCTACGGCATGACGCCCGACCGTTGGCGCCGCATGCTGCACCGCTAGTGCGCGCGGCGGCCAAAGAAAATTACAACAGCCGGCAACGGCCCGGGAGCCCTCCCACCCACCTGCAAAACCTGCAAGAACGTACAAGACGCCAAGCCGGCCCAAGCCCTAAGCTTGCGGGGTCATCATTCATCCAGGCTTTCAAAATGCCCCCCATTCCCGCCATCAACATTGCCGGCAAGCTTGCCCTGTTCAACGAACACTGGCGGCCCAAGGTCATCGCGCAGATGAACGACTACCAGTTCAAGGTGGTCAAGGTGCAAGGCGAATTCGTCTGGCACAGCCATGCCGACACCGACGAAACCTTTATCGTGATCAGCGGCCGCCTGCGCATCGACCTGCGTGATGGGCAGACCGACCTGGGCCACATCGACCTGGGTCCGGGCGACATGACCGTCATCCCCAAAGGCGTGGAGCACAAACCCTGCGCCACCGAAGAGGCCCACCTGATGCTGGTGGAACCCTGTGGCGTACCCAATACCGGCGACCAGGGCGGCGAGCGCAGCGCGCCCAACGACGTCTGGATTTGACGCCCCCGGTTCTGCTACCGTGAATCGCATCCAGGAGAACACCATGCCGAAAGTCATACTCGTTACCGGCGGCAGCCGGGGTATCGGCGCCGCCGTCGCCAAGCTGGCCGCGCGCCGGGGTTACGCGGTAGGCATCAATTACCGCACCCATTCCGACGCCGCCGACGCCGTGGTGGCCGACATCCAGCAAGACGGCGGCACCGCGCTGGCCATCCAGGCCGACGTGTCGCAAGAGGATGACGTGCTGCACATGTTCCGCACGCTGGACGAGCGCCTGGGCCGCATCGATGCGCTGGTCAACAACGCGGGCATTCTGGAAACGCAGATGCGGCTGGACGAAATGGAAGCCGACCGCCTGCTGCGCGTGCTGTCCACGAACGTCATCGGCGCTTTTCTGTGCGCGCGCGAAGCCGTGCGCAGGATGTCGACGCGGCACGGCGGCCAGGGCGGCGCCATCGTCAACGTGTCCTCGGCCGCCGCGCGCCTGGGCTCGCCCAACGAATACGTGGACTATGCGGCATCCAAGGGCGCGCTGGACACGATGACCATCGGCCTGTCCAAGGAAGTGGCGCCCGAAGGCATCCGCGTCAATGGCGTGCGCCCGGGCACTATCTACACCGACATGCACGCCAGCGGCGGCGAACCCGGCCGCGTCGACCGCCTGAAAAGCGTCATCCCGCTACGGCGCGGCGGCTCGGTCGAGGAAGTAGCCGGCGCCGTCATGTGGCTGTGTTCCGAAGAAGCCGGCTACACCAGCGGCTCGTTCATCGACGTGTCCGGCGGCAGCTGAACGCCGTTGTTCAACCGTTGTTCAACCGTTACGCGGCGGCTTGTCGTCGGTGGCGATCACGCTGTTTTGTTCCTTGCGTTCCCAGATGCGGGCCTCGACGCGGCGCAGCACGGCCAGGACGAACAGCGCCAGCAAGGTGCTGACCAGCGCCGTGGCCTCGCGCCCCATCCCCGCCGCCACGCCGATGGCCGCCGTCATCCAGATGCTGGCAGAGGTGGTCAGCCCATGGATTTCTCGTTCATCGCTTAGCTTGATGATGGCGCCCGCGCCCAGGAAGCCGATGCCGGCGATCACGCCTTGCAGCACCCGGCTGATGTCGCCCACTTCCATGCCGCCTTGCAAGGGCACCAGCACGAAGATTGCCGCGCCCAGCGCCACCAGCATGTGCGTGCGCAGGCCCGCGGCCTTGCCGCTGCGTTCGCGTTCATAGCCCAGCAGCCCGCCCAGGAACACCGCCATCCCCAAGCGCAGCACAATGCGCGTGGCTTCGCCGACGTCGGGGATATCCGCGAATTCGCTGCGTACCGTGGACCAGATTTCCAGCCAGACTTGCGCCATCTTTCGCTTCCTGCAAGACAAGGGTGAAGCAGCATAGCAGGCGCGCCGGTGCCCGCGCCATGCTGCGTTTTCTTACTGGTTTGGCCCACGCAACTGGTTTACAACCATGGCTTGCGCCGCGTGTGCGGGCGCGAATTCACAGGAGGCAGACATGGACTTGCAGCTGGCCGGAAAACGCGTGCTGATCACGGGCGCGTCAAAGGGTATCGGCCTGGCGTGCGCCGTGGCGTTCGCGCGCGAAGGCGCGGACCCCATCCTGGTGGCGCGCGACGATGCGGCGCTGCATGCGGCCACCGCGTCCATCCGCGAGCAGACCGGGCGCGCGGCCCAGGCCGTGACGCTGGACCTGGCACAGCCCGGCGCGGCGCAACGGCTGGCGCAAGACACCGGCCCCATCGACATCCTGGTGAACAACGCGGGCGCGGTGCCCGGCGGCGCGCTGGACCAGGTGCAGGACGAACGCTGGCGCGCGGGCTGGGAATTGAAGGTGCATGGCTACATCAGCCTGGCGCGCTGCTATTACCCGCACATGCGCGAGGCGGGCGCGGGGGTCATCGCCAACATCATCGGCATGGCGGGCGCCGCGCCGCGTGCCGACTACATCTGCGGCGCGGCGGCCAATGCGTCGCTGATCGCCTTTACCCGCGCGCTGGGCGGTGACGCGCCGCGCCACGGGGTGCGCGTCTTTGGCGTGAACCCGTCGCGCACGCGGACCGACCGCGTGCTGACCCTGGCGCGGCAACGCGCGCAAGCCCGCTGGGGCGACGAGGAACGGTGGCAGGAAACGCTATCGGACCTGCCGTTCAACCGGCTGATGGAGCCGGCCGAAGTGGCCGACATGATCGTGTTTGGCGCATCGCCGCGCGCGGGCTACCTGAGCGGCACCGTCATCGACCTGGACGGCGGCGAGCAGTACGCGAATTACGGGAAATAGCCGGCGCAGGCAGGACGGCGGCAAGGCCGGTCAGCGTGCCCCGGCCTGCCAGCCCGCCAGCAGCGCGGGCAACTGGTTCATGTCGGTGAACACGTGGGCCACGCCCACATTGCGCAAGGCCTCGGCGCCGCTGTGGCCGTTGGCGTCGGGGCTGTAGCCGAACACCGTGGCGCCCGCGGCCACGCCGGCCGTCGCGCCGGTGACCGTGTCTTCCACGATGGCGCAACGCTTGGGGTCCACGCCCAGCGCCTGCGCGGCGGCCAGATAGACGTCGGGAAACGGCTTGCTGCGCGGCATTTCGTGGCCACTGAAAACGCGTCCATCAAAGCAGTCCGCAATGCCGACCTTGACCAGTTGCAGTTCGACCTTGCGGCGGTCGGCGCCGGACGCCACGGCGATGCGGCCGTCCAGCGTGCGGTGCAGGGCGCGCACGGCGTCGGGCGCGCCGGGAATTTCAAGCAGGTCGCGGTCCAGGGCGGCGTTGCGACGCTGGCGGAATTCGTCAAACCATTGCGGCCCCAGCTTGGCGCCGGTGCGCGCTTCGATCAGCGGCAGCTCGTCCCGCACGGCCTTGCCGGTGAAGATGCGCATGGCTTCTTCGTGGGTGATGTCCCAGCCCAGCTCGTTCAACATCTGGGTCAGCACATGGCTGGTGATGGGTTCGGAATCGACCAGCACGCCGTCACAGTCGAACAACACGGCGTCAAAGGGAAAATCAGTCATTGCGGGCGGGATGGGGCGGTTCATGAAGCGGGTAAGCATACTGCATGGCCCGCAAAGCAAACTTCGGCAGCAAACGTCGATAGCAATCTTCGATAGCAAACTTCGGAGTGACGCCGGCCGGCGTGCGAGCCTATGCTGAGCCACGCACAAAACACCCGCCACGCCACGATGCCCGACCCGACACCGCCAGAACGCTTCACCGACGCCCGGCCCGACACCCGACCTGATAGCCGGCAAGCCTTGCACCGCCCCCTGGACCATACGGACTGGGCACAGGTATTCCGGGACCTGGACGCGCAAGGCTGGGCGCTGTTGCCCGGCTTGTTCGCGCCGGACGCCGCGCGTCGGCTGGGCGGCGCCACCGTGCCCCCCGCGCTGGCTGCCATGCGGCCGGTTCTGTACCGGCATCTGCTGCCCATCGCGCGCGCGTGGGCAGCCGCCTTGCAGTTGCCCGCTGCCGACCCCAACGTCCACCCCGACGTCCAACCCGACGTCCAACCCGACGTCCAACCCGACGCCTACCCCGACGACTTCACGGCATGGACCCAGCGCAACCGCGACGCGGGCCAGACGCGGCCGCTGTCCGCCGTGCGCACGCTGACGCAGGGCGACTATCAAGCGTTGACGCATCACGACAACGGGCAAGCCGTATTCAGGCTGCAACTGGTCGCGCTATTGTCCGAGCCCGATGTGGATTTCACGGGCGGGGAATTCGTGATGACCGAGCAGCGCCCGCGCATGCAGTCCCGCCCCATGGTGCTGCCCTTGAAGTTGGGCGACGCGGCGGTGATCGCGGTGTCGCACCGGCCGGTACAAGGCGCACAAGGGATCTACCGCGTGACCGCCCGGCACGCCATCAGCCGGGTGCGGTCGGGACAGCGCGTGGGGTTGGAACTGCTGCTGCACGACGCGAGCCAGGGCTAGTTGTCCGCCGTGATATTGCCGTCCGCCACCACCTTGGCGAACACCGCTGTCTGCGCCTTGATGAAGGCGCGGAATTCGTCCTGGCTCATCGGTTGCACCTCGCCGCCCAGGTCGCGGATGCTGGCCACGAATTTTTCGTCACGCAGGCTGCGGTCGATGGCGGCGGCCAACTTCTGCTGCACGGCTGGCGGGGTGCCGGCCGCCACGAACACGCCGAACCAGTTTTCCAGCGCATAGTCCTTCAGGGATGGCGTTTCAGCCACGGCCGGAATGTCCGGCGCGAACGAGGCCCGCTTGGCCGACGTGACGGCCAGCGGCTTGACCTTGCCGCTCTTGATGAAAGGCAAGGCGCCCGCCAGGCTGACAAACGTCAGGTCCACGCTGCCGGCCGCCACGTCCACCAGCTGTGCCGACGCGCCCTTGTACGGCACGTGCACCATCTTGATTCCGGCCAGCGATTGCAACAGTTCACCGTTCAGGTGCTGCGGATTGCCCACGCCGCTGGTGGCGTACGTCAGCTTGTCGGGATGCGCACGGCCATACGCGACCAGCTGCTCCACATTACTGACGGGCAGCTTGGGGTTGGCCACCAGCACATTGGGCACCCGCGCGATCAGCGCGATCGGCACCAGATCCTTTTCCGGCTGATATTGCATCTTGCTCTTGAACACCAGCGGGTTGATGGCGGTTTCGCCCGCCGACCCCAGCAGCAAGGTGGTGCCGTCCGGGGCGGAACGCACCACCGTCTGCGCGCCCAGCATGCCGCTGGCGCCGGGCTTGTTTTCCACCACGACGCCCTGCGGCATTTCGCTGCGCAGGCGTTCGGCCAGCAAACGGCCCATGCCGTCGACGCCGCCCCCTGCCGCAAACGGCACGATCAAGCTGATGGGCCGGCCGGTATCGGCCGCCACGGCCGAGGCGGCGGGCAGGACGGCGGCGCCCAGGCCGAAGGCCAGGGGCAGCAAGAGCGCCGGCCGCAAAGCCGTCCGTAAAGCTGCCCGTAAAGCTGCCCGTAAAGCCGTCCGCAAATTCAGCGGCAAAGTCAGCGGCGAAGTCAGCGGCAAAGTCAGCGGCGAAGTCAGCGGCAAAGGCAGCCTCAAAGACAGACGAAATGGCAGCCGCAATGGCAGGGCGCGCGCCGTCGCGGCGGCGGGCAGTCGGATGGGGGGCATGGCAAGTCTCCTGTTTGGCCTTCCGCTTGCTGGGCGTTCGGCCGTTTCGGCCTGTTCGAAACGACGGCCGGGTTTTTACTTAATTGCATTTTATATGTGCAATATGCAAAACTTGCAGCTATGGAAAACACCAATGCCTTGCCGCCGCGCCACGCTCGCTTCACGCTGAACGGCGTCGCACACACCTGCCTGGACCTGCCCGCGATGGTCGGCGCGGATTACTGGCGCTTGCCCGTGGTGCTGCGCCTGCTGCTGGAAAACGCGCTGCGCAACATGCAGGGCAACGAACGCGACGCCGCCGTGTCCGCCCTGCTGCGCTGGCTGGACCAGGGCACCAGCGACGCCGAGATCGCCTTTCAGCCCGGCCGCGTGCTGATGCACGACACCACCAGCACCCCCGCGCTGGTCGACATCGCCGCCATGCGCGACGCCTTGGCCGAAGCCGGCACCGACCCCGCCGTGCTCAACCCCGTGCTGCCCGTGGACGTGTCGGTGGACCATTCGCTGGCCGTCGAGGCCTATGCGCGGGCGGACGCCGCCGCGCTGAACCTGGACCTGGAATTGCGCCGCAACGCCGAGCGCTACCGCTTCCTGCGCTGGGCGTCCAAGGCCTTGTCCAACGTGCGCATCCACCCGCCGGGCACCGGCATCATGCACACCATCAACCTGGAACAGCTGGCCACCGTGGTCTGCCAGGGCGATGACGGCCTGCTGTTTCCGGACATGATGATCGGCACCGACAGCCACACGCCCATGATCAACGGCATCGGCGTGCTGGGCTGGGGCGTGGGCGGGCTGGAGGCGCAGACAGTGATGTTCGGCATGCCGACATTGCTGCGCATTCCCGATGTGATCGGCGTGCGCCTGACCGGCGCGCTGGCCCCCGGCGTTACCGCCACCGATCTGGCCCTGACCGTAACGCAACGGCTGCGCGCCATCGAGGTGTCGGGCGAATTCGTGGAATTCTTCGGCCCGGGCGTCAGCAGCCTGTCGGCGGGCAGCCGCTGCGTGGTCGCCAACATGGCGCCCGAATACGGCGCCACCACCGGCTACTTTCCCATCGACGCCGCCACGCTGGACTACCTGCGCCAGACCGGCCGCACCGAGGCCCACATCGCGCGCGTGGCCGCCTACGCCGAACACGCCGGCATCGCGCTGGACCCGCAAGCCAGCCCACGCTACACGCGCGTGATCGAGATCGCGCTGGACCAGGTCGGCATGCACGTGGCCGGCCCGAAGCGGCCGCAGGACCTGCACCCTTACGGCCACACCAAGCCCATCCTGGCCGCGCTGAATTTCCAACCCGCGGCGCCCGCCGTGGGCGGCTTGCCACGCTACCCGGTCGCCATCGCGGCCATCACCAGTTGCACCAATACGTCCGACCCGCGCCTGTTGATGGCGGCCGGCCTGCTGGCCCGCAAGGCGCGCCAGGCCGGCCTGCGCGTGCCGGCCTGGGTGAAGACGTCGCTGGGCCCGGGCTCGCCCGCCGCCGCCGACTACCTGGCGCGCGCCGGCCTGTTGGACGACCTGGCGGCGGTGGGTTTCGACATCGTGGGGTATGGCTGCACCACCTGCATCGGCAATTCCGGGTCGCTGCCCGGCCCGGTGCGCGACGCCATGGCCGTCGGCGCGGTCCACCCCGTTGCCGTGCTGTCGGGCAATCGCAACTTCACCGGCCGCATCCACCCGGACCTGGACCTGGGCTTCCTGATGTCGCCACCGCTGGTCATTGCCTTTGCGCTGGCCGGCGATGCCGAACGCGACCTGTCGCAAGAGCCCGTACAGACCGCAGCGGACGGGCGCCCCGTACCCTTGCACGAGCTGTGGCCCAGCGATGCCGACATCGACGCCGCCATGGCGCGGGGTTTGCAGCCGGACGACTACCGCGCCGCGTTCAAGATCGCCAGCGCCAACCCGGCGTGGCAGGCGCTGCAATCGCCGGACACGCCGCGTTTTCCGTGGGACCCGGCGTCCACCGCGCTGCGCCGCCCGCCCTTTGCCGCAACCGAACAGGCCGGGCAGTTGGGCCACTACGTCGCCCACCCGCTGCTGGTGCTGGGCGACGACATCACCACCGACCACCTGTCGCCCGCCAGCGCCATCCCGCCCGACAGCCTGATTGCCGACTACCTGGTCCAGCGCGGCGACAACCGCAACGATCTGAACGTGTTCGCCTCGCGCCGTGGCAATTGGGAAGTGATGATGCGCGCGGCGTTCTACAGCAAAAGCCTGGTCAACCGGCTATGCCCGGATGCCCCCGTCGGCCACACGCGCCACGCGCCCAGCGGGCGCGTCGAACCCATCTGGGAAGCGGCCGAACACTACCGCCAGGACGGGCAGCCCGTGGTGCTGTTGGCCGGCGCGCGCTTTGGCACGGGCTCATCGCGCGACTGGGCCGCCAAGGGCCAGCGGCTGCTGGGCATCCGCGCCGTGCTGGCCGTGAGTTTTGAACGCATCCACCGGTCCAACCTGATCGGCATGGGCATCCTGCCGCTGCGGCTGCCGGACGGGGTGACGCCGGACACGCTGGCCATGCAGTCCGGCGACCGGATTGAGATCGATGCGCCGGCCGCCAGGCTGGCCCCGCGCCTGTCGGTGCCGGTGCGCATCTTGCGCGCCAATGGCGCCGTGCAAGCGTTGCACGCCACGGCGGCCGTCGAGACCCAGTTGGACGTGCGTTTGTTGCGGATGGGCGGCGTCATTCCCGCTATCCTAGCGGACACACTCCGACCCGCCACGACCCCATGAGCGCGCAGACCAATACCGTCACCAAAATTCTTGAAGTCATCCGGCAAGACCGCCTGCCGGGCGGCGCGCACCTGACCGCGCAAAAGCTGGCTGACCGGCTGCGCCTGTCGCGTTCGCCCGTCAACGACGCGCTGGGCGTGCTGGAGCGCCACGGCATCGTGGCGCGCAAACCCAATCGCGGCTACTTCTTGCAGCAGGACTTTGACGCCCTGCCCGACGACCCGGACCATCTGGCCGAACTGGCGCCGCCCTCGGCTAACGACATCGTCACGCAAAGCTACTTCAAGCTGGCCGACGACCTGTTGCGTGGCCAGTTGCCCATGCAATGCAGCGAAGCGCAGTTGCGGGTGCGCTATGCGCTGACCAACGCGCAAACGCAGGCGTTGCTGGCGCGCGTGTCGCAAGAAGGCTGGGCGCAGCGCCGGCCCGGCTATGGCTGGGAATTCTCGTCCATGATGACCACGCCGGACAGCCTGTTGCAGTCGTACCGGCTGCGTCTTGCGCTGGAACCGGCCGCGTTGCTGGAGCCCACGTTCCGCATCGAAAAAAGTGTCATCGAACGCTGCCGCGCCGCCGAGAAACACCTGCTGGACGGCGGCATCGCCACCGACACGGCCGACCAGCTGCACGAGCGCGGCGTGCGCTTTCATGAATCGCTGGTTGAAGCCTCGGGCAACCCGTTTTTTATCGACACCATCAAGCGCGTGAACCGCGTGCGCCGCTTGCTGTCGTACCGGTCCATGCAGGACCGCAGCCGCTACCAACAGCACTGCGATCAGCACCTGGCCATACTTGATTTGCTGGAACGCGAGCGCAACGATGAAGCCGCCGCCGCGCTGTCCAGCCACCTGCGCAGCACGCTGGACAACCTGTCGCGCATCAGCGGCATCCTGACTTCCCCGGCCTGACGCGCGATGACGTGCCCGGCCGCCTGTTTTTTTGTAAAGAAGGCAAGCCCATGCACGTCTATATCGGCTCGCGCACCACGCGCGAACGCAATGCCCGCGGCGATGGCATCAGCGTCTTTGACTACGCCCCCGACACCGGCGCCTTGACGTTGACACAGGTAGTGGGGGGCCTGCTGAACCCCTCTTATCTGCTGCCGCATCCCGCGCTGCCCGTGCTCTACACCGTGCACGGCGACAGCCACGAAGTCAGCGCGCTGCATCGCGACCCGCATCAAGGCGCGCTGACCCCGTGGCACCAGCAGGACTGCCAGGGCCGCAACCCCGTGCACCTGGCGCTGGCGCCGTCGGGCCGCTTCCTGATGGTGTCCAACCACCTGAGCGGCACGCTGGCCGTGTTGCCCGTGGCGGATGACGGCGCCCTGGGTCCGGTGGCGCAACGCATCGCCATGCCCGGCCAGCCCGGCCCGCACCGCAAAGAGCAGCCCTTTGCCAAGCCGCACTACAACGTGGTCGATCCGTCGGGACACTTCGTGGCCGTGCCCGACAAGGGGCTGGATCGCGTGTTCGTCTTCGCGCTGGACCAACACGGCGCGGGCGATGCGCCCCACAGCGTGGCCGATACGCGCGAAGGCGCCGGCCCGCGGCATGCCGCGTTTCATCCCACCGGCCGCTGGCTGTATGTGGTGAACGAGCTGGACAACACCGTGGCCGCCTACACGGTCACGGCAGGCGCGTTGCAGCCCTTCCAGGTGCTGCCATCATTGCCGGACACCTGTACCGGCAACAGCCGCGCCGCCGGCATCGCGGTGGACGCCCACGGCCGCCACCTGTACGTGTCCAACCGGGGCGACGACAGCATCGCCGTGTTTCGGGTGGACCCGTCCAGTGGCCGCCTGACGCCCGTGCAGCACGTGCCGTCGGGCGGCAAGACGCCCCGCTTTTTCACGCTATCGCCCGACGGCCGCTTCTGCTTCGTGCTGAACGAAGACAGCGACACGCTGGTGCGCATGCGCGTCAACGCGCATGACGGCACGCTGGCGCACGACGGCTACGAAGTGCGCGTGGGCAGCCCGGTGTGCATGGTGTTCGCGCGCAGCCGGGCTTGAGGCTTGAGGCCAGCAGCAACCGGCATGCGCGGGCAGGAACGCGCCTGCTCCGCGCATGGGCCTTACTGTGGGCCCGCCGATCTGTGGACACGCCGATCAGAAATCCATCGACGCCGACAGCATCAGCGTGCGCGGCACGCCTTGCGAAATCGTGCCGTAGGACGCCACGCCGGACCAGTACGCGCGGTTGGTCACGTTGACCACATTGGCGCGCAACGTCACGTCCTTGCCCTGCACGCGCATCGCGTAACGCGCGCCCACGTCGAACGTGGTCCACGACGGCACCGACTGCGTGTTGGCCTGATTGATGTATTCGCGCCCGGTATAGACCATGCCGCCGGTCAGCGTCAGCCCGGCGACCCACGGCGTGTCCCATTCCGCGCCCAGGTTGGCCGAGAATGTCGGCACGCCCACCGGCCGGTTGCCGACCGTGGCGGCGCTATTGGTGCGCGTCAGCTCGGCGTCCAGCCAGGTCACCCCGCCCAACAGGCGCAAGCCGCGCAGCGGTTCGCCGGACAGGCCCAGCTCCAGTCCGCGATTGCGTTGTTCGCTGTCCGCGCCGTACACGCCGTTGGTCAACTGACCGCTGGGCTTGGTGATTTCAAACGCGCTCAAGGTCAGCATCGCGTTGTCCAACTCCACCTTTACGCCCACTTCCTTTTGCTTGGCCTTGTAGGGCTTGAACACCTGCCCGGCGTTGGACGCAGTGGCCGGCGCCACGTCGCCTTTGCTCAAGCCTTCGATGTAGTTGGCATACAGCGACACGTTGCTCCACGGTTTCACGACCAGGCCCGCCAGCGGCGTGGTGGCGCTTTCGTCATAGCTCACCGTGCGCACGCCGGTCGTGGCGTTGAAGTTGCGCGATTCGATGCGCTGCTGGCGCACGCCCAGCGTCAACTGCGCGCGCTCGTCCAGGATGCTCATCGTGTCGGCCAGAGCCAGCCCGGTCAGGTCGGACGAAGACACCTTGGGCACGTTGCGCGGCGCGGGTATGTTCTGCTCGGGGCGTGTGATGGGGTGATAGATGTTGGACGTCAGCGGGGTGCCCGACACGCTGGCCTGAAGGTTGCGGTCGCTGTACAGGCTGCCCATGAAGCTGATGGCGTGGCGCACCGGCCCGGTATCCAGCTTGGCGCGCAGGCCGGCGTTGTAGGTGCTGCGCTCGACCTTGAAGCGGAAGTTGTTGGGCGTGACCAGCGTGTCGCCCGCGCTGTTGACGATGGTGGGCGTCTGGTCGGACAGGCGCGACACGTCGGTGTCCGATCCGCCCGCATCGGCGAACACGGTCAGGCGGTCGCTGATGTCGTATTCCACGCGCAACAGCGCGGATTGGCCATCGGACTTCCACCAGCCCCAGGGCTGCGTGGCGTTGCGGCGGCCGTCGGCGGCATGTGGCACGTCGATGCCGGAAGCCACCAGGAAGGGGCGCGTGGGCGCGTCGACTTTTTCATGTTGGGTCAACAGGTCCAGCGAGGCGCGCAGGCGTTCGCCCTGATAGTCCAGCGACAAGGCGCCGATGTCGGTGCGCGATGACAGGTTGTCCAGCGGCGTGTCGCCCTGGCGATGCATGCCGTTGACTCGCACGCCCCATTCGCCGTCATTGCCGAAGCGGCGGCTCAGGTCCACGCGGCCGCCAAACTGCGAATCGCCAACGTAGTCGGCCGACAGGCGCGTCAGGTCTTGCGGCAGCGAGCGCTTGGGCACCATGTTGATCACGCCCCCCACGCCGCTATTGGGCGACATGCCGTACAGCAGCGCGGCCGGGCCTTTCAACACTTCGACGCGTTCGATGTAGTCGGTGAAGACGTGATAGTTGGGGGCCACGCCGTACACGCCGTCGAACGCGATTTCGCCCAGGTTGCCTTCGCCGATGGGAAAGCCGCGGATATAAAAAGAATCGGTCACGCCGCCGATCTGCCCGGTAAAGCGTACCGAGGGCTCGGCGTTCAGCGCGTCGGCCAGCGTGACGGACTGGCGGTTGGTCAACATTTCAGAGGTGTAGCTGGTGACGTTGAACGGCGTATCCATGACGTCGCGATTGCCCAGCAGGCCCATGCGCGCGCCGCGTGCCACCTGGCCGCCCGCAAACTCGGGCGGCAGGGCTGACGGGGTCACGCCCGATCCGGCCACGGTGATGCTGGGCAGCAGCGTCGCCGCGCCGGCGTCGCCGGCCGGCAGCTTGCGCAGCGAATAGGCGCCCGCGCCCTGATCGGCCACGGTATAGCCGGACCCGTCCAGCAAGCGCGCAAAGCCTTCGCGCACGGTGTAGGCGCCCACAATGCCGCTGCTTTGCTGCCCGGCCAGCAAGGTCGAGTCAAACGACAGCGGCACACCCGCCGCCGCCGCGTACTGCGCCAGCACGTCGCCCAGCGGACCGGCGCCAATGGCGTAAGACTGGCGCAGGGCCGGAGCGGCTGCGGAAGGCGCGGCGGCGCCCGACGCAACGGCGCTTGCCTCCGGCGCTGCCGTGGCGGCCACTGGCGCGCCCGCCACGGCCAGCAGCATCAGGCCCGTACCGGTGGTTTGCCTCATCGTCGCCCAGGACGACGGGGTGGCGATGCCACGGGGCAGGCGCGGCGTACGGGTATTTCGGAAAACCATGAAACGATCCTTCGTAAGGGACGGGGTGGCGCTCGCGTGTCGCGACGATTCACCCGGTACACCGGACGAAGCGAAAAAAAGGCTCAGCCAAAACGCAATTAGTTTGTAACGTCGGGGCGGCCGGTCACCGTGATCCAGAACGGCGTGACGCGGCTGATGCGCACCGGCAGGGTTTTTTCCAGCAGGCGCAGGCTGCCGTCGATATCAGCCAGGGGAAAGGCGCCCGATACCCGCAGCCCCGCCACGGCCGGATCGCAACGCAACACGCCGCGCCGGTACCGGCCCAGTTCGTCCACCAGATCGGCCAGGCGCCAGTCGCGCACGGTCAACATGCCCCGCTCCCAAGAGGCAGACGCGGTATCGGCGGCGGACGCGGGCGCCACGTCGTCGGCAGTGAACACGGTTTGCTGCCCCGCGTGCAGAAGCATCGAAGCTGGCTCCGAATGCCCGCCGCCGCCCTGCGGCTGTATTCGCACCGAGCCATCGAACACCGCCACGCGTATGCCCGCGCCGTCATCGCGCACCATAAAGCGCGTGCCCAGCGCGCGTATCGTCCCCTGCGCCGTGCGCACGATAAAAGGGCGGTACACGGGCGAGGGATCGCGGCCGGTGGTCAGCAGGATTTCGCCGGCGCGCAGCCACAGCACGCGCTCATCGGCCGTGTACTGGATGTCGACGGCGGTGGCCGTGTTCAACACCAGTTGCGTCCCGTCGGCCAGGTCCAGCCGGCGGCGTTCGCCCGTGGCGGTGCGCGCATCGGCCACCCATTCGCGCCAGGACAGGCCGCGCCAGGGCAGGCCGCGCCAACCGGCCACGGCAGCCGGGCCCAGCACCAGCAGCGCGCCCAGCGCGCGTATCGCCTGGCGTCGGCCGGGCCGGTCCAGTCGGCGCAGGGTGTGGCTGCCAATGGCGGGCGGCACCTGGCCGAAACCCCGCAACATGTCCTCCACCCGCGCCCAGGCCGCGCGATGCGATGCGCTGCGGTCGCGCCACCGATCAAAGGCGGCGCGGTCAGCGGCGGACAGGGTTTCGGACTGCAAGCGCACCAGCCAGCCGGCGGCTTCTTGCAGGATGGCGGGATCGATGGCGCCGCCCGTGTTGCCACCTGCGTTGCCGCGTGCGTTGCCGCCCGTGTTGCCTCCCGCGTTGCCGCCCGAGTTGCCGCCTGTGTTGCTTCCCGTGTTGCCGCCCACGACGCCGCTCATGGCGCGTGCCCGGCAAAGGCGATCAGGCAGGCCGTCAGCGCGCGCTGCATGTGGCGCTTGACGGTGGCCAGCGACACGCGCTCGCGCGTGGCGATGTCGGCATACGTCATGCCATCGAATTGCGACAACAAAAAAACCTCGCGGGTCTTGGCCGGCAAGGTGCGTAGCGTGGTGTCGATGGCGTGCAATGTTTCAAGGATCTGCGCGCTCTGCTCCGGCGATGGCGCCTCGCGCGGGGGCAGTTGCGCCACCACGGCCAGGTAGGCGTCCTCGATCGCGCGGCGGCGCCAGTGGTCCACGACCAGGCCCTTGGCAATGTGCGTCAACAGCGCGCGCGGCTCGGGACCGGCGCCGTCATGGCGACGCCCCGACATCAAGCGCACAAAGGTGTCGTGCGCCAGATCGGCCGCGTCAAAGGAATTGCCGAGCTTTTTGCGCAGCCACATCGACAGCCAGCCGTGATGATCACGATAGAGCTTCGTGACGTTGTCAAAGGTGGATAAGTGGGAAGCAGGCAAGGCGCACCTGACGCGATATCGCAAATGGGAACGATTTTTATTTTATATCAATCGCCCTTTCATCGCGCGCGCGGGTATGGCAAACGGGGTGCAAGTCCTTTGATATTCCGCAAGCCGCATGGCTTAACTTCGCCAAGGGCGTCAGATAGAATCAAGCACCCGTTCCCTCGCCAATACCACCATGCAGAACCTTCCGACGTTCCCCTCTTTTCTTGCCGGCGGCGGCGAGATGGGCAGGAAGGTGGCTGACTTCGATTGGGCCGCCACGCCGCTAGGCCCCATCAGCGAATGGCCCACGGCGCTACGCGTGGCGGCGGGCATGGTGCTGTCGTCCCGCTTTCCGTCTTGCCTGGTCTGGGGCCGGGAACTCATCACCATCTACAACGACGCGTTCCGGCCCATCCTGGGCGCCAAGCCCGAAGCGCTGGGCCGCCCGTTCAGCGATGTCTGGAGCGAAGCCTGGGCCATGATCGGCCCCATCGCCGACCGCGCCTTCGCCGGCGAAGCCACCTTCATCGAAGATTACCCGCTGGTCATCGAACGATTCGGCCAGGCCGAGGAAGCCGCTTTCACCTTCTGCTACAGCCCCGTTCGCGACGAAACCGGCGCGGTGGTCGGCATGATCGACACCGTGATCGAAACCACGTCGCGGGTGCAGGCGGAACGCGCGCAGGCCGAAGCCCTGCGGCAAGCTGAAGACACCTTGCGCCAAAGCCAGAAGATGGAAGCCGTGGGCCAACTGGCCGGCGGACTGGCGCACGATTTCAACAATTTGCTGATGGGCATCGCGGGCAGCCTGGAGCTGATCAGCCTGCGGCTGGCGCAGCAACGGTTGGGCGAGCTTGAACGCCACATTGAAGTGGCGCAGCGCGGCACCGAACGGGCCGCCGCGCTAACGCACCGGCTGCTGGTGTTTTCGCGCAACCAGCCCCTGTCGCCGCAAGCGGTGGATGTGAACCACCTGGTGCGCGGCATGGAAGACTTGATCCGCCGCAGCGTGGGCCCCGGCATTGCGCTGGACCTGGCGTGCGAGCCCAAGCTGTGGGCGGCCTGGGTTGACCCGCACCAATTTGAAAACGCGCTGCTGAACCTGTGCCTGAACGCGCGCGACGCCATGGAAGGGCAAGGCCGGCTGGGCATCGAAACGGCCAAGGTCACGCTGACCGAGCAGACCTCGCGCGAACGCGGGCTGCCCATGGGCGACTACCTGCGCCTGACGGTCACGGACACCGGCTGCGGCATGACGCCGCAAACCATGCAGCGCATTTTTGAACCGTTCTACACCACCAAGTCGCCCGGCCAGGGCACGGGGCTGGGCCTGTCGATGCTGTATGGCTTTGTGCGGCAGTCCGGCGGGCAGGTGCAGGTCAATTCGCGGCCCGGCCAGGGCACGGCCATGAGCCTGTACTTCCCGCGTTTTGACGGGCCGCTGGCGCCCGTCGAAATGTCCGCGCGCCTGGAACCGCCGCGCGCCTCCACCGGCGCGACGGTGCTGGTCGCCGAGGACGACGTCTCGGTGCGCGCCGTGGTTGTCGAAACGTTGTCCGAACTGGGCTACGCCGTGATTCAGGCCACCGACGGTTCCAGCGCGTTGCGCGCGCTGTCGGCGCCGGGCCAGATCGATCTGCTGATTTGCGACCTGGGCCTGCCCGGCCGCATGGACGGGCGCCAGGTGGTCGACGCCGGCCGGATGTTGCGGCCCGGCCTGAAGGTGCTTTTCATCACCGGTTCGGGTTCACAGACGCTGGCCGAGTCCGGCGCCCCCACGCTGGCGAAACCTTTTGCGCTGGATGAGCTGGCGCGCAAGGTGCACGCGCTGATGGGGGCCTAGCCGGGCCTTACAGCTTCGGCGCGTAGCGGAACGTCAGCATGAAGTTGCGTGGCTGGCCGTAGTAGTTGTTGCTGTTCAACGTGTTGTAGGACGGCACGTAGTACTTCTTGTCGAACACGTTGTTGACGTTCAGGCCGATGCTCAGTTCCGGCGTGGCCTGATAACCCACGCGCGCATTCCAGATGGTGAAGCCCGCCAGCTTGAAGGCGCGGTCCGAACTGACCGTGTCGGTCTGCGTGTTGACGCCCGCGCCCACGCTCAGGCGGTTCATCATGCCTGGCAGCTTGTAGTTGGCCCACAGGCGCAGCATGTGCTTGGGCGTCCACGTGTTGAAGACCTGACCCTTGTTGTCGGGGTCTTCCAGGTACTTGGTGGTGTTGTAGGTGTAGCCCGCGTACAGCTCCAGCCCGCGCAGCACTTCACCCGACACTTCCGCTTCCACCCCTTGGCTGCGCACCTTGCCCGACGCGCGCGAGCAATACCAGCCGTCGCACGCGAAGCCGGCAGCGTAATCGTTGACGGCACGGTTCTTGTGGTCGTAGCGGAACAGCGCCAGCAGCGTGTTGATGCGCCCGTCCGCCAGTTCGCCCTTGATGCCCACTTCGTAGTTGTTGCCTTCGATGGGCTTGAGCAGGCTGCCTTCCTGCGTGCGCTGCGTCTGCGGTTCGAACACCGTGGTGTAGCTGGTGTAGGCGGACCAGTTTTCGGTCAGCGAATAGACGATGCCGGCGTACGGGATGAATTTGCCGGATGTGCTGGATGTGGTGGTGCTGCCGCCGCCGCTGTAGGAATAGTCATACCAGCCGACGCGGCCGCCACCGATCAGCGCCAGCGACTCGGTAGGCTTGACGCGCCACGTGCCGTAGATGCCCTTTTGGCGGATGTCGTAGCTGCTGCGCGAGTCATAGCCGCTGGCCGCCGCGATGGATTCGATGTCCTGCCACGGGCGATGGTGGTCCAGGTCGAAGATATTGCCGTTTTCTTCCCACACCCGCGTGAAGCGGTCGTTCGTGGTCAGCTTGGAATAGTTGGCGCCCAGCACCACTTCCTGGTCCATGCCCAGCGCATTGAAGCTGCCGCTGACGGACATGTCCGCCCCGCGCTGCTTGCTGTTGAAGTCCACGCCGAAATCGCCATACGACAAGCCGCTGCCGTCGCGCTGCACGGCGTCGGCCACGCGTTGATGCACCGTGGTGTTCTTCTCGTTCATGGCGACGCCGGCAAGCTTGAAACGCCAGGCGTCGTTCAAGCGATGCGTGAGGTCGGCGTTGAAGATCGTCTGGTCGTTCTTGGCGCGGTTCCAGGTGGACCCGGTAAACGTCGAGCGCGGCAGATCGATGGCGCCGCCGTCCTGGTAGCGCGGGTAGCCCACAATCATCGGACGCGAGCGGCTGTAGCGGTTGCTGATGCCGATGCCCACCGTGGTGTCCTCGGTCACGTCGAAGTCCAGCGCGGCGTACAGGTTGCGCGTCTTGTCCCACACGTAGTCGATATACGAATGGCTTTGGTCTTCGTCCACCACCACGCGCCCGCGCAGCGTGCCGGCGGCGTTCAGTGGTCCGCCCGCATCCAGCGTCAGGCCGTAGTGGTCCCAAGAGCCGGCCTTGCCGGACAGCACCACCGACGGTTCGGCGCCGCCGCGCTTGCGCACCAGGTTGATCGCCCCGCCCGGGCTGCCCGCGCCTTGCAGCAGGCCGGCCGCGCCACGCAGGATTTCCACGCGGTCGTAGAACACCAGCGAGTCCTGCTCCCAGTTGCCCAGGCTGTAGCTGTTGCGCAGCAGGGACACGCCGTCGTATTGCAGCAGGTCGACCGGAAAGCCCCGCGAATTGATCGCCACGCCCGCCCCCACGCCTTGCACGCCGACCATGCCGGCTGTGTTGTTGATGGCGTCCGGCAGGCTGGTCATCACCTGGTCATCCATGCGCTGGCGCGTCAGCACGGTGATGGACTGCGGAATGTCCTTGAGCGCCTGCGTGGTTTTGCCGATGGTGACGGCGGGTGTGGTGTAGGACCCCGTGCCGTCTGTCGTGGGGTTGTAGCTGCCCGTCACCGTCACGGGCGCCAGCGTTGCCGCCTGCCCGGCGGCCGGCGCGGCTTGCAAACGGTACCCGCCACCGGCGCGGCCCACGGCCTGCAAATCGGTGCCCGCCAGCAGTTCGGACAACGCCGTGTCCACCGACTGCGTGCCCGATACGCCACGGGTGCGGGCGTTGGCTGTCAGTGCCGGGTCCGAGGCCACCATCACGCCCGCCTGCACGCCAAACGCGCCCAACGCCGTGCTGAGCGGCCCGGCCGGAATGTCGAACGTCACCGCGCGCGGGTCCGCGGAGGCCGCTTGCGCATGCACGGTGGACGGCCACGGGGCCGCCAGGGCGATGGCGGGCAAGGCCAGATGCAGGGCAACGCTGAGACGGGTGCGTGGCAAGAGTTGGCGGCGCGGCGAGGATAGGCGGGCGGCGGGCGCCACGCGGGCAGGACGAGAAGACATGAAGGGCGATTCCTGGCTCATGAAGGATGGGCGCAGCGCCGCGCGGGTGGATGCGATCGGGCTGCTTTCCTTACATGACGCGCAAGCGGGCGCGTTACGCCGTTCCGGTTACAACTTTTTAGGCAAGCCCCACCGACACCCAATAACGGGTGTAGCGGCGCACGCGCACGGGCAGCACGTCTTGCAGCATGTCCAGCACGCGCTCGGTATCGGCCAGCGGAAACGCGCCGACCACGCGCAGCGCGGCCGCCTCGCCGGAACAGGCCAGCCGGCCCGGTCGATAGCGGCCCAACTCTTGCAGGAACTGCGCCAGCGGCATTTCGTCGGCGATCAGCATGCCGTTGGTCCAGGCCGACGCCGCCGCCTCAAGCGGGCGCTGCGCATAGCCGCCCGCCTTGGAAAATTCTGCCTGCTTGCCCGCGTGCACACGGCGCGGCGCATCCGCCGGGTCCAGCCCGCGCACGTCAACCGCGCCTTCCAGCACGGCCACGCGCAGCGCCCGGCCATCGTCCAGATCGCGCACCACAAAGCGCGTGCCCACCGGCGTGAGGATGCCGCTGCGCGTGCGGACGTGGAACGGCCGGACCTTGGCGTCTTGCGCCGTCGTCACCAGGATTTCACCTTCGCGCAGCACCACCTCGCGCAAGGTGGCGGTGTAGCGCAGGTCCACCGCGCTGGCCGTGTTCAGTTCCAGCCGCGTGCCGTCGGGCAAGGTCAGCGCCCGGCGTACGCCGGTGCCGGTGGAAAGGTCGGCCGCCAAGCGGCGCACGCCGCCGGCTTCGCCCACCGCCCACGCGCCGAAGCCCAGGCCCGCCGCCGTCACCATCCACCGGATGGCGTTGCGGCGCGATTGGATCAAGGGCGCCTGGCGCAACGTGTGGGCAGCCACGTCAAAGCCGGCCTGCGCCACACCCGTCGCCACATCGCGCGTTAACGCGGTCAAGCGTTGCCAGGCCAGTTCATGCGCGGGCTGCGCGCGCCGCCATTGTTCGAAGCGCGCGCGGTCGGCATCGCTGGCGTCTTCGCGCAAGCGCGTCCACCAGTCAGCCGCCTGTCGCAACACCTTGGGATCGACGCGCCCGGCCTCGGGCGCGTGCGGGCGCAGCAGCTTGGCGCCGTCCATCAAGCCCCGGCTCATCCGTAGACCGCCGTGTAGCAATGCACCAATGCGCGGGCCAGGGACTTTTGCACCGCGTTGGGCGTCAGGCCCAGCTGTTGCGCGATCTCGGCATACGACATGCCATCCACCTGCGCCATCAGGAAGATGCGGCGGCTGTTCATGGGCAGCGTGTCCAGCAGTTCGCAGATCTGTTCCAGCGCTTCCAGGATCAGCGCGCGATGTTCCACCGACGGTTCGACCGCCACGGGTTGCAGCGCCAGGGACTCGGCATAGGCAGCTTCCAGTGCGGCGCGGCGGGCCCGGCCAATGACCAGGCGCGTGGCGATGGTACGCAGATAGGCGCGCGGCTCGGCCAAGGGTTCGCGCACGTTGGCGCGGATCAGCCGTTCGAACGTATCGTGCGCCACGTCGGCCGCATCGCAGGCATTGCCCAGCTTGCGCTGGAGCACATTGCGCAGCCACTGGTGGTGAGCCTGGTAAACCGATTGCACCTCGGCATGGGCCGCGAAGGAAGAGGATGGCATGGCGGAGCGCCCCGGCGTCGCCGCCAGATCCCTAAACAAAATGAAAATGATTCGCAATTATAAATATCTTTGAATCGTTTTCAATACGGGATTTGCCGGGGCCCCCGATCAGAACTTGGCGGTCAGGTTGACGAACACGCTGCGGGGTTCGCCGTAATACACCTGGCTGGCGACGCCGCCCATATAGTATTTTTTGTCGAACAGGTTGTTCACGTTCAACTGCGCCGACAAGGCCGAGCTGAAGTCGTAGCGCGCCATCAGGTTGTAGATGGCGTAGGCCTTCTGCTTGGCCGTCACGGTATCGTCGCCCGCGCTGACCTGGCTATAGGTCGAGATCTGCCAGTTGACGCCGCCGCCCACGGTCAGGCGGCTCCAGTCGCCCGGCAAGCGGTACGTGGTGAACAGCTTGGCCATGGCGCGTGGCCGTTCGGTGTTGACGGACACGCCTCCGGCATCTCGGCTGGTGTAGTACGTGCCGCCCGCGTAGGCGTTCCAGCCCGGCGCCAACTGTCCACTGACTTCCAGTTCCACGCCCTTGGTCGTGACGCCGTCGGCGGTGGTGTAGGCCTGGTCCATCGAGCCCGGCACCAGCGCGTCGCCATCCAGCACCGCCAGCTTGCTTTGCTTGACCTTGAAGAGCGCAATCGACGTGTTCAAGCGGCCGTCCAGGTATTCGCCCTTGACGCCCACTTCGTAGTTCTTGCCTTGCACCGGGTCCAGGTAGTTGCCGTTGCGGTCGCGGTTATCCTGCGGCTGAAAGATGTCGGTGTAGCTGACGTAGGTGGAATACGTGTCGTTGATGTCGTAGACCACGCCCGCGTAGGGAATGAACTGCGAGTCCTTCTGGTCGCGCGTGTCGGACTTGGATTCCCACGTGGCGTAGCGGCCGCCCGTGATGGCGGTCAGGCGGTCGGTCAGCGACCAGCGCGCCGCGGCGTACGCGCCCTGCTGATGCGTGACCGTGTCGCGCAACGTGGCGTCCGTCCAGGTCGGCTGCGCGAACGAACCGTCCCATTGATAGAAGTTGCCGGTGCTGGCCAGCGACGCGCTTTCAAATCCATAGCGATAGAAGTCTTCGCCATAACGGCTGCGCATGGCGCCCACCACCACTTCGTGCTTGCGGCCCAGCAAGGTGAACGGCCCCTTGGCCTGCACATCCAGCGAGGTCTGGTCGGCGTACGAATTCCAGTAGCCCGGCAGCGCGCGCAGGCCCGTGCCGGTTTCGCGGTCCAGGTCGCCATACAGGTACAGCAGCTTGGCGTCGTACTTGCTCTTGCGATGGGACCAGTCGGCGCGCACTTCCCAGTCGTTCTGGAAGCGGTGCGACAGCGTGGCGAACATGGTTTCGTTGGTGGTGTGCCAATACGTCCAGTCGGCCGCCGTGGTCTTGGAGCGCCGCCAGTTCGTGTCCGTGCCGTCGCTGAACACCACGGGCAGGCTGCCCCAGGTGGATGCGCGCGGACGCTTGTCCTGATAGTCGGCGCCGATGCTCAAGGTGGTGTTGGGCGTGAGGTCGGCGTCGATCACGCCGTAGAACACCTTCTTGTTGGCTTGGTACAGGTCGATATAGGAATCGCGGCCCTGGTACACGGCGACCATGCGGGCCCGCACCGTGCCGGCTTCGTTTAACGGCGTGGACATGTCCAGCGTGCCGCGATACTGGTTCCACGAGCCGAAGCCCGCGCTGACCGAACCGGTGAAGGTCTTGCTGTTGGCGTGCTTGCGCACCAGGTTGATCGATGCGCCGGGGTTGCCCGCGCCCGTCATCAGGCCGGTGGCGCCGCGCACGACTTCGATGCGGTCATAGATGAAGGAATCGTTATCGGATTCGCCATACATGGACAGGCCGATGGTGGTGGGCACGCCGTCGTATTGCAGGCTGTCGATGTAGAAGCCGCGCGACCAGAAATCGGTGCGGTCCGAATCCTCGCTGACCACCTGCACGCCCACCACGTTGCCCATCACTTCGTCCAGCGACCGCAGGTTCTGGTCGTCGATGCGCTGGCGCGTCACCACGCTGACGGACTGCGGCGTTTCGCGCAGCGACAGCGTCAGCCCGGTTGCCGCCGCGGATGCGGGCGTGGTGTAGGAGCCCGTGCCTTCGGTTACGGCCGGGTCCGAATTGCCCAGCACGGTCACGGGCGCCAGGCTGGCCACGCCGCCATCACGCGTCAGGATGATGCTGTCGCCCTGCCAGCGGTACACCACGCCCGTACCTTGCAGCAAACCGCGCAGCGCTTCTTCGGGTGTCATGCTGCCGGAGAAACCACGGGTGGACAGGCCGGCCACCACGTCGGGCGCGTAGAACACGCGCACCTTGGTCTGCGCCGCCCATTGCAGCAGCGCATCGCCCAGCGGCTGGGCGCCGATGTTGATGGACACGCCGGCGTTCTGGGCGCGCACCGCGCCGGGCGCGGCGGCCAGACTCAAGGCCACACCCAGGGCCAGGCCCATGGCCAGCGTCAAGGAAGAAGGCATGAAGCGCGGGGTGGCGCGGGCACGGCGCGATGCCGGCAATGAATTTCGGTGTGCGAAGAAGGTCACGACTACCTGCTGTTTCGGTTCGACGAGGGGGGGTGGCAAGGGCCGGGCTATGAAGCTCGGCCCAACGCCTTCCTTCGTAGAACGTTTCAAACGCAGATAAACCTGAATCTCATTCCCATTTATTTTGTGACGGCGCCCGCCGCGTCCGCCCGCGTGTAGATGTCGATGGGGCCGCCGGGGCGTGGCGCAAGGCGCACGGGCGCAATGGCAGGCAAGGCATCGATCAAGGCTTCGGGGCGGTCGAGCGGGAACGAGGCGGACACGCGCAAGCGCCCCACCTTATCGTCGGCCAGGCGCAGCGGCGTGGCCAGATAGCGGTTCATGTCGCGCACGACGTCTGCCAGCGGCGCGTTCTTGAACACCACGCGCCCTTCCCGCCAGGCGGTCGCCCCCGACACGTCGGCGGGCGCGGGCACGCCGATGGCGCCGCTGCCGGGCACGCGGAGGCCATGGCCCGCGCGCAGCACGGCGCGGCCCAGGTTCCACCAATGCCCGCCCGACACCTGCACCGTGCCGGACTCCACCAGCACGGTCACCTGGTCGGCGTCGCGGCGTACGTCGAACACCGTGCCCGTTACGCGCACCACGCCGCTGCCGGCGTCCACGGTGAACGGGCGTGTGGCATCCGCCGCCACGGTAAACGTGATTTCGCCGCTGTCCAACGCCACGTCACGGCGTTCGGCATACAGCTTGACCGTGGCGCGCGTGCCGCCGTTGATCTCAAGCACGGAACCGTCGGGCAGGCTCAGTTGGCGGCGTTCGCCGCGTTCGGTGCTGACCGTGGTGGTGAAGGACGGCGCGGGCACCGGCAGGTTCCACCACACGCCCAGCGCGACAACCACCGCGGCCGCACAGGCCAGCGCGACGCGCAGGGTCAAGAAGCGGTCAGGCCGTGGGAGGCGGGGCCGCGCCGGCACCGGGCCGCCCAACAGGGCATGCACCTGATCGCGCGGCAAGCCCGCCGCCGCCGCGCCCAGCTGCTGCATGCGGTCGAACTCCCGGGCGCGCTCGGGGTGGTCGCGCCGCCAGCGCGCAAACGCGCGCCGGTCACGTCGCGTGAGGTCACCCGAATGCCAGCGCGCGAACCACCACGCCGCGGTGGCGGCGTCGCGCGGATCGTCGCGCGGATCATCGTGATCAGGGGTAGAAGACATCGTCATGGAGTGTATTCGCGCAGGCGGTCGCGGGCATGCTCGATGGCGCGCATGACATAGCGTTCGATCATGTTCTTGGACAGGCCCATGTGCTGGGCGACTTCCGCCTGGGTCCAGCCTTCGATGCGGTTCAGCACGAATGCCTGGCGGCACTTGGGCGGCAATTCCGCCAGCACTTTGGCCAGATCGTCGGCCAGGCGCGCGGCCCGCAACGGCGCATCGGGGTCTTGCACGATCAACTGATCGGCGTCGTTCAATTCGTCCAGCGGCACGTGTTCGGCCCGATCCTGCCGCCGCCAACGATCGATCAGGCGATGGCTTGCCGCCTGGAACAGATACCCGCGCGCCTTCAGCGCCACGCTGGCGTCCGCCTTCAGCAAGCGTTCGACGGCGTCATGCGCCGCGTCTTCGGCGTCGTGCCGGTTGCCCGTGCGGCGGCTCCATACGCCCACCAGCTCGTCGTAATACGCGAGCCAGCCGGTGCGGGTCGGAGGTGAGCGGGACATGGGCCGAACGGATTACGCAGCGAAACAGGGTGGCGAATTTTACAAATAATTCTCATTATCGCAACTGCTGTTTTTAGCGCCCGGCCAGATGCGGCGCTTTTTGCCGCTAGTAATCCATGGGGATATGCGCCTGCGCCGCGCGCAGTTCCTGGATGTGGCGTTCGGCTTCTTGCCGTTCAGCCGCCGGCGGCAACGGCCGCCAGCCCACCATGTTGCCCGGTGTTTTCACGGGCATCCAACCCAGCACGCTGTATAGCGAAATGGCGGTATCGCCCGTGTCCAGGCGCGTTTCGTAATAGCCCTGCCGATCCGGCGCGGTGTCGCCGGACGTCCAATCCAACTGCGACATCCATGTCTCCTTGTGCAAGCCTCTTGGGCAAGCGCGCCGCCCGCGTGCGGCCTTCGCTTGCCTGATCGTAAAGCGGGCGTTGTGCGCCGGTGCGCCGGTGCGCCGATGCGCCTACCTTGCGCCCGCTTTGCAATTCTTGACAGAGGGGAATCCCTAGGATGCCGGCCGCGCTACGCGTTACTTGATGCCGATGAACGGCAGCGCGGCACCGGGCACCTGCGTGGCCGGCAGCACGCCGTCCCACTTTTCAACGGCGTTCAGGCTGACCAGGTTGGTGTTGGCGGCCAGCGCTTCGGCCTTGGCGCGGATGGACGCGGCTTCGGCGTCGCCGCGCATGCGGATGCCGTCGGCTTCAGCGGTGAACTGCTGGCGGCGTGCATCGGCTTCGGCCTTGGCCTTCACCACCTGGATCTCGGCGTTGATCATCGCCGTTTCCTTTTGCTGGCGCGTCGTTTCAATCTGCACCTGCGCCAACATGCGCTGTTCAATCGAATGCTCGTAGGCTTGCGAGAAACCCACTTCTTCGATCTGCACGCCCACCACTTGCACCGGCGCGCCTTCCATCGTCTTGAGCACCGCGTTGTTCACATCCAGGCCCAGCTTCTGGCGTTCTTGAATGGCGCGCACGGCGGTGTACTGGCCGAACACGTTCTTCACGGCGTCGGGCGTCTTGCGTTCCAGCACGCGCATCTGCAAATTGTTGATGGTGCCGTATTCCGAATACAGCTCGGCCACGTGCTCGGGCGGCACGCGGTACGTGACCGACACGCGCAAGTGCGCGGGCTGTTGGTCGTACGAATACGCTTCCAGCTTTTCAAACACGAACGTGTGGTCGCGCACCGACACGGTCATCACGTTGTCGATGAACGGCGTTTTGAAGTCCAGGCCCGGTTCCGACACGCGCACCAGCTTGCCGTTACGCAGCACCACGCCGCGCTCGCCCTGGTCCACCTGAAACCACGAACCGAACGCCAGGAACAGGATCAGGAAAAACAGAATCACGGCCCCTGCGGCGACCTTAATGTTGCGCGGCTTGACCGCGCCGATCGTCTTGACCATCTGGATATCCGTCGGCTTCACTTTGAGTCCCTGTCTGATTTTGTACGTTTACGGTCCGAGAACACGGCCGCGATGCCACGAGCGAGCAAATAGGCGACCACGGCCGCCCCCACCAAGATCAGGAAATAACGCATCGCGAGCCCCCCCCGGGAAAGAAGCACCGGATTCTATCCCGTGATCGGAACCGAATCCGCATTCAAAAGGCCGCCATTGTTGCCAGACATTTCCGAACGTTGCCAGGCATGCAAATGGGGCGGTTTTCAGGCGCCGTAATGCCGTAAACCCAGCCGCGACAAGGCATCGGGATAGTCCCAGAACGCGTGGTCCAGGCTGTCCATTTCCTGCTGCTCGGCCTCGGTCATCGCGCCGTAGATGTCGTTCAATTCGATGACTTCGGGCGACGCCTCAAAGCGGTCGATCAGGCCGCGCATGCGCGACAGCACGGCCAGCATGTGCGTGGCGCCCAGCTTCTTTAACGCCTGCAACGCCAGCTGGCACGTGGGGTCGCCCCAGTTGCACAGAAACTGCATGAAGCCGCCATTGTTGATGTCGGCCTCCATGCGCCACAGCGCCACCAGTTCCTGTTCAATCAGCGGCAAGCGGTCAAGCGTCCAGTCGGCCGCCTGCAACGCGGCCAGCGCTTTTTCATAGCGCTGGTCCCACAGGATGTCGTACACATTCAGCATGCCTCGCGGCGCGGGTTCCCACAGCTGCGGCCACACCAGGCCGTGGCCGTCGTCGACTAATTGCCACTGCTGGCGTTCGGCGGGCGTCGCCTTCTCAAGACGGATGTAGCGCTTGATGGGTTCAGACAGCGTCTGGCCATTGGCCAGCGTCAATTGCAGATGCGTGGGCGTGAAGGCAAGGGCCGTGATGCGGTAGTCGGGCATTGGCGAATCGGGCATTGGCAAATCAGAAGTCGGCATGGCGGCATGTGGCGGGGGGAAAACGACAGGCAAAGTACTGGAACGCCGTGGCGCTGTCGAGGCACGCGCTTTCCCGTCGCATCAGGCGGCAGACTGTTACGCCATCGGTCATCGGGCATCTGCTACCGTGGCATTTCGCCCCGCCGGCATTGCGCCCGGCGCTGAAAGACGGAGACCCGAATGCCACGTCCTTCCGAGTCCACCCCCTTGATCGGCGTGATCCCCCCGTATGTGCTGGACCGCCTGGCGCAGCATACCGACGCCCGCGTCAGCATGCCCGCCGTCAAGACGCTGATCATCGACCAGCAGCAGCGCAGCCTGCGCGACATGGCTACGCAACCGCCCCGCGCCACGCTTGCGCCAAACGCGCCGCCCTCTCGCCCAGGCGCGCCGCAGCGCGCCATTCACGATGCGCACAACGACACCACGCTACCGGGCACGCTGGTGCGCACCGAAGGCCGGCCCGCCAGCGGCGACGTGGCGGTGGACGAAGCCTATGCGCATCTGGGCGCCACCTACAAACTGTTCTGGGACGTCTACAAACGCCACTCCATCGACGGCCACGGCCTGCCGCTGGTGGGCACCGTGCATTACGGCGAAGACTACGACAACGCCTTCTGGAACGGCGCGCAGATGGTGTTTGGCGATGGCGACGGCGAAGTCTTCAACCGCTTCACCGTCGCCGTCGACATCATCGGGCACGAGCTGGCGCACGGCGTCATCGATTCCGAGGCCGCCCTGCTCTATCAAGGCCAGTCCGGCGCGCTGAACGAATCGTTGTGCGACGTCTTTGGCGCGCTGGTCAAGCAATACGCGCTGGGGCAAACGGCGCGGCAGGCCGATTGGCTGGTGGGCGCCGGGCTCTTCACCGAAAAGATCAACGCCCGCGCGCTGCGTTCAATGTCGGAACCGGGCAGCGCGTACGACGACCCGGCGCTGGGCCGCGACCCGCAACCCGCGCACATGCGCGACTACGTCGATACGCCGCGCGACAACGGCGGCGTCCACATCAATTCCGGCATACCCAACCGCGCGTTCTTCCTGGCGGCCACCGCGCTGGATGGCCCCGCGTGGAAAGGTGCGGGCGGCGTCTGGTACGACACCTTGTGCGACAAGCGGCTGCGCCACGACGCCGACTTCAAAACCTTCGCCGCGTTGACGGTGACGGTCGCCGCCGAACGCTTTGACGCCGCCGTGCAGCGCGCCGTGGCACAAGCCTGGGCGACCGTAGGAGTCCTGACATGATCGAACTGCCTTCCTTGGACCTGGCGCTGCTGGTGCGGCTGACGCGTGAAGGCGGCGTGGCCTACCTGCCCGCGCTGACGCAGCCGCGCAGTATCAACCTGGCCACCTGCCCGCCCGGCGTGCGCCAGGAAGTGTGCGACACCTTGCAACGCGCGGCGCCGCTGGCCGTGCCCGAATACGGGCAGGCTGGCGGCGACCAGCGCTACTTTCATATCGAAATCGTGCTGGACCGCGACGAAGACTCGGCGGTGACGTTCGATGTGCCGGAAGCCCAGGCGCCCGACACGCTGGTGCAACTATGGAAGACGCACGCCCAGCCTCTTGACTGAGGCGCCAGCGCCATCACGCATCACGGCGCGCCGGCTGGGACCGGGGCATGCCGGCGCGGTAGCCGCCGATCTGAATGGCGCGGCCCGCATACGTGCCGATGATGGCCATGGCCACGCACAGCGCTGCGCAAACGCCCAACGCCACGCCCCAGCCGCCCAGGCGGTCGTGCGTGGCGCCCACCAGCGCGGGGCCGGTGGCGGCGAACAGATAGCCGACGCATTGCGCCATGCCCGACAAGGCAGCCGCCTGCTGTGCATGACTGGCGCGCAGGCCCACGAAGGCCAGGCCCAGAATGATGCCGCCGCCCGTGCCCAGGCCCAGCAACACGATCCACAACGTGGCCCAGTGCGGCGCGGCGATCAGCCCGGCAAAGGCTACGAACGATGCGGCAGCCGAGCAGAACGCGGCCGCGCGCTGATCCTTCATGCGCCGCACGACGGGCGCCAGGAACAGGGCCGGACCCGCCGACATCAGTTGCAGCAGCCCATGCAATGACCCCGCGCGTTCGGCGGAATAGCCCGCGTCGCGCAAGATGGCGGGCAGCCAGCTTACGCCCACATAGAACACGAAAGAATTGATGCCCAGATACAGCGTGACCTGCCACGCCAGCGGCGAATGCCACAGCCGGCCACCATGCGGGGCGTGCGCGGTGGTGGACGCGGGCGCGGTATGCCCGCCCAATTGCGGCAACCACAACAGCAAGCCCAGCAGCGGCACCACCAACAGGCACAGCGTTGAAAAGCGCCAGCCATCGGCCGACAGATTGGCCAGGGGAATGGCGACGGCCGACGCCGCGCCCGCCGCGATGCTCATCGTCAACACATAGGCCGACGTCAGGCCGGCCACGCGTTGCGGGAAGTCGCGCTTGACCAGGCTGGGCAGCAGTACATTGCCGATGGCGATGCCCGCGCCGATGATGGCCGTGCCCGCGTACAGGCCCCAGGCCGCGCCATACGGACGCACCAGGATGCCGGCGCAAATCAGCAACAGCGCGCCGAACAGCGTGCGCTCCAGTCCGAAGCGGCGGGCCAGCGCCGCCGAGAACAGCGACACCACGGCGAACGCCAGCAGCGGCAAGGTGATCAACATGCCGGCAGCCGTGGACGACAGGCCCAACTGTACGCGGATCATGCCAATCAGCGGCGGAACACCGGTAATGGGCGCGCGCAGCGCCATGGCAATGCAGAGGATGCCCAGGATGAGCCAGGCCGCGCGGCGGCCGGCGGGGGGAAATGCAGAGGGAATTTTCATCATGCCGACAGCTTATCCACACGCAAGCCTGCCGAATTTCGAGACAATGACAAGCTATCCTTTATTCCTGCCAAACCGATCCGGGCGGTGCGATCCGGGCGGTGTGGTCCGGGCGGTGTGGTCCGGCCAAGCCAGGTTTATCGACCCCTGTCACCCCGACCGCGCGGCCTGCCATGCGACTGAACCTGCCAGCCCCCTTCGACCTCGACTCGCCCACCCAGTGCACCTTCGCCATGCCGGTGGACCCGGCGGACCGGGACGACGAATCCCCCACCCATCGCCACCCCATGGGCCAGTTGGTGCTGGCGCTGCGAGGCGGCGTCACCTGTTCCGTGCCGCAAGGGCTGTGGATGGTGCCGCCGCAGTGCGCCGTGTGGATACCGGGCGGCATGTCGCATAGCAATCGCGTCACGGCCAACGGGCTTGTGTACTTTCTGTTTGTGCCGGCCGATGTGGCCGGCCTGCCGACCAACTGCTGCACCCTGACGATCACGCCGCTGGTGCGCGAGCTGATCGTGCACCTGTCCGCGCAACCCGCCGCCGATCTGGGCGCGCCCGTCAACCGCCAGCTGTCGGACGTGCTGATCGAGCAGTTGCGGCGCATGCCGGCCGAGCATCTGCACTTGCCGCTATCCGACCACCCTCGCCTGCGCGACATCGCCAGCGCGCTGAACGCCGACCCGTCCGACCGCAGCACCGTCGCGCAGTGGGGCAAGCGCGTCGCCATGAGCGAACGCACGCTGGCGCGGCTGGTGCAGCAGGAAGTCGGCATGAGCTTTGGGCGCTGGCGCCGGCAGCTGCACATCATCCTGGCGCTGCAACGCCTGTCGGCGGGCGTGTCGGTGCAGCGCACCGCCGATGACCTGGGCTACGAATCGGTCAGCGCCTTCATTACGATGTTCAAGAAAACGCTGGGCAAGACGCCCGCGCGCTACTTCGCGGACAAGTCGGCGGGTCCGGCGGCGGGGTGACGATGCCCCGCTGTTACCGCGGCTTGGGACCTGCCACGATGAACAGGCGCGGAAACGGCAGCAGCACGGTGCCATCGGCCAGCGCGGGGTAAGCCTCGGCAATCAAGGCCTGATAGCGCGCCAGGAAGCTGGCCTGTTCCGCGGCGTCCAGCTTGTCCAGGTACGGACGCAGCGCGGTGCCCTTGAACCATTCCACCACCGCCGCCGCGCCTGCCAGCGGATGGTGATAAGTGGTGCGCCACACATCCAGCACGCCGCAATGCGGCTTCAGCAATTCGTAGTACCAGGCGGCGCTGTGGCGCGGCGGGTGCTTCACGTTGCCCGTCTTCGCCGCCCACGGCGCTTCGCCCGCCACCTGGCGCGCGAGGCGATGTGCGGGTTCTTCCATGTTGTCTGGCGTTTGCACGGCCAGCAGGCCGCCCGGCGCCAGCTTGCCCACCAGGCGCGGATACAGCGTGGCGTGGTCGGGCACCCATTGCAGCGCGGCGTTCGCCAGGATGACGTCGTATTGCTCGGGGGGATTCCAGGTGGCGATGTCGGCCAGGTTGAATTGCAGGGCGGGCAGGCGCTTGCGCGCGGCATCCACCATGTCTTGCGAGCTGTCCATGCCGGTGACCACGGCGTCGGGGTAGCGCTGGGCCAGCACCTCGGTGGAATTGCCCGGGCCGCAACCCAGGTCCACCGCCCGTTGCACCGCCTGGTCAGGCAGGGCGGCGACCAGATCGCGCACAGGGCGGGTGCGTTCGTTTTCAAACGCGGAATATTGCTTGGCGGACCAACTGTTGTTGCTCATGGCGGCTCCTGGTTGCGGGCATAACGGCGCATCATCACGCGTACATACGGTACGTACAGCACATACGGCACATACAGCACATACGGCACATACGGCACATACGGCACATACGGCCGACTCTACGCCCGGGAACGCCATATTACAAATAGGGAAATTTGCAGTTTTTCATATCGACGACGTATCGCAACGACGAAAAAAACCCGCCGGGGTAACCGGCGGGTTGTTGCTGGAACGGTTCGATTACTGCGTCGACATCGTGTCCGAGCGGGTTTTCCACAAGGAGAACAGCACGCCGCCCAGGATCAGGCTGAACGTCACGCCCAGCGATACTGCCGCCGGCACCTTGCCGATGAAGCCGACCAGGAAAATCTTCGTGCCGATAAACACCAGAACCAGGGCCAACGCGTACTTCAGGTAATGGAAGCGATGGATCATGGCGGCCAGGGCAAAGTACAACGCACGCAAGCCCAGGATGGCGAAAATGTTGCTGGTGTAGACAATGAACGGGTCGGTCGTGATGGCGAAAATGGCAGGCACCGAATCCACCGCGAACACCAGGTCAACGAACTCGATCAGGACCAGGGCCAAGAGCAGCGGCGTGGCATAACGCACCTTCTTGGACGTGGCCGGATCCGTCTCGGTCACCATGAACGCATTGCCGCGCAGGCCTTCCGTGACACGCATGTGGCGCTTCAGGAACTTCAGGATCGGGTTGGTGGCGATGTCCGGCGTCTGGTCGGCAATCATCCACATCTTGATGCCCGTGAACACCAGGAACGCGCCGAACAAATACAGCAGCCAACCAAAATTACTGACCAGCGCGGCGCCCAGGCCAATCATGATGGCGCGCAACACGATCACGCCCAAGATGCCCCAGAACAATACGCGATGCTGGTACTGGCGCGGAATCGCGAAGAAGCTGAAGATCAGCGCAATCACGAACACGTTATCCATGGACAACGATTTTTCGATCATGAAGCCCGTGTAATAGGCCATGCCGCTGGTCGCGCCCATTTGCCACCACACCCAGCCGCCGAACAGCAGCGCTGCGGTGATGTAGCCGGCCGACAACAGCAGGCTTTCACGCACACCGATCTCGCGGTCTTCCTTGTGCAGCACGCCCAGGTCAAAGGCCAGCAGGCTGACGACGATGCCAACGAACAGCAACCAGCTCCAGGTCGGTGTCCCTAAAAAATCGTTGGTGAAGAATGTGATCAAAGTGTCCATGATTGCCCCGCTGTGTTCGAAGGTGCCCATCATCCGGATATGAGACCAACCGAGAAATCAGCCTGAAAGTGAGTTAAGGTTCGAAAAAACCGAAGAGTCCAAGCTCATGCTGAATTACCGTCACCTGTATTACTTCTGGATGGTCGCCAAGGAAGGCGGCTTTTCGCGCGCCGCCGAACGGCTGGACATGGCCATCCAGACCATCAGCGCGCAGGTGCGCGAACTGGAAAAAAACCTGGGCCACCAACTGCTCAAACCGGCCGGCCGGGGCGTGGTGCTGACGGACGCCGGCAAGGCCGCCTTCGCGCGCGCTGAAGAAATCTTCCAGATCGGCCATACCTTGCCGCAGGAAGTGCGCGCGGCCGCCACCAAGCCGGTCATCCGGCTGTCGGTCGGCCTGTCGGACGGCATTTCCAAGCTGGCCGCGCACGCGCTGCTGGGCCCCGTGCTGGAAACGCCCGACCTGCGGCTGACCTGCCACGAAGGCGAAGTTCAAGAGCTGCTGGGCGAACTGGCCCAACACCATCTGGACCTGGTGCTGGCCGGCCAGGGCGCACCCGCCAACCCCAACCTGCGCCTGACCAGCGATCGGCTGGTGTCTTCGCCCGTGGACTGGTACGGCCCGGCCCGCCTGGTGCGCAAGGCCGACACGCTGGACTTTCCGCGCTGCCTGGCGCGGCTACCCGTGCTGCTGCCCACCGGCCATTCCGTGCTGCGCCAGACGCTGGACCGCTGGTTCAGCGAACAGGGCGTGCTGCCCAACGTCGTCGGGGAATTCGAAGACAGCGCGCTGATGTCGGTGTTTGCCGCGCGCGGCCTGGGCGTGTTCCCGCTAAGCCGCCTGGGCGGCGATGACATCGGCCTGCTGCGCGGACTGCGTCCGCTGGCCCGCTGCGACGATGTCCACGAAGAAATCCACGCCATCCGCAATCGGCGCGGCCAGCATCATCCGCTGGTCCAGGCGGTGCTGGCGCACGCCAAGACTTCGGTTTTTTCGTAATGTTTGTCACACGCACTCTGGTTTTTTAGAAATAGAATCCGCTTTATCGTGGACCCTCTTTTGAATCGGAGTACCACTGCAATGAAGAAAATCATCTGGCTCACCTTCGCCGTCCTGGCCGCGCTTTGGACGGGGCTGGTGGCGCTGACCCTGCAACTGACCGACTGGGTGTTGGCCACCATCGCCACCGCCCAGGTGCCGGGCACGGCGCTGGACACGTCCCAATGGGTCGCGCCGGCGTGGGCGGCGGGCTGGCTGGACCCGGCCTGGTTGCAGACGCTGCAAGGCGGTCTGGTGTGGGCCGCGCAGGGCCTGAACCAGGTCTTGCCCGTGGCGGGCAGCCTGGGCACGCTGATCGCGGTGGTCGGCTGGATCTTCTGGGGCTTCATCATCGCCGGCCTGCTGGTGTTGGCGTTGATCCTGCACTGGCTCGCGGGCAAGCGTCAGCAAGCCAATGCGGCCCAAAGCCGTCAAGTGGTGTAATAAGCGCGGCAACGCGCCGCCCGGCACGCTGCCTTTCATGAGGAGCGCGCCGTGCCCACCCGATCGGTCCCACCCGTCTCACCCTCGAACAAGCCAGGCCTGCCTGGCTTGTCCGCCTGGTTGGCCGTGGTTTGCCTGCTGCCAGCCGTGGCGCTGGCCGACGCCGCCGCGCCGCCCAAGCCGAACCCGCTGGGCGTGGACGTCTGCATCACCACCGGCACCTCGGGCCAATACAGCGTGCGCGTGCGCAATGTGGGCGATGCGCCGCTGGTGCGCGTGGATGTCTCCGGCGTGCGCCTGGACGCGGCGGGCCACGCGACCGAGCCGCTCAATCTCAGCCTGGCCGACATCCCGCCCGGCAAATACAAAACCGCCATCCTGGCGCGGCACGACGAATCGGCCGCGCTGGACCGCATCGTCACCTACACCCTGGTCGACGGCAAACCGAAGCCGCAACACGAGCTGTTCGCGGGCAAGGTGGCCCACGTATCGCCGGGCTCGGCCCTGCAATACACCTTGGCGCCACTGGCCGTGCGCGGTTGGACGGTGGCATATGGGTCGCCCGCCTCGGCGCGGCTGGAAGCCGGCAGCGCGGTGATCCTGGGCTATCCGGTCAGGCAAAGCGGCAAGCCGGCCACGCGCCCCGAAGCGGGCCGCTCTCCGTCGGCGGTGGTGTCGCTGGCGCCGTGCAAGGCGTCTTGATCAGGCCTGGCGATCAGGCGTCTTGATCAGGTGCCGCTGAGCAGGTCGCGCTCGTTCAGCAGCGCGTAGACAATTTCCGGTTTGTTGTCGAAGCCGCGCCGGATGGCGGCGGGCAGCGCGGTGCGCGTCTTGCGGCACAGCCCGGGCGCCTCTTGCAGCTGGATCGAGATCCCCCGTGACGTACGCACCTCGTTATCGCTGGGCGTGATGACGATCACGATGCCCAGCTGCGCCTGGATACGTCCCTGCATGGCACGCAGGTCTTCCAGGCTGGTGATGTTTTCCAGGCGCGCGACCAGGCGTTTTTCTTCTTCCTTGGTCAGCCGAAGGATGCGGATATCGGCCGCCGGGTCCGCCAACAGCGCGTCGCGGTCGCACATACAGGCGCCCGGCGGACATTCTTGGCGGATGGGAAAGGCAACGTTCATGGCGGACAGGCACGCGTGGGCCGATAAGACCGGCAGCAACTCCAGACGGTCAATTCTACTCAAGATGGCAAGCCGGCTTGCGCCGCGCGGTGATCGTTTTCCCGCACGGCGCTGCGGTATATTCCCCCCCTTGTTCCAGGTGGGGAGAGGCGCGTGAAACGGATTTTGCTGGCGGCCTCACTGGCCACGATGGCGGAACAGCCGCAGGCCGGGGCTTGGGCACAGACCCCGGCTCGGGACCAAACGCGTACCCAGCCGCAGATTCTTGCCCAGGCCGCGTCCGCGACTTCTTCCCCGGCCGCCCGGCAAGACTATCCCATTGTCATCCAGCCCGGGCTGGCGGCCGTGATCACCCTGGGCAATGGCGATACGCAGCAAGCGAGCGTACGCGTGGGCGACGGCCCCCTCCAGCCGCTGGCCACCTTCGATGACGACACCGTGGACCAGGTGCAGGCCGTGGACATCAACCACGACGGCTACCGCGACCTGATCCTGGGGCAAAGCGGCGGCAGCACGCAGCTTTTCGCCCGCCTGTTCCTGTACCAGCCGGATCGCCGCGGCTACCAGGAAATTGCCCACCCCGACAACGCCAGCCCCTGCAAAGGCTTCGTCAACCCGGTCATTGACGACAAGCAGCCTGTGATTCACGTGGCCTGCCGCTACGGCGCCGCCAGCAATGGCTTTGAAGACTACGTGCTGCGCCCCGACGGCACCGTGCGCGCCACATCGTGGGGCACCCAGGCGCTGTTCGCGCTGGAGAGCGAGGCTGCCGAACTGACCTACCGTTTTCGCGAAGACGGCGCCATCGACCGCATCGACATCGAGGGCGAAGGATCGCCGCTGGAGGGCGGCACGGTGCCGGTCAGCCGGCTGGACCTGTACGACACGCCGGACGTCAACGCCCGGCCCGGCACGACCGCCGCTGAAAGCGAGCACCTGGACGTCGTCGCGCTGCGCCCGCCCCACTGGCTGCAAGTGCGCTACGCCGACAAGACGGCGGGCACGGTGCTGAAATGGGTGCGCTACGGCGATCTGCGCGTCGACAAGCATCGGCTGGCAACGCCGTCGCCGAAAGACAGGCTGACGCTTGAGCTTGCCGACACGCTGGCCGATTGGAATGGCGAAGACGGCGGGCAGTTCATGGTCAGCGTGGCCAACCATGGCGACGGGCCCGTTGCCCTGAACGCGCCGCGCGTGTGGCTGCTGTTGACCAACGCGCAGGGCGAGCGCATCGTGCACCCGCTGTACCAGCGTGAGGGCGACACGCTGCACCCCGCCAACCCGCAGGGCTTGGCGCGCGACCCGGTCGTGTGGGCCGCCGGTGAAGATGGAAAACCGACTTATCAGGTGAACGACAACGGCTATAGCAGCGTGCCGTTCCTGCCCGCGCTTGCGCCCGGCAAGTACCGCGCCGCCGCCGTCCTGACCGACCCGGGCAATCTTGCCGTGCCCATCGTGTCCAACGACGTCCGCTTTGATTACCCGTTGCCGAAACGGCCGCCCGCCGCGCAGTAGCCGCGCGTTCATCATCCACCACAGCGTCCCGACCCGTGACCTTTCCTCGCGCTGATCGCGGCCAGTCGGGCGATAAGGCGGCCCCGGCTTCGGACCGGACTTCGAAGTCTGCAATGCGCCGCCGCGCCGGCCGCGTGGCCGTCTTATTGCTTGCCGCCTTATTGCTTGCCGCCGTTTTGCTGGGCGCCGCCGCCCTGGCCGCAACCGGCCTGCTTACTGGCCTGTCCACCCAAGCCCGCCCCGCCGACGTCGCCATCGTGCTGGGCAACACCGTGCTGCCCAACGGCCAGCCCTCGCCACGGCTAGCGGCCCGACTGGATCGCGCCTATGACTGCTACGCGGCCAAGCAATGCCACACCCTGTTCGTCAGCGGCGGCATAGACCCGGCCGGGGCCGACGAGGCCGCCGTGATGCGCGGCTACCTGTTGGCACGCGGCGTGCCCGGCGACCGCATCGTGACGGACAGCGCGGGAAACAATTCCTGGGCCACCGCGCGCCATGCCGGCGCCTACATGCGCGAACACGGCTATACCCGCGCGCTGGTCGTGACGCAGTATTTCCACGTCCCCCGCACCATGCTGGCCTTGCGCCGCCATGGCGTGGCGGACGTCAGCGGCGGCTATCCGCGCTTCTTCGAATGGCGCGATATTTATTCCCTATTTCGAGAACTGCCGGCCGTGGCGTGGTATGCGCTGCGCCCGCTATAGTGACAACCGCCACCTGTCATTGCCCGCCATTCAAGGACCGACCCCGTGCTGATTTTCCACAACCCCGTCCACGACCAACACGCCGGTCGCCACGAAATGTTCCGGGGCAAGCTGGTGCCCTGCCACGAAACGCCGGCCCGGCTGACCTTTGTGCTGGACGCGCTGCGCCAGCGTGGCATCGGCGAACTGCGTGCGCCGTCCGCGCCCGACATGGACCTGATCAAGCGCGTGCACACGCCGCGCTACGTGGATTTTCTAGCCCGAGCCTGGCAAGACTGGGTGGCGCTGGATCCGGCCAACGCGGACATCGACATCCTGCCTTCCGTCTGGCCGGTGCGCGGCTTTCGCCACGACATCGAACCGACCAATTTCGCCGCCCGCGTCGGGCTGTTTTCGTTTGATAGCGGCTGCCCGTTGACGGCCGGCACCTGGGTGGCGGCCACCGCCGGTGCGGCTTGCGCCATCGACGCCGCGCGCGCCGTCACCCCCGCTGGCGGCCCGCGTGCCGCCATGGCCTTGACGCGCCCGCCCGGCCACCATGCCGGCGCTGATTTCTTCGGCGGTTACTGCTTCCTGAACAACGCCGCACTGGCCGCGCAAGCCCTGCGCGAAGCCGGCGCCGCGCGCGTGGCGATTCTGGATGTGGACTACCACCACGGCAACGGCACGCAAAGCATCTTCTACGAACGCGGCGACGTGTTGACGGTGTCGATCCATGGCGACCCGACCACCGAATACCCCTTCTTTCTGGGCTATGCCGACGAAGCAGGCGAAGGCGCGGGCTTTGGGGCCAACCTGAATTTGCCGCTGCCCGCGGGCACCGACTGCGCCACCTGGATGCAAGCGCTGCAACAAGGGCTGGCCGCCGTGCAAGCGTTCAAGGCCGACGCGGTCGTGGTCGCGCTAGGCGTGGACACCTACGAAGGTGATCCGATCTCGACATTCAAGCTGAAAAGCGCGGACTATCTGGCCGTCGGGCAGGCGCTGGCCAGCCTGGGCCTGCCAACCGTTTTCACGATGGAAGGCGGCTATGCCGTGGCCGACGTAGGCATCAACGTGGCGAACGTGCTGGAAGGATTCGGGGGCTGAAAAAAGCCCCCGGCCGAAGGATCAATCCCGCGTTTCCAGCACCTTGTTGATGCGCAATGCCAGCAAGGTGCATGCCGCGCCCGACAGCAGGTAGACGCTGACGGCCACCAGGCCGAAGCGGGCCGACAAGCCCAGCGCAACCACCGGCGCGAAGGCCGCGCCGACCAGCCACGCCATGTCCGACGTAAGCGCCGCGCCCGTGTAGCGGAAGCGGCGCGTGAAGTTGGCCGTGACAGTGCCAGACGCCTGTCCATACGACAAGCCCAGCAACGCGAAGCCGATCAGGATGAAGGCATCCTGCCCCACCGGCCCGCCGCCCAGCAGCCACGGTGCGAACAGCGCAAAGATGCCGATCGCCACCGCCAGCATGCCCAGCGTGGTGCGCCGGCCGATGCGGTCGGCCAACCAACCGGAAGCCACCGTGCCCAGGATGCCCAGCACCGCGCCAAAGATCTGCACAATCAGCACGTCGGTAATCTGTTGCGTGGCACTGATCGCAATCCACGACAGCGGGAACACGGTCACCAGGTGGAACAGCGCATAACTGGCCAGCGCCGCGAACGCGCCGATGAACAGGTTGTAGCCTTGCGAACGCAGCATCTCGGTAATGCTGATGGGTTCCAGTTCGCCTTCTTCAAGCAGCTGCGTGTATTCCTCGGTGACGACCAGGCGCAGCCGCGCGAACAGCGCCACCACGTTGATGGCGAACGCCACGAAGAACGGATAGCGCCAGCCCCATTCGATGAAGTCGGCCTGCGTCAGCGTGACGTGCAAATACAGAAACAACGCGCTGGCGACCAAGAAGCCGACCGGTGCACCCAACTGCCCCATCATCGAATACCAGCCACGCCGATTGGGCGGCGCGTTCAACGCCAGCAACGACGGCAGCCCATCCCATGAGCCACCGAACGCCAAGCCTTGCAGGCAGCGGAATACGGCAAGCAAGGTGATGGCGTGCGCGCCGATGGTTTCGTAGCTGGGCAGAAACGCCATGCCTACCGTGGCCGTGCCCAACACAAACAGCGCAACCGTCAATTTTGTGGCGCGGCCCCAACGCCGCTGCACCGCCATCGACAGCGCCGTGCCGATGGGCCGCATGATGAACGCAAACGAGAAGATCACGAAGGACCACAGCGTGCCTTCAAGCGGTGCTTCAAAGGGGAAGAAGACTCGGGGAAAGACCAGCACGCAAGCGATGCCGAACACGAAAAAATCGAAGTATTCGGATGCGCGCCCCACCACCACGCCGACGGCGATTTCGCCAGGAGCCACCTTGGCATGGCTGGCCCCGCCGGACGGTGCCCCCGGGCCGGGAACGGAAGGGGCATGACCGGGATACTGCGTGGAGGTCGACATGGATGTGCTCACTGTAGGAAGTTCGAAACCGCCTTGTCTACGATCTTGCAACATGCCAGTGCAACGCAACGTTGCTGCCCGCCAAGCCGCGCCCGCATTGGGATAGCGCCCTGCCGCGCACGCCTTGCCGCGCACACTTTTGTTCTTTTTACCCTAGATTTTTCGCGGCTTCCAGCGTAGTGTTGCGTTTACCTCCCACGGTTACGTTTCGAGGTATGGCTATGTTGTCCATCACCAGGCTCCGCGGATTGATCCTGATTACCGCCCTGCCATTGCTCGCTGGATGCAATGCAGTGCTGCTGTCGCCCTCGGGCGATGTCGCGCTTCAACAGCGTAATCTGATCATCATTTCAACCGGCTTGATGCTGCTGATCATCGTGCCGGTGATCTTCCTGACCTTTCTGTTTGCGTGGCGCTATCGGGCCAGCAACAAAGAGGCTCACTACGATCCGGAATGGAACCACTCCACCATGCTGGAGCTTCTGATCTGGGCGGCGCCGCTGCTCATCATCATCGCGCTGGGCGCGTTGACCTGGGTCAGTACCCACCAGCTGGATCCCTACCGCCCGCTTGCCCGCCTGTCCGAAGGCCGCGAGGTGCCCACGGGCACCAAGCCGCTGGTGGTCGAAGTGGTGGCGCTGGACTGGAAGTGGCTGTTCCTGTACCCCGAACAAGGCATCGCCGCCGTCAACGAAATGGCGGCGCCGGTCGACCGCCCCATCCAGTTCAAGATCACCTCGTCGTCGGTGATGAATTCCTTCTTCGTGCCCGCGCTGGCCGGCCAGATCTACGCCATGCCCGGCATGCAGACGACCTTGCACGCGGTCATCAACCACCCCGGCGAATACGAAGGGCTGTCGGCCAACTACAGCGGCTCGGGCTTCTCGGGCATGCGCTTCAAGTTCCATGGGCTGGACCAGCAAGGCTTTGACAAGTGGGTGGCCGACACGCGCGCCTCTACCCAGCGGCTGACGCGCGACGCCTACCTGAAGCTTGAGCAGCCCAGCGAACGCAACCCCATCCAACACTACGCCTCGGTCGCACCCGGCCTGTTCGACGCCATCGTGAACCGCTGCGTCGAAGGCAACCGCATGTGCATGAAAGACGCCATGGCCATCGACGCGCAAGGCGGCATGGGCATACCGGGCGCGCTCAACGTCACCACGCTGGACGCGCAAACGCGCGAACGGCTGGGCCTGACCGACACCAAGCCGCGCAAGTATGTGGGCGCCATGTGCACGTCCACCGAAGGGCTGGTGTTGTAGCGGCATGCGCGCGGTCCGCGCCGTCCGCACCGCACATCGGATGACGCAGGGTTTCATGAAATCGTGGTTTTTACGCTGGAATCAAGATGCCTGATCAACCAGACCTCACCAAGCTGATCTTCGGTCGCCTGACCTGGGACGCCATCCCCTACCACGAGCCCATCCTGATCGCCACGTTCTTCATGGTGGCCATCGTGGGCATCGTGGTGCTTGGGTCCATCACCTACTACAAGAAGTGGGGCTACCTGTGGCATGAATGGTTCACCAGCATCGACCACAAGAAAATCGGGATCATGTATGTGATTCTGGGCATCGTCATGCTGCTGCGCGGCTTTGCCGACGCCATCATGATGCGCTTGCAGCAGGCTGTGGCGTTCGGCGATTCCACCGGTTATCTGCCGCCGCACCACTACGACCAGATCTTTACCGCGCACGGCGTGATCATGATTTTCTTCGTGGCCATGCCGCTGGTCACGGGCCTGATGAACTACATCGTGCCGCTACAGATCGGCGCGCGCGACGTGGCTTTTCCGTTCTTGAACAACTTCAGTTTCTGGATGACGACGGGCGGCGTGATCCTGGTGATGATGTCGCTGTTCGTGGGCGAATTCGCGCGCACCGGCTGGCTGGCGTATCCACCACTGTCAGGCATATTGCACAGTCCGGATGTCGGGGTCGATTACTACATATGGGCCTTGCAGATTGCCGGGGTGGGAACCCTGCTATCCGGCGTGAACCTGCTGGTCACCATCGTGAAAATGCGCGCGCCCGGCATGAAGATGATGCGCATGCCCATCTTCACGTGGACCGCGCTGTGCACCAACGTGCTGATCGTGGCGGCCTTCCCCGTACTGACGGCGGTGCTGGCGCTGCTGTCCATGGACCGCTACGTGGGCACCAACTTTTTCACGGCGGACTTCGGCGGCAACGCCATGATGTACGTGAACCTGATCTGGATCTGGGGCCACCCCGAGGTCTACATCCTGATCCTGCCGGCCTTCGGCATCTTCTCTGAAGTGGTGGCCACGTTCTGCCGCAAGCGCCTGTTCGGCTATGCGTCCATGGTGTACGCCACCGTCGTGATCACGGTGCTGTCGTACCTGGTTTGGCTGCACCACTTCTTCACCATGGGGTCCGGGGCCAGCGTGAACTCGTTCTTCGGGATCACCACCATGATCATCTCGATCCCGACCGGGGCCAAGATCTTCAACTGGCTGTTCACCATGTATCGCGGCCGCATCCGCTTCGAAGTCCCCATGCTGTGGACGCTGGGCTTCATGGTCACCTTCGTGATCGGCGGCATGACGGGCGTGCTGCTGGCGGTGCCGCCCGCGGACTTCGCGCTGCACAACAGCCTGTTCCTGATCGCGCACTTTCATAACGTGATCATCGGCGGCGTGCTGTTCGGCTTGATGGCCGGCATCACCTACTGGTTCCCGAAAGCCTTCGGCTACAAGCTGGACCCGTTCTGGGGCAAGTGCTCGTTCTGGTTCTGGCTGGTGGGCTTCTACGTAGCCTTCATGCCGCTGTATGTGCTGGGCCTGATGGGGGTGACGCGCCGCGTGAATCACTTTGAAGACATGTCGCTGCAAATCTGGTTTCAGATCGCGGCGGTCGGCGCCTTGCTGATTGCCTGCGGCATCGCCAGCTTCATCATCCAGCTGATCGTCAGCTATCGCCGCCGCGACCAACTGCGCGACTTCACCGGCGACCCCTGGGACGGCCGCACGCTGGAATGGTCCACGTCGTCGCCGCCGCCGCAATACAACTTTGCCTTCACACCGCGCGTGCATGACCTGGACGCCTGGTGGCAGATGAAACAGCACGGCTACGAACGGCCGCAGCAAGGCTTCATCCCCATCCACATGCCCAAGAACACCTGGGCCGGCATCGTGCTGGCGGGCATCAGCGTGGTGATGGGCTTTGCGCTGATCTGGCACATGTGGCCGCTGGCCGTGCTGTCTTTCGTGGCGCTGATCCTGGTGTCCATCATTCATACCTTCAACTACAAGCGCGACTACTACGTGCCGGCCGATGAGGTCGTGCGCGAAGAGGCCGCCCGCACGAGGTTGTTAGCGAATCATGTCTGATACCTTGGCCCCCACCCTGCAAGGCGGCGCCGCGCCGCCGCAAGAGCCCGTGTTCTACGTGCCGGGCGAACATCATCCCAAGAACGGCACGCTGCTTGGGTTCTGGGTCTATCTGATGAGCGATTGCCTCATCTTCGCGTGCCTCTTCGCCACCTACGGCGTGCTGGGGCGCAGCTACGCGGCCGGGCCATCTGGCGCCGACCTGTTCGACCTGCCGCTGGTGGCGGTGAACACGTCGCTGCTGCTGTTGTCGTCCATTACCTACGGCTTTGCCATGCTGGAGATGCGGCGCAACCGCATCGGCGCCACGCAGCTGTGGCTGGCGGTGACGGGCCTGCTTGGGCTGGGCTTTCTGTCGCTGGAAATCTACGAATTCGCGCACCTGATCCACCAGGGCGCGGGGCCGCAGCGCAGCGCCTTCCTGTCGGCGTTCTTCACACTGGTGGGCACGCACGGGCTGCACGTCACGTTCGGCATCGTGTGGCTGGTGACGATGATGATCCAGGTGCGGATGCATGGCCTGATCCCCGAGAACCGCCGCCGCCTGATGTGCCTGTCGATGTTCTGGCACTTCCTGGACCTGATCTGGGTGGGCGTGTTCACCTTCGTGTACCTGATGGGAGTGCTGCCATGACGACGTCGCACATGGACAACCTGGCTGATCGTGGGCTGCATGGCCACGGCGGCGGCCATGACCACCACGACGACGATGACGGCGCCGGCCATGGCACGCTGAAAAGCTATGTCACCGGCTTCATCCTGGCGGCCATCCTGACCACCATTCCGTTCTGGCTGGTCATGAACCGCGTGTTTCCCAGTTCGCGCACGACGGCGCTGGTGATCCTGGCGTTTGCCGTGGTGCAGATCGTGGTCCACATCATCTACTTCCTGCACATGGACACCAAGTCCGAAAGCGGCTGGAACATGTTGGCGTTAATATTCACGCTGGTGCTGGTCGTAATCACGCTCAGCGGATCAATCTGGATCATGTATCACTTGAACTCCAATATGATGCCCATGTCCACACACGACATGCGGAATATGCCCTGATGGCAGCAGTAAAAGACACCACTATCCGCGACACCCCCCGTAAACCGCGCAGCAAAACCACCCTGGTCATCCTGGGCGTGGTTGCTGCCGGCCTGTTCGCCGGCCTTTGCGCGCTGGGCACCTGGCAGGTGCACCGGCTGGCCTGGAAACAAGAGCTGATCTCGCAGGTGAAGCAGCGCGCGCACGCGCCGACCGCCCCCGCGCCGGGCAAGCAGGAATGGCGCGGCCTGACGTCAAGCAATGCCGAATACCGCCACGTCACCGCCACCGGCACGTATCAGTACGACCGCCAGACGCTGGTGCAGGCCGCCACCGAACTGGGCAGCGGCTACTGGGTCATGACGCCCTTGCAAATGACCGATGGCGGCACGGTGCTGGTCAATCGCGGGTTTGTGCTGCCGCAATGGCGCAAGACAGAAGGCGCCAACCCGCCGCCGCCAGCCGAAGGCCGCGTGACGGGCCTGCTGCGCATGGGCGAACCCGGCAGCGGCTTTTTGCGCAACAACGATCCGGCCGCCAACCTCTGGTATTCGCGTGACCTGCCCGCCATTGCCGCCGCGCGCGGCCTGACGGATGTGGCGCCCTACTTCATCGATGCCGACGCGGCGTCCAGCCCGGGGCGCGATCCGGCCAAGGCCCCCGTCGGCGGGCTGACCGTGCTGGAATTTCCGAACAACCACCTCGTCTATGCCATTACCTGGTACGCGCTGGCGCTGATGATCATCGTGGGCGTGGTGATTTTCGTGCGTGAAGACAAGCGCGCGCGGGCCAAGGCCTGACGAACGACTCTTCAGGCAATAAAAAAGCCGCACTGCCCGAATCGGGCGAGCGGCTTTTTTCATGGGCGACGCTATCGGATCAGCGCGAGGCCCACGCAATGCTGCCGGCTTCCGGGCATACCCACGACGTTTGCAGCCGCTGCCGGATCTGGGCCAGGTCCTGTTCCACCAGCAACTGGCCGTCGCGAAACACCGGCACCAGCGCGCCGCCCGCCGCTTGTTCAGGCGTCTGCTGGTCGTGCAGTTCATAGCCCGTGGCGGTCTCATCCACGCGCAGCAGGCCCTTGGCCGAACGCTTCACGCCGGAATCCGTGACCGGGTCCTTGACCAGTTCCTCGGGTTCGCCGTTCACTTCGGCGTACGTGGCTTTCAGTGCCCAGCCGAAGGTGTCGCGCGTCAGGTACTGGTACGTGTACGAGCCGATGCCCAGCACCACGTTGCCGGAGGCGTAGCCCTTCTTTTCCAGGCGCACAAGAATGTCGCGGCCGCGTGCCAGCGTGATCGAGTCGCCGTAGATCAGGCCAACGTGCGGGTCCAGCAGCTTGTAGCCACGGTCCGTCACCACACCACCGAAAATGTCCCACAGGCACTGCACCGCGCCCTTGACCTCGGCTTCGCGCAGCGGCTGGACGGCGCGGGCGTCATCGTCCAGCAGCCAGTACTTGCCGGTGGCGGCGTCGCGCACCGCCTCGAAGCCTTCGCGCCGCGCGGCGGCCAGCGCCGTCGCATCCTGGACGGCCGGCACGTCGGTGCAGAAATAGCCCGTCAGGATCTTCACCGGGTCGCCGGAATCCGGGCGGAACACCACCTTGGCATTGCCGTACGGGTCGGGCGTGCGCGCCAGGATTTCCGACTTGAGCGCAGCGGCGAAATCGGTCACCACCTGCCAGAAGTCCCAGGTGTCGGACACCACCGACACGATGCCGCCGGGATACACCTGGGTGACCAGGCGGCGGATGGTTTCGATCTCGCCTTCCTTGCTGCCCAGGCACATCACCGAGTGTTCCGTCGCCGGCACCGACCCACCGACCAGTTCCCGATCGGAATCCGCGCCGTAGATGTCTTCCAGGTAGTCGATGGCGGGAATCGTGTCCGTGCCGGTGAACGACAGCAAGTGGCCCGCGCCGCTCTTGCGTGCGTCGTACAAGCCGGACATGCCGCGCATGGAGAAGTCGTGCCCCTGCCAGTTCACGAAGTCCATGGGGCTGCCCGTGGTGCGCGCGAAATAGGTCAGCAGCTTGCGGTATTCAAAGGCAATGGTGGCCACCGTGGACGGCTTCCACGATTCGCAACTGAACAGGGTTTCGATGTAGGTCACCAGCCACGCAAAGTCGGGGTGCGTGTTGATGAAGGTGACGGGCGGCACGCGGATGTCGACGCGGGCGCCTTCGGGCACCGAGCGGATCTCCAGCGGCAGGTAGCCCAGTTCATACAGCGCTTGCAGGTGGTCGACGGTGACGGCGCCCTTGCCCAGCGCATTGTCCACGCGGCGTTGGTATTGGCGCACCGCGCTGCCGGCCGGCTTGCCGAAGAATTCGCGGTTGAACAGGTCGATCAAGATTTCCTTGATAAAGCCTTGCAGGCCGAACCAGACGATCTTGTCGTCGAACAATTCGGGCAGCACCGGCGCCAGCCGCGCCGAGCGTGGCGTGAAGTTGGCCAGGATCTTGTTGGTGCCCTTGGGGTACTGGAAGGGGTGGCCAGTCTTGTAGAAATCCGCTTGCAGGAAGGGGTTGATGCCGTTCTTGGCGATCAGGGTGTCGGGAGCATTCATGGCAGTTTCCTTCTTAGTTCACAAGCGCGGGGATGGCGCACGCCTGGGGGTTGGGCGCCAAAGACGGCGATGCAGGCGTTGGGCGGTCCGGGCCTACGCAGACCGGGGCGCCGTCGCCATCGGTCAACGTCCAGTCGTAGGCGGTGAACACGCCGGCATAGCGTTCATTCAAAGCCGTCAAGCCATGGCTGAAGATGCCATGCGTGACGTACAGGTAAAGCGGCTGGCGCGTCTTGTCGGCAAGCGCCAGCGCCAGTTCCAGAAAGGTGCGGCCGCCGTCGCAGATGTCGTCCACCACCAGGATGGGCTGGTCGGGAATGTCGTCGGGCACGCGGGTTTCGGTGATGCGGCCCGTTTGCGGGTCGCGCACTTTTTCGGCGTAGCGCACGTCGGCCACGCCCAGCTTCTTGGCCAGGGCCTGCACCCGCTTGCGGGCGCCGGCGTCGGGCGCCATCAACGTCACGCCGTTGGCAAAGGCCGGTGCCGCCAGCGTCCGGCCGACAAACGCGGCGGCGTCCACCACGCGCACCCGCTGCAACAGCGCGGGGGTAACGTCGCTGTGCGGTTCGGTGATGGTGACGGTGGCGTATTGCTGGTCGTTGATCAGCTTGCAGAAGACGGCCGCGCCCAGGGCCTCGCCCGGATTGCACACCCGGTCTTGCCGGGCATAGGGCACGTAAGGCATGTCCAGATGCACCGGCACGGCGGGATTCAGGCGGCGCAAGGCGTCGGTCAGCATCAGCAGCTGCATGACGTCATTGGCGGACTTGAGCAGCGCGTGGATACGGAACTCGGTGGCGGCCTCGGCCGCCGCGCGCAAGCCGGCGGGCACCGTGACCTGGCTTTCGCCGCCGGGAAACACGAACGCGGTCGGCGTTTCGGTTTGGCGTTGTCCTTCTACTACGGCAGTGATGGTGAACATGATCGGCCCTTAGTGGCGTTTCAAAACTAAGTGAGGCAAGTATATGCGCACTTATTGTTATCTTGCAACTATGTCGTTGAAAGTCCGCGTTGCGTGGCGGGTGTTGGCGTGCAGGGTCATCCGACTGTGCGGTCGAACAGGGCGAAGTCTTTCAGGCGGTACAGGCGCGCGGGGCGCTGCGCCCCGGTGACGAAATCGCCCGTCGGTTCCAGTACACCCCAGGCGTCCATCTTCCTGCGGAAGTTCGATTTTTCCAGCCGCGTCTGCAAGATGGCTTCGTAGGTGTGCTGGAGCTCGGTCAGGGTGAAGCGTTCCGGCAGCAGGAAGAAGGGCAAGGTCGAGTAGCTGGATTTGCCGCGCAGGCGGGCCACGGCGGCGGCCACGATGGCGGCGTGGTCGAACGCCAGCGCGGGCAACGCGTCCACGCTGACAAAGCGCAGGCCCTGCCCCGCCGCCGCTTCCAGTTCGGCCACCGGCACCAAGGCCACGTATGACACGGACAAGGACCACTGGCGGGGGTCACGCTGGGGGCCTGAGAACACCTGTAGCTGTTCCAGGTAACGCGGTTCAAAGCCGGTTTTTTCGCGCAGGACCCGGCGGATGCTCGCTTCGGTGCTGTCGTCTTCGTCCGCATGCACCACGCCGCCCGGCAGCGCCATGGCGCCCTTGAAGGGCGCGCGGTCGCGCTGGTGCAGGGCAATTTCAAGGCCGCCGGCCCGCAATGTCAGCAGGACGGCGTCAACGGTCACAAGGGGCTGTGGATAGTCCACGGGGCAGTTTCCAGATCAAGGCTTCGGGGCAAGATGCCACTATGACGGCGCGCGGTCAATCGGCGGGCGACATAGGCGCCAGCATCAGGCCGCAGTATGAGCCGCCAGCAGGGCCGCCCGATTAGACGAAATAGCCGGAACATCCCAGGCAATCAAAGGTAAATAGCGTAAATGTTCTACACTTGCGCCCGGGAACACCGCTTGGTTTGATGCCTGGCGTGGTGTTCCCTTTGTTTTTTCCCCTCAAAAATCCCAGGAGATTCCCGGATGAAAAAGACGCTGCTCGCCGCTGCGATGCTGACCGCTTTCACAGGCATTGCACAGGCAGAACCGTCAGTCACCCTCTATGGTGTCATCGACACCGGCATTGGCTACAACAAGATCAAGGGCGACGGCTACAGCGGTAGCAAGCTTGGCATGATCAACGGCATCCAGGCCGGCTCCCGTTGGGGCGTGCGCGGATCCGAAGATCTGGGCGACGGCCTGCGCGCCGTGTTCAAGCTGGAAAGCGGCTTTGATTCCGCCAATGGCCAACGCGGCCAGTCCGGCCGCCTGTTCGGCCGCCAAGCCACCATCGGCCTGGCCAACGACGCCTGGGGCCAGCTGGACTTCGGCCGCCAAGCCACGATCGGCTCGAACTACCTGGCCGACATCGACCCCTTCTACACCAGCTACACCCAGTCGAACCTGGGCCTGGGTTTCAGCGCCGCCAACACCATGCGCTGGGACAACATGGTCATGTACCGCACCCCGTCGGTGAACGGCTTTGAATTCGGCATCGGCTATTCGTTCAACGCTGACGACACCACCGCCGACCAGACCGGTTTCCGCACCGCCGACAACACGCGCGGCATCACGGCCGGCCTGCGCTACGTGCAGGGCCCGCTGAACGTGGCGCTGACGTACGACCAGTTGAACGGCTCGAACCGTGGCAACATCGACAGCAACGCCACGCCGCGCCAATACGCGTTGGGCGTGTCGTACGACCTGGAAGTGGTGAAGCTGGCCGCCGCCTATGGCCGCACCACCGACGGCTGGTTCGTCGGCCAGGACCTGCCGGCCGACACCCCGTTCAGCGATGAATTCGGCACCAACCGCTTCGTCAACGGCTTCAAGGCCAACGCCTACATGCTGGGCGCGACCCTGCCCGTGGGCGGCGCCAGCAGCGTGTTTGCCTCGTGGCAGCACGTGGCCCCGTCCAACGACAAGCTGACCGGCGGCGACGCCAACATGAACGTGTACAGCGTGGGCTACACCTACGACCTGTCCAAGCGCACCAACCTGTATGCCTATGGTTCGTACGGCACCGACTACGCGTTCATCGACGGCCTTAAGAGCACGGCCGCCGGCGTGGGCGTGCGCCATCAGTTCTAAGGCACGCATGACGCGGCCGGGCGACAGGCGATAGCGCGATAACACGCCAGTTCGCCAGCCCGATAAAAAGCGGGGCGAGTCCGATGGGACGCGCCCCGCTTTTTGCTTTGGCCTGGCAGGCGCTGCCTGCGTTTCGCCTGCCGCGCCGCCCGGCGCTTCATCCGCCTATCGCGCCCCCGCGCGTTCCAGCTGGGCAATGATTTCGGCCTGCCCCTTCTGACGCGCGTGCCGCAACGGCGTCACGCCCTCCCGATCCGCCAGGTTCACGTCGGCGCCCGCCCCGATCAGCATGGCCACGATCGCCTGATGCCGGGGGCCGCCGTCACCCAGAATGATGGCTTCCAGCAGGCCCGTCCATCCCAGCCGATTGACGTGATCGGGCTTGGCGCCCGCTTGTAGCAGCGTCCTGACCACTTCCACATGGCCGCGTTCGCAGGCAGGAATCAACGCGGTGCCGCCGTAGCGGTTGGTGCTTTGCAAGTCCGCGCCGTGGCGCAAAGTCAGTTCAAGAATTTCCCGATAGCCTTGCGCGCCCGCCAGCAGGTAGGCGCTGTCCTGCATGCCGTTTTGCGCGTTCACGTCCGCGCCGGCTTCGATCAGCACGCGCGCCGCCTCCACGTGGTTGCCCTGCGTGGCGCGCAGCAACGCCGTGTTGCCTTGCGCGTCGCGCCCGTCCGGCGGCACGCCCTGGTCCAACAATTCCCGCACGCGCGCTGCCTGGCCCAAGGCGGCGGCCTCGCGCAATTGCGCCGTCGGGTCCACCGCGGCGCGCGCCTCGCCGCTGGCCGCGCCCATCGCCCCAACGGCGCCCAACGTGCTTAGCGCCAATACGAAACAGGCCCGCCAGTGTTTGATCGTTGCCATTGCCGGTATCCTCCCGTCTGAATCGAGGACCGATTATGGACAAGCCCCTGGCGAATGGGAAATCGATGGCGTGTCATGGCCGGTGCAATACGGGGGAAACACGCCGCCGTCATGATTGGATACCTTTAGATCGCCGCAATACGGCCCGCCCATGACCCTCGACTTTGCTTCCCGCCTGCCCCTGAAACCCCTTGCGCGCCTGCTGCCCATGGCATTGCTGCCGCTGGCCCTGGCCGCTTGCAACGGCAGCGACGACAACGACGACGCGCCCGCCTCGCCCATCGTCAGCGCGCCGCCCGCTGTCGACCCGGCGCCCGCCGTCGACCCCACCCCGGACCCCGACGTCCCCGCGCGCAACACCGCCTACCTGAACGCCAAGGCCGGCGACGTCATCCAGGTCACCATCGACGCCCTGCGCCCTACGCAGGCTGCCATCGGCTACGACCAGATCTACTACAAGCTGGGCCGTTGGCAAGGCGACTTCAACCGCTCGTGGGCCGGCGACGACGCCCGCCAGCTGGACTACCTGGATCGCACCGTCGGCAAAAAGTTTGACGACTACTGCGAGGACATGGGCGGTGTGGAACGCGCCGAAAAATTTGCCGACCTGGCTGCGGCCCGCGCCGCGCGGCTGGATCAGCCCGCCACTTTCGCGTGCCAGGACGCGCCGGGCACGCATCCGGAAAACCTGAAAACCGTGGTGGTGGGCTGGGACGGCAACCTGTACCTGACCGACGGCCATCACACGTTCTCGTCGTTGCGCGAGATATTCGATGGCGGCCCGAAGCTGCCGGTCTGGGTCAAGGTGGATGCCAACTACAGCAGCCTGCCGACCGCCGCCGCATTCTGGCAACGCATGGTCGACGAACGCCGGGCGTGGCTGCGCGATGGCCAGAACCAGCCCATCACCGTCGACCAATTACCCAGCCGCCTGGGTCTGGCCAGCGCCGACGAAGCCGGCGGCATGCAGGAAGACCGCTATCGCTCGCTGGTGTACTTCACCCGCGACATCGCCTACCAGAACGGCAACCTGCCCGAGTTCGCGGAATTTCTGTGGGGCGACTGGCTGCGTCGCCAGGTGGCGGCCGGGCAACTGCCGGCGCTGGACCAATACAAGATGGCCGCGCCCGCCACGCCCGCGCAGATCCTGGCGGTCAGCACGCTGAATTCGACGCTGGTTCCCGGCGGCGCCAACGACAGCTATGCTGCCGCCGTTCGCGACGCCTCGTTGAAAATGGGCGCGCTGGCCGACACCGATATTGTGTTCGACGACCGGCAGGCGCAGACGCTGGGGCGCATCCCCTTGGCCGCCAACGTGGCCGCGGGCGTCTCCATCAAGAGCCAACGCGACACGCTGGAAGAACTGCCGCGCGTAGACGTCAAGACCGACGGCTCGCCGCGCAACGCCGGCAAGCTGTGGTTTGCGGTGAATTACCGCAATTGCGGCAAACCGGCGGCCGGCACGTGCTGGGGCTGGTAGGCTTTTTTTGCGCGATTCGAGTATCTTGTGCGTCTTCTACGACCTTTCCGAGACCCCGTTATGTCCAACGAGCCCACCACCAGCACCAACACGGCCCCCCACGCCGACGCCTTCCTGCAATTTTTGGTCAACCTGGTCAACAACGGCGGCCAGCTTGAAAGCATTGGTGTGACGCTGCAAATGGGCGGCATGCTGGTGTCGGGGTCCATCGTGTCGGGCGCGGAATATTTCGACCGGTTCGCCGCCAGCTTCACGGGTTCGCTCGACATGCTGGATGCCGACGCCCGTGATGCGGTGCACCGGTCGCTGGCCGAACTCGGGGATGTGTTCCGCGTGCCGCAGCCGGCCGACCCGCTGCCCAACTACATCCACCTGACCGACGCGCTGTTCTTCACGGCCGACGGCACGCCCATTGCCGGGCAGCCCACGCTGTGGCGCGGCCGGACGAGTTCGGTGGATGGGTTTATCCTGGGCCGCCTGCAATCCGAAACCGGCAACTAAGCCAGCAACTAAGCTGACAACTACGCTAGCTTTCCGCCACGCCGGCGAAGCGCGTGGTGGATGCATTGAATGAGCGCCACGCGTTGCTGTCGGCGTCTAGCCAGATGCCCAGGCATTCGGCGCTGAGCGGGGCGGATAAGGCCGCCCCGCGAAACAGAAGATCGCTGTGCAGGCGCATCCACGCAAAGTCGCGGATGTCTTCCACGCCGCCCGCCACCACTTGCAGGTTGGCGCACCAGGCGCGCTCCATCAAGGTGAAGAAGCGGCCCTGCAAGGTGCGGTTTTCGGACAGGCCCAGCGGCACCTGCACATGCAGGCCGTCGGCGCGCAAGGCGCCATGGCCGGTGTCCTTGCCGCGCAAGACGGCGGGAAGCAATCGCGCGCGCAGCCGCGCCTGGAATTCCGGATACCGCGACAGCACATCGGCGTGGTCCGACAGGCGGTCGGTCAATGGCAGGGTGAAGGTGATGCGCTTTGCCGGCATCAAGAGGGGCGCGGCATCGTCGTAGCGCGCGTACTTGTTGACCCAGATGGCGTTTTCCAGCACGCCGATGCCCAATTCGGAGCACAGGCGTTCGGCCAGATCGCCATGGCCACGCACATCAAGCGCGTGTTCGAATGACAATTCGATTGGGGTTTTGAATTTCTTGAAGAACGCCACGCCGGCCATCAGGCTGGCGCCCAGGCCCACGGGGTTCAGGCTGCTCCAGGGTGACGGCCGGCAGCGGCCCATCACTGCGTATTCGTGGACTTGCCCCTGTGCCGTGAACACGGGCTGGAAGCGCAGCACGACGGACTCTTCGGACAGAGCCCAGGAACGGGCGTCGTCTTTCATGGCAAGACCCGAACGATGGGGTGCGCGGGGGGGCAGAGCCGGGTCAATATCATGCTGTTCTCGATTAACGTCTAAGCGCCGTGCTGAGGCATGCCGCCGGTGTGAAAATGCGCCGGTAGGCAGCTTCTTGGCGAAGTCGGAATCCCACAGATAGTGCCCAACGCTGCCAGGTAAAAGAACAAGAAATTTCTCAAATTCCGGGATTGCGCGGCGCATACCAAAGGGCCTTCTGCTTCGGCCCTTTTCTTCCCCCTTTCTTCCCTTTTTTTTGCGCCCCCCACTTTGAGATTCTTCTTATTCACTGGGTAAGCAGGTGTTTCTACCATGCGTCAAATGCTGGTAGAAGACCATGGCGCTCCCGCCCTAGAACCCCTTGCCGCGCCGCGCGCCGCCTCGCTGTTACTGCACTTTCTTGCAGTGGCGCTGCTCGTCTGTATCGCGGCGGGCGCTACCCTGTACCTGTACTGGGCGTTCAGCAACGTGGTGTCCAACTACCGGCGCCACATGAACGCCGCCGCCTACGAAGCCCAGCATTTTTTCGCCCAGCGCGAATCCCTGCTGCGCTCGATATCCGCGTCGGCGGTGCGCAACACCAACCAAGAACCCATCAGCAAGACCCCGTCGCATTTCGGCAAGACGGGGCAGATCGAAGTGCTGCCGCTTCAAGAAGGCCCGGACGCCTACGATTGGGCGCTGGTCCTGACCCCGCGCGACCTGCGCCGCGTGGCACAGGCCAACACGCGCATCGTCTACAGCGCGGTGCGCCACGCCAGCACGGTGCCCATCGCCTCGCACGACCAGCCGGGCACACCGGCCATTCCCGCGTCCATCCAGCAGTGGCTGGCGTTGACGCTGGCCGACGTGCAGACCCGGGCGCCCACCAACGGCCTGCCGCCCATCGTCTGGCTGCATCCGCCGCAGGACACGGTCAAGCGCCTGTTCCTGTTCACGCCGCTTGATGCGGTACACCCCGAGGCCGCCTGGATCGGCCTGGAAGTCCATGGCGTGGATTCGGCCGTGAACGCGCCGCGCATCGGCGCGGGCGACTACGTGCTGTTCGACGAACTGAGCCGGCCGGTGCTGCGCAGTGCCGGCGCGGGCGCCACCAGCCAGGCCTTGCCGCATACCACCCGCGAAGATGCCTTCGGCCTGCAAGGCCAGGGCTGGCTGCCCGAATACCTGGTGCTGAGCAAATCCGTGGGCGATGACGGGTGGCGCCTGGTTTACTACGCCCCCATGCGCCACGTGCTGCGCGACAACGCCATTGCCTTTCAGACGGCCGCCATTGCCTCGCTGCTGCTGATCATTACCGTGATCCTGCGCGTGCGCTATATCCGCCGGCGCCTGGTGCTGCCCGCGTTGCGCCAATACGAAGCCCTGGCCGATAGCGTGTCGCTTAACCGCAAGCTGATCGAAGTGGCGCCGGTGGGGCTATGCCTGCTGCGGCGTTCGGATCGCGCGGTGGTGTTGTCCAACGACATGGCGCGCCGCTGGTTCCAGGGCACACCGGGCTGGCGCACCGAAATCCTGTCCGCGCAGGGCGATGAAGCCGGCCGCGAACATCGGCTGAACGATGGCCGCACCGCCTATCTCAGCTTTGCGCCCACCACGTACCGGGGCGAAGCGGTGGTCCTGTGCGGCATCAGCGACATTTCTGCCTTAAAGCGCATTGAACATTCCTTGCTGCAAGCCAAGCGCGACGCCGAAGCCGCCAACCAGGCCAAGACGGTCTTCCTGACCACGATGAGCCACGAAATCCGCACCCCGCTCTACGGCATTCTTGGCACGCTGGAACTGGTTTCATTGACCCGCGTCAGTGGCCAGCAGGCGCAGTACCTGGAAACCATCCAGCAATCGTCGGCCACGCTGCTGCGTACCATCAACGACACGCTGGACCTTTCCCGCATCGAGGCTGGCCACACTGTGCTGGAACGCGCGCCTTTTTCTCCCGTTGAACTCTTGAACAACGTCGTGGCCAGCTTCGCGGCGCGCGCGCATGCCAAGGGCGTGCGCAGCTATGCCGTGGCTGACCCGGACACCCCCGCCGCCGTCATCGGCGATGCCACGCGCATCCGCCAGATTCTCGACAATCTTGCCAATAATGCGATCAAGTTCACGGATTCCGGGCAAATCGTCCTGCGCCTGAAGGTCAACAGCCGCACCCGCGACAGCGTCGACCTGTGCTTTCAGATCGCCGACACCGGCGCGGGCATCGCCCCCGAACACCAGGCGCGGCTGTTCGAACCCTACTACCAGGTGGACGCCGACAACTGCGTCACGTTGCCGGGCACGGGGCTGGGCCTGTCCATCTGCCGCAGCCTGTCGGACATGATGAACGGCCGCCTTAACGCCGTCAGCGAACCCGGCCTGGGCACCAGCATTACCTTTGAAATCCGGCTGCCGCTTGCACCCGAGGCGCTGGACGCGCCGTCGCCCGAGCTCGCGGGCACGCTGGTCTACGTCCAGGGCGCCGTACCCGAAATCGTTCATAACCTGTGCGACTGGCTGCGTCGCTGGGGCGCGGTCGGCCTGCCCTACCCCGCCGGCGGCGTCACGTCGGGCGAGCCGGCAGTGCTGGTGCAAGCGTGGCCGCACGCGCAAAAGATCGGTAACTGGATCGGGCCGCAGGTCATTTTGCATCCGCCCGGCCTGCGCCCCCGCGTGGAAGACAGCCACCGCAACTGGTTCGCCAGCGCCTACAGCCTGGGCAGCTTCAACCATGCGGTGCGTCTGGCGCAAGGTGGCGCGGCGCGCAGCACCGCTTTCGATCCCAAGGCGCCGCTTGAAGTCCTGGGCCTGCGGATACTGGTCACGGAAGACAACCCCATCAGCCAATTGATCCTGCGCGAACAACTTGAGCACATGGGCTGCACGGTAGTGCTGGCCGGCAACGGCCAGGAAGCGCTGAACCTGCCCGACCTGATGACGTTTGACGCCGTCTTGACCGACCTGAACATGCCGCTGGTCGACGGCTACGAGCTAACCCGCATTCTGCGCAAGCGCGGCTTTGACAAGCCCGTGCTTGGGGTCACGGCCAACGCGTTTCCCGACGAGCAGCGTCGCGGCATCAATGCCGGCATGACCAGCCTGCTGGTCAAGCCGCTGCCGCTGACGGTCCTGCGCCAAACGCTGCAATCGGTTAAAGAACTCCGGAGTTGACGATGTTATCCGTGTACAAGGTCTTGGTCCTGGACGACCATGCTTTCCAATGCGCGCAAATGCGTGGCCTGTTCCTTGAGGCCGGCTTCGACCATGTGGACATGGCGAATTCGGCGCAAGAGGCCCTGGAGAAATTTCGGACGCATTCTTACCAGTTGGTGTTGATGGACCTGAACATGCCCGGCATGGATGGCGTGCAGTTCATCCATGAGCTGGCTCGCCTGCAATGCAACCCGATGCTGGCCATCACCACCGCCTGCTCGCGCCGCATCATGAACAGCGTCAGCCTGATGGCCAAGGAAAAGGGCCTGTCGGTGATTGCGGCCTATACCAAGCCCGTCACGCGCGAACACGCGCTGGCCTTGGCCAAGCGGCTGCGCAACCCGCAACAGGGCGGCGTAGCGTCGCCTACGCTGTGCGCGCCACCCGCCCCGCTATTCGACCGGCGCACGCTGGAAAAGGCCTTGGCCGGCGGCCAGATTCAGGCGTGGTTCCAGCCCAAGAAAGCGCTGGCCACCGGCAACATCGTCGGCGCCGAGGCGCTGGCGCGATGGCATCACCAGGAATTCGGCTTCATGTTGCCCGCGTCGTTTCTGGGCGCGGTGCGGCATCACGGCCTGGACCACGCCCTGCTTATCCGGATGCTGGACGACGCCTTGACGGCCTATATCGGGTGGCGGGACCTGGGCTTCCGGATGCCGATTTCCGTCAATTTGCCTACCCGGCTGCTGGACGAACCGGACTTGCCCGACCAGCTTTACAATCTGGTCGCGGATCGGGGTGTGCCGTTCGAAGACGTGACGTTCGAACTGCTGGAAGACGAAACCACCTCGATCCCGGGCCACTACTATATGGGCGCCAGCCGGTTGCGCCTGAAAGGTTTCGGTCTGGCGCAGGATGACTTCGGCAAAGGCTACAACTCGATGTACACCTTGATTTCCACGCCGTTCACCGAACTGAAGATCGACCGCGCCTTTGTCAACGGCGCCGCACAAGACCATGTGCGGGCCGCCGCCTTGCTCTCTTCGGTGCAATTGGGCCGCCAATTAGGCCTGCAAGTTACCGCCGAAGGCGTCGAAAGCACGAAAGACCTGGAGTTTTTACGCGAAATCGGCTGTGATTTCGCCCAAGGCTTCCTGATATCCGCCGCCGTCAACGCCCATGACTTCACCGATCTGCTGGCGGACGAGCCCAGGCCGTATGCCACTCACCCGCTTTAGGACTCTTACCCGCGTATGCAGGAAACGCCGTTTAGCAGGATTGCACGCACTTCACGACGGCTGAATATCGCGCTGTTCGGCATCCTGCCCATTGCCCTTATCTTGATCGGCGCCCTGCTGTGGGGCGCCCAGCGCATCATCAAGCAAGAAGAAGACCGCCTCTTGATGGACTTCGCCGTGCTGGTGGGCTACATCCACGAACAAGAGCTGTTCCTGAAGCAGTTCAGCAAAGAAAGCCAACGCCTTGATGGCCGGCCGCCGGTCGACAACACCGAGTTGTCCACGCCCTTGGATTCCACCCGACCTGGCATGCGCGTCTATCGCGGCCAGCACGCGCTGGTCGCCATGCCCTTTTCGCTGTTTTGCGCCTATCCCGCCGAATGTCCGGTGGCCGACAGCCCGGTGCCCGCGGCAGCGGGCTACTTCGCGGACTTCTACAGCACGTTCTGGGCCAACTCGTACTTTCCGGCCGCCGCGGCGTTTCTCGTCAACCGCACCGACAGCGTGGGCGTCGCCGTGCCCGCCATCAACGTCAAGCCGGGCTACGGCGAACCGCTGGTCGAAGACACCCTGCTGCTGGTCAACGACGCCGTCCGCACGCAGCTTGCCAAGGGCGGGGACGACCAGGCATCCGCAACCTTGAACGCGCCGGCCTCCGGCGTGGGCACGGCACACGCCGAAATTCGCTGGTTTCCGCCGGCCGGGCTGCCTGACCGCATGGTGGGCATCATGCCGGCGGGCCTGACCGGTTCGGCCTGGGCCAACCGCGCGGGCGGGCAGCCCGACCTGTATGTGGCCACCCTGTTCAGCCGGCGCCGCATCAACATCTACGATCGCGCGCTGCCGTCTATCCAATACGACGGGTTCTGGCTGTCGCATCGGGACATCGGCCTGATGATCGGCGACGGCCCGGTGCCCAACGTCGAGCACAGCGGCCTGCGCGCCACGGCGGGCGGGCTGATCCTGCAAGTGTCGGACCCGACCGGCATCTGGACGGCGCGCTACCGCGTCACCTACCGCAATTTCTTCGAAGACAACCTGTGGCTGCCCGTCAGCGCCGCGCTGATGTTGCTGTTGAGCCTGGCGGGCGGCATCGGTTATCAGCGCTGGTACACGCGGCGCGTGATCGAGCCGGCGCAAAGCGCCCACCGCGACATCGCCGAAAGCGAGGAATTCAACCGCACGCTGATCCAGACGGCGCCCATCGCCCTATGCGTGCTGGCGCGCGCCAATGGCGACGTGCTGTTCGCCAACAGCCTGGCGCTGGAATGGCTGGGCGCGGCCACCGGCCAGGGCCTGCGCGATTCGCCCGCCGCCCGCCCCTTGCTGGACCAGGTGCTCAACGCGTCCCAGCCCGGCAATATCGAAACCTTTCACGCCGACGACGGCCGGCCGCTGTACGTGGCCTATTCGCCCACGCGCTACAAAAAGCAGGACGTGGTGCTGTGCGCCTTTGCGGACATCAGCGCGCGAGCGGAAATCGAACGCGCGCTGGCGCAGGCCAAACGCGACGCCGACAAGGCCAGCGAAGCCAAATCCACCTTTCTTGCCACCATGAGCCACGAGATCCGCACGCCGCTGTATGGCGTGCTGGGTACGTTGGAACTGATGGGCATGACCGAGCTGAACGCCGAGCAGCGCCAGCACCTTGAGCGCATCCAGAATTCGTCGGTGATCCTGTTGCAGCTGATCAGCGACATCCTGGACATCACCAAGATCGAATCCGGCCAGTTGGCGCTGGAATCCACGCTGTTCCGCCCGCGTGAACTGGTGGAAAGCTGCACTCGGTCATTTGCGGCACTGGCCCGTCAGAAAGGGCTGCTGCTGTTTGCCAGCGTGGACGATTCGGTGGCGCCCTGGGTCACCGGCGACCCGGTGCGCATCCGGCAGATCCTCAGCAACCTGCTCAGCAACGCCATCAAATTCACCGAATCAGGCCATGTCATCGTGCGCTTGCGCGGCGCCGAGCGTGCCGACGGCGCACAAGTGCTGACGCTGCAAGTGGTGGACACCGGCATCGGCATCGACAAGGAAGACCAGGCCCAGCTTTTCAGCCCCTTCTACCAGATCGACAGCGCCAGCCACACCGTGCGCGGCGCGGGCATCGGGCTGTCCATCTGCGCGCGCCTGGCCAAGCTGATGGACAGCGATATCCGCCTGACCAGCGAACTGGGCCTGGGCAGCAGCTTCTCGCTGGACCTGGCGCTACAGCCGGCCGACGGCCCACCCATCGACGAACCCGACCTGCACGGCATCCGCGTCGTGGTGCGCAGCCCGCATCGCGAACTAAGCGACAACGTCTGCCAATGGCTGACCCGCTGGGGCGCGGCCGCCCAGCCCGCGCCGACGCCTTTGGGCCCCGGCGAGGCCGACGACGTGCTGCTCGACATCCTGGGCGACTCGGCAGCGCCCCCCGCCAACTGGATCGGCCATTTCCTGTCGGCCGGCGACCCGCGCGAATCCGCGACGGGCATGCCGGTGCAGGTTGACGGGCACGACCTGGACAGCATCGGCTTCGGCATTTCGCGCTTGTTACGCGGCGACCCGCCGGTGCCGGCTGAATCCCCCGCCAACGCGCCGCTGGAGCCCCTGAACCTGCGCGTGCTGGTCGCCGAGGACAACCCTATCAACCAAGCCACCTTGCGCCATCAGCTGGAGCAGCTGGGTTGCACCGTGACGGTGGCGGGCAACGGCGCCGAAGCGCTGTCGATGTGGAACATGGCGTATTACGACGTGCTGCTGACCGACGTCAACATGCCCAAAATGAACGGCTACGAGCTGACGGGCGAACTGCGCACGCGCGGCTTTGCGCAGCCCATCATCGGCGTCACCGCCAACGCGATGCGCGATGAAGAAGCCCGTTGCATGGCCGCGGGCATGAATTCGTGGCTGGTCAAACCCATTGAACTGAGCGCGCTGCGCCGCCATCTGGGCGGCATCACGCCGGTGCAACCGGACACGGACGCCCCCGCGCCCTCGCCCTCGCCCGTCGACGCCCCCGAAGCCCCAGCCCCCGCCGACGCCTTGCCCCCCGAACCGCTGGTGCCCGCCAAGTACCGCCGCCTGTTCCTGGACACCATGGACAGCGACCTGAATAACCTGGACCAGGCCATTGCCCGCCGCGACGTGCCCGCCGCGTTGCAGACCATGCACCGGATGCGTGGCGCGTTGGTGATGGTCAAAATGACAACACTGTCATCGGATTTTCAAGCCATCGAAGTCAAGCTCAGGCGCGACGGCGGTGACGACGCCGTGTTCCAGGAAACGGTCAAGCTGACACAAGCGCTCAGGATCCTGCTGGCTCAAGTCTGAGTCTTGGTACAGAATGAGCCCGATTACCCCCACGTTCACCCCACGGCGCCCCAGAATGGAACGACTCCGAATTGTCCTGGCCGACGATCACCCGCTGGTGCTCGCAGGCATGCGGGATCTGCTGGAAAAGGATCTTAGCGTTGAAGTCACCGGGCTGCTCGACAACCCGACGGCGCTGGTCGACCACCTGACCCACGACCTTCCCCATGTTGTCATCACTGACTATTCCATGCCGGGCGACGAAACCTATGGCGACGGCATACGCCTGGTCAAGTTCCTGACGCGGCGGTTTCCCAAGACGCAGGTGGTGGTGCTGACCATGGTGTCCAACCCCATGATCATCTCGGCCATGTACGACGCGGGCGTTGCCGCCGTGGTGCTCAAGCGCGACAACCTGGCTGAAATTGTCACCGCGCTACGCACGCTGCAAGCGGGGCGCAAGTACTATCCTCCTGGATTCCAGCGCGATGGCACGGTGGATTCGCGCAGCAAATTCATCGGCGAACGCATCAACAGCCTGTCGCCCAAAGAGTTCGAGGTGCTGCGCCATTTCATCCGTGGGGAATCCATGATGCAGGTGGCCGAAACGCTCAAGCGCAGCGTCAAGACCGTCAGCGGCCAGAAAATATCCGCCATGCGCAAGCTGAACGTGCAGACCGACCAGGAATTGGTCGCGTTCTGCGTGGAAAGCGAAATCTTCCAGTAGGCAAACCCGAGACAACACGCATGACGCAAGACCTGCTTCACACCACGACCGGCCAGGACGTGGACCGCAACACCCTGCTGGCACTGATCGATCACGCGGCGGGCCAGCCGCTGTCATTCGAAGACTGCGATTTTCAACACGCTGATTTTTCCCGCCTGGACTTGCGCGGGGCGCGCTTCACGGGCTGCGCCATCGCCGGTGCGTCGTTCCAGGGCGCCACGCTGGCCGACACCACGTGGCTACGCTGCCGGGGCGGCCAAGCCAACTTTGCGTCGGCGGACGCCAGCGATGCGGTCTTTCAACATTGCGACCTGAACAACGCCAACTGGCGACGCGCACGCCTGGCCGCCGCCCGCTTCCAGGGCTGCAAACTGACCGGGTCGGACTTCGACGGCATCGCGTGCCTGGGCTGGAGCCTGGAAGAATGCCTGCTGGTTGGCGCGCTGCTGCGTGGCGTGTCGTTTCGCAAATCGAACATCATGCAGCTGGACTTTTCCGACGCGGATCTGGCCGGCAGTGATTTTCGCGACACCGTTTTTCATGGCGGCAGCTTGCGCAACGCCAACCTGAAAAACGTGCGCTTCGAAGGCGCGGACCTGCGCGAAGTGGATCTGAACGGCATCGACCTGACCGCCGCCGCGCGGCTGGCAGGCGCCACTATTTCCAAGACGCAGGCGGCGGCGTTGCTGGCGGAATTGCGCATCAGCGTGATCTGAGGCGCGATAAGGCGTGATCTAAGGCGTGATCTAAGGCGTGATCCGGGGCGCGATCTGAGGCGTGATCTAAGGGGCGATCTACGCCGTGATCCAGCGGGCAAGCTAAACCGGCGGCCCCCCCCGCAACACCCGCCCCCCGCGCAACACCCGCATCACGGCCGGCGGCGCGCAAAGCGCTGTTCCACCACCACGCTGCCCCACTGCCGGCCTTCCTGCTCGTGCGTCAGCACAAAGCCCGCCGCGTCGTACAGGTGGCGCGCGGCGTCCAGCCCCTTGAAGGTCCACAAATACGTCTCGCGGTAGTGCGCGTCGGCAAACGCCAGCGCGCGCGCCAACAGCGCCCGCCCCACGCCCATGCCGCGCAGCGCATCGTCCACGATGAACCAACGCAGATGCGCCTGCCCCGCCGCCATGTCGCCGTCGATGACGATGGACGCCAGCGTGCGCCCGCCCGGCTCGGCTTCCGCGTACCGCCACATGCCCTTGCCGCGATCGGGCAAGGTTTCGGCAAACGCCGCCAGCTCCGTCGCCACCTTGCGTTCAAAGTAGACGCCAAAGCCCGAGGCCTGTGCGTAGTAGCGCGCGTGCAGGCTGGCGATGTCGCCGATGCAACCCGGGCCGTAGCCGTCGACGATCTGCTCGTCGATGGCAAAGGCGGCCGGCGCCTCGTTCGGGTTTTCGCGCGACAACGCATCCGCATACAGCGACATGAAACGAATCAGGGACTGCTGGTCGTCAGGCGTCATCCGGCGCAGCGCGTGCGACACCTGATCGGTGGCGAATTGGTCAATGCGCGCGCGCAGCGCCAGCCCGGCATCCGTCAGTGTCAGCTTCGACGAACGCGCATCGGCGCTATCGACCTCGCGGGCCACCAGCCCGGCGGATTCCAGCTTGGCCAGTTGCCGGCTGGTGTTGGACTTGTCCAGCCGCAGAATGACCGCAAGATCGCGCGCCTGAATACCCGGCTGCAAGCCGATTTCGATGATGGCGTGCACGGCGGACGGGGCCAGCTCGCTGCCCGCCAGCGACGTGCGCATGAAGCCGAGTTCGCGCACCAGCTTGCGGGAGAACTCGCGCAGGTCGCGGATGGTTTGCTCGCGGGATTGAGGGGGAAAGTCGATCAGGTCCATGGCGCGCCCACTTAAAAGTTGCGGTTCGCAACCAATATAATTGCGGATCGCAACCAAATCAATGGGGAATTTCAGGGGTGCTTGCGCGGCGGCGGCGCCGTTACTTCGCCGGCCGGCGCGGCCGGCTTGCGATGAAACGGCACCTTCAACAGGAACAGCCGCAACGCCTGCCAATGGATCCGCCACACCACGCCCAGCGTCATGAACGGCATCGCCGCCACCGCTTGCAGCAACGCCGCCGTGGTCAATGGCACGCTCTGGCCCCGAATGGCGGTGTGCAGCAGCGGCTGCGGCTGGGCGGGGTCGTCGTGGTAGTCAATGATGGCAGCGTGCACGCCATTGCGACGTTCAACCCGAAACCGGTAGATGCCGCTTACTTCGCAGAACGGCGACACGTGAAACGCCTTGTCGCTTTGCAGCACTTGGCCATCCTGGATGACGCCGCCATCGGGCGCGCGCAGCACGTACTGGTGGCGCTCGCCAAAGGTGTTGTTGACCTCGGCCACCAGCACCCGCAAATTCCCCCGTGTGTCGTGCACGTGCCAGAAGCTGACGGGGTTGAAGACGTGACCGAACAGGCGCGGAAAACACTGCAACCACACCGCGCCTACATCAATATCCGCGCCTGCAATGGTCAGCCGCGATTGCAACCATGCCATCGGGTCGCCGCCGTCGCGCGCGCCATGGTCGGCAAAGTGAAATGCCACCGGGCGCCGACGGTTCACGCCGAACAACCACGACGCGCGGCCGTCAACACGCGGCGCCTGATCGATGCGCAGGCGCAGGCAGAACACCGGGTACGTGAAGCGGTGCGCCACCGGCCGCGTGCGCGCGTGCAACACGCGCGCGCGCATCAGTTCGATCAGGCCGTCCGCGTTCATGGCGCGGCGTCCCATGGCGGCGTCACGCCAAAGTCCGCCGCCACGCGGATGGCGGACGCCAGCCCGTCTTCGTGAAAGCCGTAGCCCGTCCAGGCGCCGCAGAACCACACGCGCGCACGGCCCTGGATCTCGGGCAGGCGCGCCTGCGCCAGCACCGCGTCGGCGTCCAGAATGGGATGTTCGTAATCGTAGCGACCCAGCACCGTGTCGGGCGCCGGTTCCTGCTGCGGGTTCAGCGTGACGATCACGGGTTGCTTGAACGGCAGCGGCTGCAAATGGTTAAGCAGATAGCTGACCGACATGGGCGCATCCGGCGACGGGCCGGCCAGATAATTCCAGGCCGACCACACCGCCCGGCGGCGCGGCAGCAGCGCGGTGTCGGTGTGCAGCACGGCCAGATTGGGCTGATAGCGCACGCGCGACAGCACATCGCGCTCGGCCTCGGTGGCATCCAGCATCGCCAAGGACGTGGGCGCGTGGCACGCCAGCACCACGGCATCAAAGTCGTCAACGTGGCCCGCCGTGCGCACCTGCACGCCGCCTCCCACGCGCTTGACGGTGTGCACCGGGCTGGCCACGCGCACCTGCTCGATGCGTGGCAGCATCGCTTGTACGTAACGCTGCGCGCCGCCGTCAACCGTTTTCCATTGCGGCCGCCCCGCCACCTGCAACAAGCGGTGGTTCAGGCAGAACGACAGGAACGTGCGGGCCGGCTGCGCCAGCACCATGCTGGGCGGCGTGGACCAGATGGCGCCCGCCATGGGCAGCAGATACCAGTCGCGCATCGCCTGGCCATAGCCCTCGGCATCCAGCAGGTCGCCCAAGAGCGCATGCGGCCCGCTGCGCGCCAGGTAAGCGGCGGCGTGGCGGTTGAAACGCAGAATGTCTCGCAGCATGCCCAGAAAGGCCGGACGCAGCAGGTTGCGGCGCTGTGCGAAGACGGTGTTGAGATTGGTGCCGGCCCATTCCAGGTCGGGTTGCGATAGCGACACACTGAACGTCATGTCGCTGGCATGCACCGGAATCGACAGATGCTTGAACAAACGGATCAGGTGCGGGTATGTCAGATCGTTGTGCACCAGAAATCCGGTGTCCACCGGATGGGTGATGTCGCCCACCCGGGCGTTGACAGTATTGGTGTGGCCGCCGACGCGTTCCTGCGCTTCGAACAAGGTCACCGAGAATTTCTCGGACAGCAACCATGCCGCGCTCAGGCCTGCCACGCCGCCGCCGATGACGGCGATGCGGCTGCCCGGGGCAAGCGGAGCAATGGTGCGCGGCGCCGGCTGGGCATCCGCGGCCGTCGACGTAAGGGTCACCATGGCGCCGCCTTGTTGGGATCCGTTGAGGCCCGATTAAACCATCAAGACGACCGATTGGGATGATGTCCGCAAAGGAAAAAACCGCCCCCCTGGCCAGGCCCACGCCAGGCGCAGGCTACGGCCTTTGGAATTGTGCGCGCGCGGCCTGGACGGCGGCGTGGCATACGCAGCCGCTCATGTGGTCGTTGACCATGCCCACGGCTTGCATGAAAGCGTACATCGTGGTCGGCCCCACGAACGTCCAGCCGCGCTTTTTCAGCGCCTTCGATAGCGTGACCGATGCGGCCGAGGTCGGGTTGCCGTTCCAGTACGCCAGGTCCACCGTCTTCGGCCGCTCGGTGGCTGCCGGCTCATGCCGCCACAGCCAGCCCGCCAGCGACCCGGTTTCAAGCGCCAGGTCCACGGCGCGGCGGGCGTTGTTGATGGTGGAAACGATCTTGGCGCGGTTGCGCACGATGCCCGGGTTGGCCATCAGCCGGTCTACGTCCTGGTCGGTGTAGCGCGCCACGCGTTCGAAGTCGAAATCGTCGAACGCCTCGCGAAAGGCCTCGCGCTTGCGCAAGATCGTGATCCAGGCCATGCCCGCTTGAAAGCCTTCCAGGCAGATCTTTTCGTACAGCCGGCGGTCGCTGCCCACGGGGCGGCCCCATTCGTCGTCGTGGTAGTCAGGCATGGACGGCTGCCAGAAACAGCGCGGTACGCCATGGGCGTCCACAATCAGGCCGGCGGCACTCCGCTGGGCGGCACTCCGCTGGGCGGCGGTAGCCGTCATTGTGCGCCGGGCACCGGGCAACTGGTGTCGCCTTCCTTGCACTTCAGGTAGGCGCGCAGTTCTTTGGTGCGTGCCTGCGTCAGCTTGTCCAGGCACTGGCTCAAGACCATGGGATAGATGCTGCCACCGGTGGCGCCACCCGACGAGAACGCGCATTCCGCATCGCGAAAAAACAGCCATGCCTTTTGCGCGGCCTGCAATTGGGTCGTCTTGGTGCTGTCGTCTTTCAGGCGGTCGATGACGCTGCGGTAGGCCTCGTTCAGATCTTTGTCGGACTGGCGATAGGCCTGGTCGGCACACAAGTTCATGTCGGTCTGCGTGGAGCCTTTGCCGCATTTGAGTGGCATGGGTTGCGGCTGCGGCTGCGCGTGGGCGCTGGCCGCCAGCAGCAGCGCGGCGGCCGTGGCGATCGCGATACGCATGGGCGTTCTCCTGTTTGTCTGTGGCGAGTCAATGGGAAAGTGTCGCATGGATGGGCCCTTGCGCGCATGTCAGCCCCCGGCCAGGTGGCCTAAGATATTGCTCATGAAAATTCAATTGCTCTCCGACCTGCACCTGGAAACCGACCCGACTTTCGTGGCAAGTCCCATACCCGGGGCCGACCTGCTGGTTCTGGCCGGCGACATCGGTTCGTACCGCCAGGGGTCCAAGCTGGCCAGCAACGATTTCGGCCTGGGCAGCTACGCCCCGCGCAACGGCTGGCCCACGCCCGTGGTGTTCGTGCCCGGCAACCATGAATACGACAACCTGGATTTCGACGAGGCCCATGAACGGTTGCGCGAGCTCTGCCACGCGCTGGACATCCAGTGGCTGGAACGCGAAACCTGCGTGATTGACGGCGTGCGCCTGGTGGGCACCACGCTATGGACGGACTTTGACGCGCTGGCTGCCGACACCGACACGCTGGGCGTGGCCCTGGCCAAGCGCGCCAAGGCATTTCGCGCCGCCGACTTCTATCTGGAAAAGGCGCAAATGCGCCGCAACGGCGCCCCCTTCATGGCCGAGCAAATGCGTGCACAGGGCCTGGCCTGCCAGCAATGGCTGACCGACGCGCTGCGCACGCCGTTCGACGGCCCCACCCTGGCCATCACGCACTTCGCCCCCACGCTGGCCAGCGCCGACCCGCGCTATGGCGTCACGCCCGGCACCGCGGGGTTCTGCAACGCGCTGGACGCGCTGCTGCCCCTGGCCGATTGCTGGATGCACGGCCACCTGCACTGCGCGCACGACTACATCAAAGACGGCTGCCGCGTCGTGGCCAACCCGCTGGGCTACGCCAAGAAAGGCGAGCAGGACGACTTCCAGCCCGATCGCCTGTGGCAAGTGCCCGCTGGAACTTGAAGCTGGCGGCAACTACGGGTCCTGTTCGATGCAGATGTCGTCAGGTGGATGCCTGAGCCGGCTGGCAGCCTGTGAACCCGTAAGTCGGCGCAACGTAGGGGCAGTTCGTCCCCCATCAGCCGTCGCCCCCTATGGCTCCAGCCCTGCCACCGGCAACGCGAACAACACCACGGCCGGGTTCGCCAATACGAAGCCCGTGCCCGCCACGAACGCAACGGGTGACAGCAGCCGCATTGCGTCGGCGCTGGCTTGCGAATCCTGCACGGTCACGCGATAGGTCTGGTCCAGTGCAGTGGAAGTGGCCGCGCCGGCCTGCGCCACGCCAGGAGTGCCCGGCCGCGCCACGTAGCGCTTGCCCTTCTGGTGATGCGTGAAATAGATCAGCCGGTCATGGGGGTACGCCGCCAGGGCAACGCGCCCCGGCGGCCGTCACAATCAAGGCGCCGGGTTCGGGTAGCGCACGTGGATGGCGTCGATCGCCTTCAACAGTTCCGGCGACAGCGTCACATCAACGCTGTCGATGTTTTCCTTGAGCTGTTCAAGCGTGGTCGCGCCGATCAGGTTGCTGGTGACGAACGGGCGCTGATTCACCCAGGCCAGGGCCAGGTGCGTGGGCGACACGCCGTGCTCGCGCGCCAACGCCACGTATTCGGCGGTGGCCGCTTCGGCTTGCGGATTGCTGTAGCGCGTGAAACGCGTGTAGCGCGTCAGGCGCGCGCCTTCGGGCCGGGCGCCGTTCAGGTACTTGCCGCAAAGCATGCCCATCGCCAAGGGCGAATACGCCAGCAGGCCCACGCCTTCGTGGTGCGTGAATTCCGACAGGCCGATTTCAAACACGCGGTTCAAGAGGCTGTACGCGTTCTGGATCGACACGACACGCGGCAGGTTCTGCGTGTCCGCATGACGCAGGAACTGCGACAGGCCCCAGGGCGTTTCATTGGACACGCCCACGTGGCGCACCTTGCCGGCGCGCACGAAGTCCTGAAGCACGGACAGGGTTTCCTCGATCGGCACGGTGTGCTCGTCCTGAACCCACGGGTAGTTCAGCTGGCCGAAGGTGGCCGTCGTGCGGTCGGGCCAATGCAGCTGGTACAGATCCAGGTAATCCGTCTGCAAGCGCTTCAGGCTGGCGTCCAGCGCTTCGGTCAGGTTCTTGCGGTCAAGAAAGGTCTTGCCGTCGCGGATGTGACCGGGGCGCTTGGGGTCACGCACCGGGCCCGCCACCTTGCTGGCCAGCACGATGTCCTGCCGGCGCTTGGTGCGCGCCAGCCAGGTGCCGATATAGGTTTCGGTCAGGCCTTGCGTTTCGGGCTTGGGCGGCACCGGGTACATTTCGGCCACGTCCACCAGGTTCACGCCGCGCGACAGCGCGTAGTCCAGTTGTTGATGGGCGTCGGCCTCGGAATTTTGTTCGCCCCAGGTCATGGTGCCCAATCCAATCAGGCTGACATCCAGGTCGGTACGGCCGAGTTTGCGGGTTTTCAAGTTCTGCTCCGTGCGGGTCTTGATAGGGGAAAGTCGACACCTTACCCCAAGATGTTGGCGTTTCGCTGACAGGTACCCGGGCATGTCAGATCTTGCCCCGGCCAGGCAATCCGCATACGCTGGCGACTGTCCGACGGGGAGCGCCATGCTGCGGAATTTCAACGAGTCCTATCTCTTCTTCATCGGCGTCATCGTATTCCTGGGCGTGATCGAACTTTGCTTCCGGCTGGGCCGCAAGCAACGCAAGCCGGCGGACGAGGCGCACAAGACGCACATCAGCGCACTGCAAACCGCCCTGCTGGGCTTGCTGGCCCTGCTGCTGGGCTTTACGTTCGCGATGTCGGTGACGCGCTTCGAGGCGCGCAAGAACCTGGTGCTGGAAGAGGCCAACGCCATCGGCAACGCGTACTGGCGGTCGCAGCTGATCGCGCCCGCCGCGCGCGAAAAGATCCCACCGCTGCTGTTGGAATACATACGCGCCGCGCTGGAACTGCACGATGCCGAGAACGACGCGCAGCGCTTTGACGCCGCCAACGTCACCACCCGCGGCATCGAACGCCAGATTCGCGCCATTACCGCCGCCAGCGCCGACAACCCGCCCGCCATCGCCACCATCATGTTCATCCAGGCCATCAACGAGATGGCCCAGGTGAACGAAAAGCGCCGCGTCGCCCTGGAAAACCACGTGCCCGAACCGGTGTTCTACCTGCTGTTCATTGTCAGCATCGGCGCCGTCGGTTTCATTGCCTACGGCACCGGCCTGCACAACCGCAGGCGGCTGGTATCCACTGGCCTGTTCGCCGCGCTGATCTCACTGGTGCTGACCTTCATCGTCGACATCGACCAACCCGGCACCGGCGTGATCCAGGTCAGCCAGGAAAGCATGGAACGCATGCAGAAGACGCTGGAAAGCGAGTTGTAGCGCACAGGCTCACCGGGGTTCCCCCAAGTCAACCGCCCGCCAGCACCCGCTTCAGGAACGGCGCCGTGGCGCCCTTGCCTGCCCGGCTGACCTGCGCCGGGGCGCCTTCGGCCACGATGCGGCCGCCTTCGTCGCCCGCGCCGGGGCCCACGTCGATCATCCAGTCGCTGTTGGCGACCACGCGCAGGTCGTGTTCCACCACCACGACCGTGTTGCCGGCATCCACCAGGCCGTGCAGTTGCGCCATCAGCTTGTCCACATCGGCCGCGTGCAGGCCGGTGGTGGGTTCGTCCAGCACGTAGAGCGTGTTGCCGCGCTGGCTGCGTTGCAGTTCGGTGGCCAGTTTGATGCGTTGCGCTTCGCCGCCGGACAGCTCGGTGGCGGGTTGCCCCAGGCGCAGATAGCCCAGGCCGATCTCGTGCAGCAGGGACAGCGGACGTTGGACCGCGGGTTCGTCCTTGAAGAACGCCAGCGCTTCGTCCACCGTCATCGCCAACACCTGGGCGATGTTGCGGCCGTTCCATTCGATTTCCAGCGTCTTGGCGTTGTAGCGGCTGCCGTGGCAGACCGGACATGGCGCGTACACGCTGGGCATGAACAGCAGTTCAACGTGCACGAAGCCTTCGCCTTCGCAGGTGTCGCAGCGGCCTTGCGCCACGTTGAACGAAAATCGGCCTGCCCCATAACGCCGCGACTTGGCGGCGCGGGTGTCGGCAAACAGCTTGCGCACGTGGTCGAACAGCCCGGTGTAGGTCGCCAGGTTGGAACGCGGCGTGCGGCCGATGGGCTTCTGGTCCACGTTGACCAGCCGCTTGATGGCGTCGGCCCCTGCGTCGATGCGGCCGGTCGTGCGCGGCGGGCCATCGGCCCGCGGCAGATCGCCATCGGGTTCTTCAGCGACCGGTTCCTGGCCCAGGTGCTCGCCGATCAATTCGACCAGCGCCTGGCTGACCAGGCTGGACTTGCCCGAGCCCGACACCCCCGTCACCGCCGTGAACGCGCCCAGCGGAAAACGCGCGTCGATGCCGTGCAGGTTGTTGCGATGGATGCCGCGCAAGGACAGCCAGCCGGCGGGCTCGCGCACGGCGGCCCTGGCGGCCGGCGCGGCGTTGAACAGGTAGCGCGCCGTCAACGAATCAGGCACCTTCTTCAAGCCTGCCGGCGGCCCGCTGTACAGCACCTGTCCGCCATGCTGGCCCGCGCCCGGGCCTACGTCCACCAGCCAGTCGGCGCGGCGCAGGGTGTCCAGGTCATGCTCGACCACGAATAGGGTATTGCCCGCGTCTTTGAGTTGGTCCAGCGCGCGATGCAGCGCCTGGCCGTCGGCGGGATGCAGGCCGGCCGACGGTTCGTCCAGCACGTACACCACGCCGAACAGATTGGAGCGGATCTGCGTGGCCAGGCGCAGCCGTTGCAGCTCGCCCGGCGACAGCGTGGGCGTGGCGCGGTCCATCGCCAGGTAGCCCAGGCCCAGCGCCTGCAAGGTGCCGATGCGCTCGACCAGGTCATGCGCGATGCGCTGCGCGGCAATGCGCTTTTCCGGAGACAGGTCTGGCGTGCGACGTACATCGGTGCTGCCCGCGTGCGCCAGGCCCCCGGCCGCGACGCGGCGCGCGTTGTCCTTGCGGGTGGTGGCGCGGCTGCGCGCACCGGCGGTGGCGGGCGCGTCGAACTGGCCGCGTGCGGCGGGCGTAAGCACCTCGGCGATGCGCGCCAGCGGCAGGCGCGACAAGCTGCCGATGTCCATGCCCGCAAACGTCACGGACAGCGCTTCGGGCTTCAGGCGGCGGCCATCGCAGGCCGGACACGCCGCGCCCGTCATGAAGCGGGCCACGCGCTTTTTCATCATCGCGCTTTGCGTGGTGGCGAACGTGTGCATCACGTAGCGGCGCGCGCCGGTGTAGGTGCCCATGTAGCTGGGTTCCTGCTTGGCGCGCAAGGCGGCGCGGGTCTCGGCCGGCGTGAAGCCCGCGTAGACCGGCACCGTGGGCTGCTCATCGGTGTACAGGATCCAGTCGCGGTCTTTCTTTTTCAGCTCGCGCCACGGGATGTCGACGTCGTAGCCCAGCGTCACCAGGATGTCGCGCAGGTTCTGGCCGTGCCAGGCCGGGGGCCAGGATGCAATGGCGCGCTCTCGGATGCTCAACGACGGGTCGGGCACCATGGACGCTTCGGTCACGTCGTACACGTAGCCCAGGCCATGGCAATTGGGGCAGGCACCCTGCGGCGTGTTCGGCGAGAAGTCCTCGGCGTACAGCATGGGCTGGTTGGCCGGGTAGGTGCCGGCGCGCGAATACAGCATGCGCAACATGCTGGAAAGCGTTGTCACGCTGCCCACCGTGGAACGCACATTGGGCGTGCCGCGCTGCTGTTGCAGCGCCACCGCCGGCGGCAGCCCCTCGATGGCGTCCACGTCCGGCACGCCCACCTGATCGATCAGGCGGCGCGCATAGGGCGACAACGATTCCAGATAACGCCGCTGCGCTTCGGCGTACAGCGTGCCGAAGGCCAGCGACGATTTGCCCGATCCGGACACCCCGGAAAACACGACCAGCGCGTCTCTCGGGATATCCACATCGACGTTCTTCAGATTGTGTTCACGCGCGCCGCGAACGCGGATGCAGGCGTCGGCGCGGGGTTTGGCGGGTGTCTTTCGTGGGCTCATGCAGCCATAGTAAAGGACACCTTGCGCGCCGATCCAGGCGGGGAATCGATCACCCCAGGCGCAAGTCGGCTGCCTGATGCGCCAGGTCCAGGTACTTGCGGCGCAGAATTTCTTCGGCCTGGTCACGCGGCATCATCGGATCGTTCTCGGTTTCGTCCAGCTTCGCGGCCTGCACCAACGACATCAGGTTGCGCGAGTTCGATTCGGACGACGGCATGAACGATTGGTCCAGCAGCTTGCCCTTGAGGTACTTGGACACCTGCGTGCTTTGCGTGCGCGATTCGTTCAACGTTGCGGTCGCCAGCACGCCTTCCTGGTAGGCCACGTCCGTCTTGCTGCTGGTCGTGTCATGAATCTGGAAGTACAGGTAGTTCTGCGTCTTCTCATCGTCGGTCAGCGCCAACTGCACGTCCGGCGAGAACGACCGGTGATAACTGGCGGTCAACGTGGACTGCTGCGTTTGCGACACCGCCAGGTCCCAACCGGCCTTGCCCGACACCTGGCTGCTTTGCGAGGCCTGGAACGAAAAGCCGTCGATTTCCTTCGGCTTGGCCGGGTTGATGGCGTTGCGCACCTGCTCGATAGACGCCGAGAAATCCGCCAGGCCCGACAACAGGCTGCGATGCGCGTCGACGGCCGGCAAGCGGCGGGTGGTGGTGTCGGCCGCCGGAACCTGCGCGGCGCCATAGCTGCCGTGCATGGACGAGAACACATCCTTGAACGTGCTCATCAGCGCCTCGTCGCCCGAGCCCCGGCGCTGGGCGCGGTCGAACTGCTGCAAGTACTTGGCGACGGCGGCCGACTGTTGCTGGGCCGAACCCAGGGCAACGGGCTTGGTCAGGTCCACATCCACCTTGACCACGCCCATCACGCTGGACACGGTCAGACTCTTTTGCTTGGCGTCCGCCTGGAAATCCACGGTCTGCTCGGCGCCGTCGACCAGGCGCGTCTCGCGCAGGCTGATCGAGGACAGCAATGGCGAGCTGCCGTTGGCCAGCTTGGTCAGCGACCAGCGCGGCGGCACCTCGGCCAGGCCGTCCAGCGCATCCTGGAACGCACCGGACAGCGCGGCGATGGCGCGGCGTTCGTCTTCGTTCAATTCGCCTTCGGCCACGTCGATCTGCACCGACATGCCTTCCTTGCCGCTTTGCAAGGTGACCTGCACCTTGACGCCGCTGGCGGTGTTGATGCGCAAGGACACCGCGTTGTCGGCCCGCAGATCGGCTTCGGACAAGGGGCCGGCGTCGGCAGCGGCCGAGGCCGACGCCGCGATGCGCGTGGACGGCATCCACTGGGTATGGTTGGCGCCGTCGGTGCGCAAGCGATTCAGCACCGCCGCGCCCACCTCGGCGAACGGGTTGATACGGGTGCGCGCGTCCACGGACTTGGACATGGCAACGGCCAGCGCGTCCGGCACGGTGCCGGTCTCGTCGTAGACCGAACCGGCGGCGGTGGAGACGCCCTGGCCCAGCATCACGACAGACGATCGGGAGGACGCCGTGGCGTCAGGCGACGTCGCGACCGGGGCGATGGTCTGCCCCGCGCGGATCACCGTAACGGGGGTACTGAGCGGGGCGACGCCGGTCGCGCCTGCCAACGAGCTGATTAGGGTCATGGGGCGTCCGCAGTGGGCAGTGCCTGCCCGGGTTTTTGTCTGAATTCTTGTTGGAACTGCTAACGCGTTAACGGCAGGCGCCTAGAGAAATTAACCGCGCCAGGGGCTGAAGGGGCGGCGCAAGGCCGGCGCGAGTCCGGCAAGACGGGCGAACGGGCCGCGACAAATCCGGCCGAAACGCCTGGAACTATCCGCGCGGCGACCCGCGCCGCTTCAGCCGGTCAGAGCTTGTGCCGGGCCAGGAAGGACTGCACGGCTTCCAGCACCACCGCTTCGTTTTCACGATGCGGCACGTGGCCGCAGCCGGCCAACGCCAGCATCCGCGAGGGTCCGCCGGCCAAGGCTACGAATTTTTCAGGATGGCGCATCGACCCGTACTCGTCGTTTTCGCCGTGGATGGCCAAAAACGGCGCCTGCACGCGCGGCAGGGTGTCGTCCAGATTCCAATCGGCGAATTCGGCCGATTGCCACGTATGCACCCAGGCGTCCAGCACCCATTGCGCCTTGTCGCCGTGGTAGCGCTTGAGGCGTTCCAGCTGTGCGGGGTCGCGAAATTGTTCGCCGGCCTCGCGGATGCCGGCCAGCGTGCGGTCTTCGACGAATTGCTGGGCGGATTCGGTGATGACGCCCGCGCAGGCCTGCGGATACGCGGCGGCGATGGCAACCGCCATGCCCCCGCCCACGCTATGGCCGAACGCGATGAAGCGCGACAGTTCAAAGTGCCGGGCCAGCGCGGCAAAGGCGTCATGCGCTTCGTCGAAAACGAAGTCGGCGTTCAACTTGCCGGGGTGCGGGTCCGACTCGCCAAAGCCCAGGCGGTCGTAGGCGATGACGGTGCGGCCGGTGGCGGCGGCAAGGTTCGCGGGGAAGTCGCGCCACAGGCCGACGCTGCCCAGGGAATCATGCAACAGGACGATTGGCGTGGCGCGGTCCGACGCGGCGGCGCCCGACGCAGCGGCGCCCGACGTATCGACGCCCGACGTATCGACGCCCGACGCACCGGCGCCCGACGCAGCGGCGCCCGACGCACCGGCGCCCGACCAAACCCTGGCGTGGATGCGGCCATGGGCGGTGGGAATCATCACATCCTGCGGCGTTACGGCGGTGGCGGCGGCCATCATTCATCCATCCCTTGTTCGATCACGGTATGACGGATTCTGCTGCCATCCGCGCCGCCGGGCAACTCCCTCGGCGCGATTCGAACCTGGCTTACCCGGCCCGAACCTGCCGGGTTGCCTGCCGGGTTGCCTGCCGGGTTGCCTGCCAGGATGCCTGACGGGACGCTTGACAAGTGCCAGCCGCCGCAGGCTTGCCGGCGCTGCCCAGCCCTGCCCGTCCTACGCCGCGCGCGGCAGCGCCAGCATTGTGCCGGGCTGGCCACCGTGTGCGTCGCCGCGCAGCTTGAACAGTCCCACCGTGTCGGCCAGCGCACGCGCCTGGTCGCTCAGCATGGCCGAGGCCGCGGCGGATTCTTCCACCAGGGCCGCGTTCTGCTGGGTGGCTTGATCCATGTCGGCCACGCTGCGGTCAATCTGGCTGATGCCGACGGCTTGCTCGGTCATCGCGCCGTGGATCTCGTTGACCAGGCGTTGCACGCGGGCAATGCCATCCACGATTTCGCTCATGGTCGAGCCCGCCGCCTGCACACGCTCGGTGCCGCTCTTGACGTTTTCAACCGACGCCTGGATCAGCGTGCGGATTTCCTGTGCCGACGCCGCGCTGCGTTGCGCCAGCGTGCGCACTTCGCCCGCCACCACCGCAAAGCCGCGCCCCTGCTCGCCCGCGCGCGCCGCTTCCACCGCCGCGTTCAGCGCCAGGATGTTCGTCTGGAACGCAATGCTGTCGATCACGCTGATGATTTCGGTAATGCGTTGCGACGACTGCGAAATCGCGCTCATCGTCGTCACCGCGTCCGTCACCACCTTGCCGCCGCGCTCGGCCGCCACGCTGGCTTCCGTGGCCAGGCGCTTGGCATGTTCGGCGGCCTCTTCGGTCTGGCGCACGCTGGAGGTCATCTGCGTCAACGCCGACGACGTCTCCTGCAACGAGCCGGCCGACGTTTCCGTGCGCTGCGACAAGTCGCGGTTGCCCATGTCGATCTCGCGCGTGGCGGCCGACATCGAATGCACGCCCGTGCGCACGTCCAGCATCACATGGCTGATTTTGTCGACAAACGCGTTGAACGAGGCCGAGATCTGCGCCACCTCGTCGTGCCCGACCACGTCCAGCCGATGCGTCATGTCGCCGTCGCCCGAGCCGATGGTGTCCATGGCGTCGCGCACCGCCGACAGGCGCTTGAAGGCGCGGGATGTCACCACACTGGCAATGCCCACGGCCACCAGGGTCAGCACCACCAGCGAAATCAGCGTGGCGTTCAGCACCTGGGTCAAGCCCGCCGTGGCTTCGGCGCTGTCCAGCGCAATCACCAGCGACCAGTCGGTGCCGGGAATGCGGCGTGCCTTCAACAGCTTTTTCTGGCCGTCCAGGCTGACCGTGATGGGGTCGGCGCCCTCCTGCGCCATGGCCGTGAGCGCGGCCGGGGTCAGTTCCGGGGCCACGTCGGTGGACGGCTTCAACGCCAGCTTGTCATTCACGTGCGAGATGACCTGCCCGTCGGTCGCCACCACGAATGCCAGGCTGGACGGCGTGGGACGGATCGCGCGGATGATGCTCTGGATGCCATCGAGCGGCACCGCGCCGCTCAGCACGCCCACCGTCTGCCCGCTGCGTACCATCGGCGCGGTGAACGCCACGTACAGCTTGCCGGTGCCGGAATCGCCGTACGGCTTGGTCACGGTCAGCTTGCCCGCCGCGACCGCGCTCTTGTACCAGGGCCGCGCGGTGGGGTCGTAGTCGGCGGCGGTTTGCGTCGTCGAGAAAAACGTCTTGTCGGACCAGCCTATCGTCGAAATGGGAAAGCCGTTGGTCTCGCCCATCAGCTTGGTCAGGCCGCGCGGGTCGCCCTTTTCCACCACGGCGGCAGTGGCCGACACCGCTTGCGCCTTGTCCGCCGACCAGCGCTCGATGGCGCTGGCGTTGCCGGCTGCAATGGCGTCCAGGTTGCCCGAGATGGTTGCCATCATGTTGCTGCGCACGATCTGGTAGGTGGTGATGCCCGACAAAACCAGGGCGCCTACGACGGTAAAGCAGGTGATCAATAAAATACGGTTGCGCAACGAGGTGATTTTCATTCTTGCCTTCTTACTGCCACAGCCCATGCCGGACGGCACGGGTACGCAGCCCCCCCCACGAAACAGGCGGCCACGTTTGGGCTTACGGCAGGCACGGCGGAACCTTTAGCCGGGCGCGGTGCAATCGGTCTAAAATCCGCCGGTGCAGCCCACCCCAGGTCACTCCCCTTCCGCCACCGCGTTCACCTCCGGCTACGGCGCCCGTATCCAGCAGGTGCAGATCGACGCCTTGCGCCGCAGCTTTCCCTTCGCGCTGGCGGGGTCCCTGATCACGGCCTGCTTCTCGGCTTACGCCTTGCACAACGTCTTGCCGCTGCACGAAGTGCTGTGGTGGATCGGCGCCACATTGGTGGTCGGCGTGCTGCGCCTGGCCGCCGTCATCGCCTACGACCACCATCGCGCCGACCCCGGCGCGGCCGAACGCTGGCTGCGGCGCATGCTGGTGGGCAACCTGACGTCCGGCCTGCTGTGGGGGCTGCCCTTTGCCTACTGGACGCTGTTCGTTCCGCTGGAATACCAGCTGTTCTTCATCGTCATCCTGTTCGGGCTGGGCACCGGCGCCATCTATTCGAATTACATGCTGCTGCCGGTGATGTACGCGTTCGAGGTGCCGGCATTCGCGCCCATGTTCATCGCCCTGGCCGCGCAGCCCTCGGCCATCCACCTGGCGCTGGTCACGGGCGGCCTGGCCTATCTGGTCGCCACGCTGGCCTTCATACACCGCATGAACCGCACGCATCTGGACGCGCTGCGGCTGGGGTATGAAAACCTGGCGCTGCTGGAACAGGTACGCCAGGAAAAGATTGCCGCCGAACGCAGCGATCTGGAAAAATCGCGTTTCCTGGCAGCCGCCAGCCACGACCTGCGCCAGCCCGTGCACGCGGTCAACCTGTTCCTGGGCTTGCTGACAAACGAGCCGCTGTCACGTCACGGTCACTATCTGGTGGACAACATCGGCAGCGCCATGGCGGCAATGGGGCAGTTGTTCGATGCCTTGCTGAACCTGTCGCGGCTGGATGCCGGCGTGATCGAACCGCGTTGGCAGGGCTTTGCGCTGAACCCGCTGCTGGATCGGTTACGCGCCGAATACGCCCCGCAAGCACGCGAAAAAGGCATGTCGCTGCGCGTGCGCGCGTGTTCCGCCTGCATCTGGTCCGACCCGGTGCTGCTGGAACGCATCCTGCGCAACCTGATCAGCAACGCCATCACCCACACCACCGGCGGGCGCGTGCTGATCGGCTGCCGCCGCGTGGCGGGCCAGTTGCGCATTGAAGTGTGGGATAACGGCGTCGGCATCCCGGCGGCCGAGCAAGAACGCGTGTTCTGGGAATTCCACCAGCTGGGCAATCCCGAACGAGACCGCAGCAAGGGCCTGGGGCTGGGGCTGGCCATCGTGCGCCGCACCGCCACGCTGCTGGGGCATCCGCTGGCGCTGCGTTCGCAGGCGGGTCGCGGCACCGCGTTCATGTTGACGACGCCCATCGCGGACCCGGCCCAAGCGGGCCTGTCCAACGTCAGCGCCGCGCCCTGCGATGCGCGCGCGATGGCCGGCGAATCCGTCTTGCCCGGACAGCTGGTGCTGTTGGTGGACGACGATGCGCAAAACCTGGCCGGCTTGACGATGCTGTTTGAAAGCTGGGGCTGCCGCGTCATTGGCGCCACCAGCGGTAACGCCCTGTTTGAACGCGTGCTGCCGCTGGCCGAACGCCCATCGCTGATCGTCAGCGACTATCGCCTGCGCGACCACGAGACCGGCATCCACGTCATCGAGCGGCTGCGCGAGGAATACAACGACCCGGTCTTGCCCGCCCTGCTGGTCAGCGGCGACACGGATCCCGCCCGCCTGGCCGAAGCCGCCGACCGTGGCATCCCCCTGCTGCACAAGCCCGTTGCGGTGCAGGCGCTGCGCGAACGCGTGGCCGCGCTGCTGCAAGCGGCGCACGCCACCGCGTCCTCTGGAGATACCGAATGACGGCCGTAATGCTGGTCGACGACCACGCCATGTTCCGCGAAGCCCTCGCCCTGGCCTTGGCCAACACGGTACCCACGTTGACGCTGCATCCGGCCGCCAATGGCCGGGACGCGCTGGAGGTGCTGGCCCGCCATGACGACATCACCAATGTAATCATGGACTACTACTTACCGGATATCGCCGGCGCGGAATTGCTGCGGCGCATGCGGCAGCGTCGTTCGCGGTTGCGCGTGCTGGTGCTGTCCGCTTCGGAAGACCCCGAAGACCGGCGCCGCGCCATGGAAGCCGGCGCCCAGGCCTTCATGAACAAGTCGGCCAGTTGCCAGGAACTGGTGGCCGCGCTGGATGCCATCAACGATGCCTCCCCGCCCCTGCACCGGTCAGCGGCCGGCGGCGACGCGTCCGCCACGCAGGACGAAGCGGCGCTGCTGCGCACGCTAACGCCGCGTCAGCAGGAAGTGCTGCGGCTGATGTGCGACGGCCTGCGCAACAAAGAAATCTCCGAGCGCTTGAGCATGACGGAAAAAACCGTGAAGACGCACGTGTCGGCCATCCTGGCCGCACTCGGCGTGCTTAATCGCACACAGGCGACGCTAGTGGCTCGGCGCGGCGGCGTGTTCGGCCGGCCGGCGTAGGGCTGCGCCGCCCGCTGTCGGCGGCAATCTTGCCATCCACCAGCGATATCTCGCGGCCCGCGGCGGCGATGGTGTCCGGCCGATGCGCAACGATGACGCGCGTCATGGCCAGCCGCGCAATCGCCGTGTTGACCACGCGTTCACGGTCGATGTCCAGATGGCTGGTGGCCTCGTCCAGGAACAGCACGGACGGCTGCTTGTACAGCGCCCGCGCCAGCAGCACGCGCTGCTTCTGGCCGCCCGACAGCACCGTGCCCATATCGCCCACCAGCGTGTTGTAGCCCATGGGCATGGCAACGATATCGTCGTGAATGGCGGCGATGCGGGCGCAGCGCTGCGCGCGATCGGCATTGAAACGCGGATCGAAAAAACTGATGTTCTCGCCGATGGAACCCGCAAACAGCACATCGTCCTGCAACACCGTGCCCGCCATCTTGCGCAGCGACGCCGCGCCCGGGCCGCGCACCGGTGCGCCGTCCACCAGCACTTCGCCATCGGTGGGCGTAAGAATGCCCAGCAGGATATTGACCAGCGTGGTCTTGCCGCCGCCCGATGGCCCGGTGATGGCCACGGATTCGCCCGACTCGATCCGCAGGCTCACGCCGTCCAGCACATAGGGTTCATGCGGGCTGTAACGAAAGCGCAGGTTGCGCACCTCGATCACGGGCGGGCGCACGCCGGCGCCGGCGCCAGGGTCTGCGGTGTCGCGCGGCGTTTCATCGATGGCCTCCGGCGCTTCGCGCACGATGTCGGCCAGGCGCTCGCCTTGCAGCCGCAACATCTTCACGTCCACCAGCTTGTCCAGCAACGCCGCCACGCGCTTGTCGAACAGCGTCTTGTAAACAATGAACGCCAGCAAGGCGCCGACGGTGAACTGGCCGTTCAGCACCAGCCGCGCGCCCGACCACAGAATGGCAATGGACGACAGCCCGAACAGCAAGCCATTGAACGTGCGAAAAAACAGCGTCCATTTCTGTACACGCAGATCGGCGTTGATTTCATTGACCAGCAAGGCCAGCCACCGTGATCGGCGGTCGTCCTGATGCTGGAACAGCTTGATGGCCTTGACGCCGCGCACCGTTTCCAGAAAGTGCGACTGTTCTTTCGCGGCGTGCACGATGTGCTCTTCGGTGGCGTAGCGCAGCGACGCATAGCCGGCCCACCGCGCAAGCCCATACAGCGCCATTGCCCCCAACGCGATCCACGCCAGCGGCGGGCTGTACAGGAACATCAGCACCAGCGTAATCACCATCACCATGCCGTCCAGCAGGGCTTCCAGGAACGACGTGGTCACGGTGCGCTGGATGGCGTCGATGGCGCCGAAGCGCGACACGATATCGCCCAGGTGACGCCGTTCGAAATAGCCGACCGGCAAGCGCAGCAGATGCGTGAAGACGTTGGTGCGCCATTGCAGATTCAGCGTCGTGCCCAGGTACAGCAGCATCCAGCTGCGCGCGACCGAGGTCAGTTGCAGCATCGCCATCAACAGCCCGAAAGCCAGCGCCAAGGTGGTCAGCAAGTCACGGTCGCCGGTGTTCAGCACATGGTCCACCACCCATTGCAGAAAGAACGGCTGCACCACCGTCAGCACTTCCAGCGCCAGCGCCAACAGCAGCACTTGTGAAAACGCCGCGCCCAGGCCCGAGATGCGCCCGGTCAGTTCACGCAGCCGCACGGGCCGCGCCTCGTGCGCGGTGACGAAATCCGGCGTGGGCCAAAGCTCCAGGGCCACGCCGGTGTACGACGCCGACAACTCGCTGATGGCGACCTTGCGGGTGCCGCGCGCCGGATCGATCAGCGTGGCCCACCGCCCATTGATGGCGGTCAGCACCACAAAGTGGTTGAACTCCCAGTGCAGGATGCACGGCAGCGCCAGCTTGCCCAACGCGCCCAACCCCGCCTTGACGGGGCGCGAGGCCAGCCCAAGCTGGCTGGCCACATGGATCAGCGTCGCCAGGGTCGAGCCTGACAGCGACACCGGAAAGCGGCCGCGCAGGCTGGCCAGGCTTTGGTGATGCCCATGAAAGCCGGCGATCATGCCCACGCAGGCCAGCCCGCATTCGGCCGCCTCGGTCTGCAACAGGCGCGGCACGCGGCGTTTGACGCCCAGCGTCAGGCGTTCAAGCATCGTCATAGTTTTCCCGCCAGTTGGTGGGCGGGGTCGATGGCCCATTGATAGAGCCGCCGCGTCTGTTGCAGCAGGTCGGCGTCCAGGCGCATGCCGGGGCGCAGGGTCAGCGACTGCCCATCGGGTCCGCGCACCGGTGTTTTCAGCAACACGGTGATGCGGTACATCGGCTCTCCCGGGGCGCCCGCGTTGGCGTTGTTGCCGCCAGGGCCGTCGGGAGGGTTGGCATCGGCGCTTGCCCCGTCGTGCAACTGCCATTCCGGCAAGGCGCTTTGCGTGACGTTCTGCACCACGCCTGCTTGCTGGCCGTAGGTTTGGTAGGGGTAGGCGGCAAAGCGCATCAGCACCGCATCGCCCGGCGCCACGAAGCCCACCGCGCGGCTGGGGGCATACAGTTCGGCCACCAGCTTCGCGCCGTCCGGCACGATGGTGGCCAGCGGCCGCGCCGTGTCCACCGCCTGGCCCACGTCAGCCGTCACGGCCGTCAGCACGCCCGCTTGCGGGGCGGTGACCAGCATCTGGCGCCGCGCTTCGCTTTGCGTCAATTCCACTTCCACGCCCGCCAGGTCGCGGTCCAGTTGCGCTAGCTGATTTTGCTGCCGCAAGCCCAGGTCGGCCAAGCCGGCCTGCCGTGTGGACAGATCCAGCCCCAGGCCGATGCGATCGCGCAGCAACGCCTGCAACTGGTTGCGTTGCTCTAGCAGTTCGGCGCGCTTCGCGTCGGATTCCTCGGGCGACAGATAGCCCTTGTCCATCAGGTTGCGATAGCGCTGCGCGCTGTCTTCGGCCAGCTTGATGCGGGCGCGCTGGCCGTCGATCTGGCTATCGATGGCCGTTAGCTGCGCGCGCAGGCTCGCCACGCCGGCCGTCAACAGATCGCGTTCGCCCTGTTGCAGCAACAACGTTTTCTGGCGCGCGACGCGCAGGCTGTCCTGCCGCTGACGGATCTGCCCGCTGATGACTTGCTGCGTGTCGCCCATGGCGCTTTGCCGGTCGCCGGACACCACGTACAGCACGTCGCCCGCGTTCACATGCTGGCCTTCCCGCACCCGCCTTTCAAGCACCACGCCGGCGTCGCGCACATACAGCTTCAGCAGGCCCGTATCCGGAGCAAGCCGGCCGCTGACCGTGGCACGCTTGGTGTAGGTGCCGAAGGCCAGGAACAGGCAGACCAGCAACACAAAGCCGCCCAGCGCCGCCGTGACCAGCACAAACGACACCGGTCGGATCAGGACGATATCGCCCAGCGGCGCGGTGCGTTGCGCGGCCAGGGCTTGTTTGCGATAGAGCGACACGGCAGGTCAGGCCAGAAGGAGTGCGCGGCGATGGCATCGCCGCGCCCCCCTGCATCAGCGCGTGAAAAAGGTCTTGCCGGACGTCGGGCTTACCGAACCCTGGCCGGGGACGCTACGCTGCGGCACGACGACGCCGAAAGAGCGGTTCTGGCCGTAGCCGCCGCTGACCTGCTGGATTTCTTGTGCCGTCAGGGCCTGGACCTGGGCGTCTTGCGCCTGGCTGGCCGTGGACGGTTGATGGTTGGTCTTCATGCGATTCTCCTGCTGCTTGCCGACGAAGAAAACCGCGTCGGCATCGGCTGAGCAGCAGCCACCGCACGGCACGTGCCGCGTGACGATGCAATCGGAAAGCGCCGTGGCCGGCAATGCCGATCTGCTCCGGGCGGACAGTAGCAGCGGGGCGCGACCGGCGCATCGGTCTTTAGTCGTAGAGGATGGCGTTCTTGCGCCCTGCCGCGCCTGCGCGGCACCGCGTCAGGGTGCAAGATATTGCCGGCCTCGGCCGCCGCCCCTACGGCACGGTCGGTGCGACCGGCGCGACCGGTGCGCTTGGCGCGCTGGCCACCACCGGCGCGGCGTCGTCCTGGACAACAGCTACGACCGGCGCGCGTTCGGCCAACTGCTCCAGCAATTGCGCCGACGGCACGAAGAACAGCCCGCCCGTCACCGCCCGGCTGTAATCCAGCAAGCGGTCGTAGTTGCCCGCCGGGCGGCCCACGAACATGTTTTCAAGCATCTGCTCGATGGGCGCGGGCGAACGCGCGTAGCCGATGAAGTACGTGCCGAACTCGCCCATGCCCGCGCGGCCGAACGGCATGTTGTCGCGCAGAATCTTGATCTCTTGGCCGTTCTCTTCCAGCGTGGTCAGCGCGCTGTGCGAGGACGCCGGCTTGATGTCGTCGTCCAGTTCAACGTTGGATAGCTTGTGGCGCCCGATGACGCCTTCCTGGCTTTCAACCGTCAGCGCGTTCCAGGCCGCCATGTCGTGCAGGTACTTTTGCACCAGCACGTAGCTGCCGCCGGCAAACTCGGCGTCTTCATCGCCGATGACGGTGAAGTTCACGGCTTCGCGGCCTTCGGGGTTTTCGGTGCCGTCCACAAAGCCGATGATGGCGCGGCGGTCGAAATAGCGGAAGCCGTGCACCTCGTCCACCACCGTCACGGCATCGCCCAGGCCTTGCATAAGCAGCGTTGCCACTTCAAAGCACAGGTCCATGGAATCGGCGCGGATGTGCAGCAGGATATCGCCGGGCGTGGCCACCGCCACGCGCGCGCCTTCGCCGAACACCCGGAACGGATGCAGGCTGGCCGGCCGCGGCTGGCCGAACAGCGCGTCCCACGCGTCGGAGCCGAACGCGCACACACAGGACAGGTTTTGCTCCGGGGAGCGCGTGTTGACGGTGCGCACGCGCGTGGCCACGTCTTCGCACCACGACCGCACCGTTTGCGCGGCGTCGGCGCCGGGGTTGATCGTGGCCACGATAAAGATCGCGTGCCGCGTCGTCGGGCTGTGCACGGCTTGGGGTTCAGGCGGAAGGTCGGGCGATGTGGCGGGCATGGCGGGGCTCAAGGGAATGAGGGAATGGGGAATCGAGGAAGCGAGGAAACATCCGGGATTTCGCGCGGAAATTGTATCCGGCACCCGGTGCGTTTTCTTGAACAAAATAACGCTGCGGGTTGCTCCTTGTTTGTTGCGCGCTGCTCGTTGCCCGGCCGCCCGCTGCCGGGAAGCCGGCTGCCCCCAAGCCCGCTGCCCCGCCGTCCCGCCGTCCCACCGTCCCGCCTTAGAAGCGATACATGACGCCCACCGACCCAAACATATTCGTCTTGCGCTCGGTCAGCGGGCTGTCGCGCGCATCGCCCAGCAAGGTGCTTACGCCCAGGGTGGACACGGTGCTCCAGCTGGGGTCGATGCGATAGGTCCAGGTGGTGTACAGCGCCGCCGACTTGAAGCCCGACGACGGCGAATAGGTGGACAAGCCTTCGCGGCTGCGCGCCGCTTGCGAGGACGTCACGCCGAACCGGGTCTGCATGGCATCGTGGTTGGCCCATTCGGTCCTGACGCCGACCTGCACCACGTTCCGCTCGGTCATCAGGGCGGCGTACGAGGCGCGCAATTCCAGCGTGCCGCCATAGCCGCTGCGCGCCGCCTGCTTGTAGCCGGCGCCCAGCGAATACCGGCCCGGCCGCCATTCCACGTAGGCGCCGTAGGCGCCATGGAACTTGATGTCGTCCAGCCCCTTGGTGCGGTCCGCGTCGTCCGCCTTGCGGCCCAGGCTCAGCCCCACGAAAACGCCCGCGTCCAGGTCGCTGGCCAGCGACGTCTTCAGCCCCATCGCGGGCAAACCCATGCGCGGCGTAATGAAAAAGTTGCCGGAGTGGTAGTTGATCAGCGGCACGGGCAAGGCGCGATATTCGCTGGACCCTTCATAGACCGGTATGGCTCCGACCCCTAAACCTATGCCGTTGGCGCCCTGCGCCTGGGCCACGCCGGCCCCGCCAAGCACCGCGCCCGCCATCAAGCCGCTTGCTACTATACCCATCCGCATCAGGGCTTCCTTTTCATTCGTGTCGTTGGCCGCGGGCGGCCGCCCACGGGATCGGCCCGAATTGTCTTCTGCAACTTTTAAAATTTCTTTAAGACCCGCCGCCCGCCTGGCGCGTGGGTCCTGGTCTGGAGTGTGCTTGCGTATCCTGCTTGTTGAAGACGACCCCATGCTGGGCGACGCGCTGCACGCGGGCCTGGCCGATGACGGCGCCAGCGTCCACTGGGTGCGCACCCTGCCCGACGCGCAACTGGCGCTGGTGGACCACGGCTATCACGCCGTGCTGCTGGACCTGGGCCTGCCTGAAGGCAGCGGCCTGGCGCTGCTCAAGACGTTGCGCGGCCGTTTCGACACCACCCCCGTTCTGATCATCACGGCGCGCGACCGCCTCAGTGAACGCATCCAGGGCCTGGACGCGGGCGCCGACGATTACCTGGTCAAGCCGTTTCAGCTGGACGAGCTGCAGGCCCGGCTGCGCGCGGTGCTTCGGCGCAGCAGCAACAGCGTGGTGTCGGCGCTGCGCTGCCGCGACGTGGTGCTGGAACCGGCCGGCCGCCGGGTCAGGCAAGGCGGCCGCGACGTCAGCTTGAGCGCGCATGAATACCACACGCTGCTGGCGCTGATGCAGCGCATGGGCCACACGGTCAGCCGGGATCAGCTTGAAGCGGCGGTGTACGGCAGCAGCGGCACGATCGAAAGCAACACGGTGGCGGTGTACATCCACCAGCTGCGGCGCAAGCTGGGCGACGGGCTGATCGAAACCCAGCACGGCATGGGCTATCGCATCGTGGCGGACACCGCGCCATGATGACGCTGCGCCGGCGGGTGGCCATCACCCTGCTGCTTGCCATGCTGGCCACGGGGTTGATCGTGTTTGCGCTGCTCTACGTGCAGCAGACGCGCGCTGAAACCGGCATGTTCGACCAGGGCCTGCGCTACGGCGCGCAAAAGGCGCTGGTGTCCATTCCCACCAGCCTGCTGGAAGCGGAGCCGTCGCGCGAAGACCGTTTTGAATTGTCCGCGCCCGCCCGGATGGACGGCGAAACCGCCAACTTCCAGGCGTGGTCGCTGGCCGACAAGCGGCTGGTCCTGCAATCGCCCTGGGCGCCCGCCGAGCCCTTGGTGCCGGACTACCAAGACGGTTATCGCAACATCATCCTGCAAGGTGAACCGTGGCGCGCATACGCGGTGTCGGACGCCGACGGCCGCGTGCAGGTGCAGTTTGCCAAGTCGGTTAAAGAGCTGCGGCAGAAAACCGCCGAACGCATGTGGAGCAGCCTGTGGTTCCTAAGCGTGCTGTTCCCGACGCTGATGGCGCTGACGTGGCTGGTGATCCGGCGCGCGTTTCGCCCCGTGGACCACGCGCGCGACGCCATCCTGCACCGCACCGGCGTGGACCTGACGCCGGTGCCCACGGCGGGCATGCCGGGCGAATTGCGCCCCTTTGTCGGCGCCATCAACGACCTGCTGCAACGCCTGTCGGCCTCTTTGGACCGCGAGCGCCGCTTCGTGGCCGACGCCGCGCACGAGCTGCGCACGCCGCTGGCGGCGTTAAGCACGTATGCCGAACTGGCGCTGCGCAGCGAAAGCGAGGCGGCGCGCGCGCAGGCGGTCGGGCAATTGCGGCAGGTGGCCACGCGCACGGCGCGGCTGGCCGAACAGTTGCTGGAACAGGCGCGCACGCAGGCGCAGGACGAAAGCGCAATCGAACCCGTGCCGCTGGATCGGCTGGCGGAAATGATCGCGCGCGACAGCGAAATGCCGGCCGCATCGCGCCAGCAGCGCATTGCCCTGGACACCGAAGCCGTGTCCGTGCCGGGCAATGTGGACGCCCTGGGCGTGCTGGTGCGCAACCTGCTGGACAACGCGTTGCGCTATACGCCGGCCGGCGGCCGCATTCAGATTCGTTGCGGGCCGCTGGTTGCGGGCGGCGCCTACCTTAGCGTGTCGGACGACGGGCCGGGCATCGCACCGGCCGAACGCGAACGCGTGTTCGACCGCTTCTACCGGCCGCCCGGCACAGCGGAACACGGCAGCGGCATCGGTTTGTCGCTGGTGGCGCAGATTGCCAAGGCGCACGGCGCGCGAATCGAATGGGGAACCGGGCTGGGGCCGGCCGGACGCGGCGTGAGCTTGACGATCGCATTCGCCCGGCGGGTGTAGTGCTGCCGGTGTAGCACTACACCCGCTGTCGTGGGCGCTATCTGACATACCGTTGCAGCGTTGCCGCCAGCGAGGCGGGCAGCATCGCGCCGTGCCCCAGGCCGGGAAACACCTGCAAGTCTGCGCGCACATGCGTAATCCGCGACAGGGCACGCACGACGCTTTCGGGGCTGTCCGGCGCGTCGTCCTGGCCCTTGGCTTCGGCGCCGGCCATGACCGTTACGTCGATGCCGGCCGGCAGTACCGGCGCAGGCGAGGCCAGCGCTTGCAGGATGGTGTGGTCGTTCCACCAGATCGACGGGCTGGCCGCCACATAGCGCTGAAACGCCTGCGGCCGCGTCAGCGCCGCGTGCAGCACGAACAGCCCGCCATACGAATGGCCGTACAGACTGCGGTTGCCCGGGTCCACGGGATAACGCGCCTGGACCAGCGGCAGCACCTGTTGCAGCAGCAGGTCCAGGAAATGATCCGCGCCCCCGCCCCGCTTGGCCCAGCCCACGGCGTCGGGGTTGTTGGGCGCGCCGCGTGGCGCGTCCGCACCGGGCGATGGCGGCGTGTAGTCGTAGGACCGCGCCGCCAGATTGGCCTTGGGATCAAACGGCTTGGCATCGTCCTGGTCCACGCCCACCACCACCGCTTGCAGCGACCGCCCGGGCGGCAATGCGGCCTGCGTGCGCGTCAAGCTGTCGAACACCGCCGCGCCATCCAGCATCAGCAGCAGCGGGTAGCCGGTGGGCGGCGCCGGGTCAAGCGGCGGCGTCCAGACCGACAGGCGATACACGCGCTTGCCATCCGGCGCGGTGACAAGGTGATGGTGGATATCGGCGGCCGCCACGCCAATGGCGATCTCGGCGGGTTGCGGCGGCAGGGCGGGGAAATTGTGCTGGCCCATGGCGGTGCGCTCTTCATCGAAACAGGACGGCTTTATTCAGCCATAAACGGCGGCGGGCGGCAACGTTGCCGGCCGTCTTGCAGACGCTGTTTTCAAGTCGCCTTCGGGTATAGTCTGGAACTCTTCGCGCCCCCCAGGAAAGCCCCTTCTTCACCATGACCAGCGCCCGCGATCTTGTCTATGCAGAACTGCGCCGACGCCTGATGTCCGGCGTGTTCCTGCCTGGCGAACGGCTGCGCGAAGAACACATCGCGGCCGAACTCTCCGTCAGCCGCACACCGGTGCGCAGCGCCATCGAACGGCTGGTCGCCGATGGCCTGGTCAAGCGCGAAGGCCGGCGCGGCGCCGAGGTGCTGGGCTGGGTGGACCGCGACATCAACGAAGCGTTCGAACTGCGCCTGCTGCTGGAACCCTATGCCGCGCGCAGCGCCGCCGAACGGGCCACGCCGCAGCAGATCGACCATCTTGAACAGATCAACCAGCGCATGCTGGACGCCATCCTGTCCGACGATGCCGACAAGGTGGCACGGGTGCAGCATTGCAATAACCTTTTTCACCATGCGCTGCTGGACGCGGCGCAATCGGCGCGCGTGCGCACCATGGTGGAAAACCTGCTGGACATGCCGATCATCATCGGCTCGTTCTATTTCTATACGCACGACGACATGCTGCGCAGCGTGGAACACCACCGCCAGATCATCGCCGCCTTGCGCGCGCGCGATGCAGCCTGCGCCGACATCGCCATGCGTTTTCACCTGACCAGCACGCACCTGTTGTTTCGCAGCCAGCGCAAGCCGCCGGCCGATGCAACAGCCGCATGATGGGCTTTACCGATATTTATGAATTCGCCTCAGATCCTGGTTGCCCTTTTTGTCCTGCTGCTGGCGGTCGCCATCCCGCTTGCCACCATCGTGGTGCAGTTGTTCCGCCTGATGCAGTGGATGTCGCGCGGCAATGACCCCACGCGCGGCGACCGCCCGCATTTCACGGGGCCGGTGCTGGCGCTGCTGTTCAGCACGCTGGCCGCCAGCGACTTCACGAACTACGAGCCGCTGCGCACCATCGCGCAGATCAACCCCGTGCCGCTGGCCGCGCGCGCGTACTTCACGGTGACCATGCTGGTGCTGGCGGTGCTGTCCTGGGCCTACGCGGGCGGGCTCAAGGACCGGTTGCTGCGCCGCCTGGGTATCGGCCGGGGCTAAGGCGGCTGCGCGCTACGGCTTCCAGCCCTGCGCCTTCATGCGCGCGTCGATCCACGATGTGTCCAGCGTGCCGGCGGCAATCTGGGCCAGCATCTTTTCTTCCACCGCGTGCTTGGCCGAGGCGGCCTCGTACAGCGCGGGCACCTGGTCGTAGGGCAACGCCAGCAGGCCGTCTTCGTCGCCCAGGATCAAATCGCCCGGCTCGATCGTCATGCCGTCCAGCGAGATCACCACGTTGATTTCACCCGGCCCGTCCTTGTACGGCCCGCGATGCGTGACGCCCGCCGCGTATACCGGAAACGAGCCGCGCCGGATGGTGCCGCAGTCGCGAATGGCGCCGTTGATCACGATGCCGGCCAGCCCTCGCGTCTGCGCGTAGGTCGTCATGATTTCGCCGATGATGGCGTTGGTCAGGTCGCCGCCCGCGTCCACCACCACCACGTCGCCCGGCTGGGCCAGATCCAATGCCTTGTGCACCAGCAGGTTGTCGCCGGGGCGTGTGCGCACCGTCACGGCCGGGCCGGCCAGCAAGGTGCCGTCATGCATGGGGCGCAGGCGTGCGCCGCCCGCCGTCATGCGCCACATGCAATCGCTGATGTTGGCCACCGGGATGTGGCGGAATTTCTCGACGAAATCGCTGCTGACCGCGCGTTGGCGCGGGCGGATATCAAAGCCGATCATGGGGTGCTCCTGTTGCGTTCGATGTTGGGGTTCATTGCTTCGGGATGCCGGCTTCCTGCACGACCTTGCCGAAGACGTCGTGGTCGGCGCGATGGCGCTTGGCCAGGTCCGCGGGCGTGCCCGTCATGACGCTGTAGCCGGAGTCTTCCAACTTCTTCACCAGTTCCGGCTTGGCCTGCGATGCGTTCAGCGCCTGGTTCAGCGTGGCGACGACGTCGTCCGGCGTCTTGCCCGGCGCCATCAAGCCCCACCAGATGGTCTGGTTAATGGTTTTGAAACCGCTTTCGGCAAAGGTCGGCACGTCGGGCAAGGCGGGCGAACGCGCGTCCGCCACCACCGCCAGCGCGCGCACCTTGCCGCCCCGGATCTGCGGCAGCAACGAAGCCACCGAACCGGTGTAGAGGTCGATGCGGCCGCTGGCCAGATCCGGAAACGCCTGCGACCAGCCGCGATACGGCACGTGCATCAGCTCCATGCCCGCGGCCTTGCGCCACAGGTGGCCGATCAAGTCGCCGCTGCCGCCGATGCCGGATATGCCCAGCGAGATTTGGCCGGGCCGCGCCTTGGCGGCTTTCACCACATCGTCCAGCGTTTTGTAGGGCGACTCGGGCACCACCACGAACACGCTGGGCGACGAGGCCACCAGGCCGACCGGCTTGAAGTCCTTGAACGTGTCGTAGCTAAGCTTGTTGTACAGCCACGGGTTGAGCACGATGTTGTCCGTCTGCGCCATGACCAACGTATGGCCGTCGGGCTTGGCACGCGCCGTGGCGTCCAGCGCCAGGTTGCCGCCGGCGCCCGGCTTGTTTTCCACAACGATGTTCCAGCCGGTGTCCTGGGCGATGGCCGACCCGATCATGCGGGTCAGTGTGTCGGTGCCGCCACCCGGCGGAAAGGGCGAAATCAGCGTGATCGGGGCCGTGCCCATGTCGGCGGCGCCGGCGGCGGCCGACGAGATAAGCAGCGTGGCCGCCAGCAAAGTCTTCAGAGACGTCATTGTCTTCCTCTCCAGGTTTTGTTCATGCCAGCGGCCCTCTGCGGGGCCGCTTTGTCAGAAATCAGGATTGCCGGGCCAGCGGCGTCAGCCAGGCCAGACGCGCGTCGACCGAATCGGGCACGTTGAAAGAGCCTGCCTCGCGCGCCGCTTCAATCCCCTTGGCGGTGCGCGCGAACAGGCGCTCCACGCCGTCCAGCACCAGCGGTTGCAAGCCGGCTTCGACCAGTTGTTCGCGAGCCTCGCGCACTTCGGCCAGGCGGCGCGGCGCGTGCAGCACGTGCGAACGCACGAACGAATCGACGAATGTGGTGAGCGGCGTGCGGTCCATGTCCGACAGCACGTCGTACAACGAGGCGCGCAGGCCCATGCTTTCGGCGGCGACCAGGCATTCCACGGCCAGGCTTTCCATGCCCTTGGTCAGGATGCTGCGCAGCAGTTTCAAGCGCACGGCATCGCCGGCCTGGCCATCGATGGCTTGTGCGGGCGCGCCGCAATCGGCGGTAAAGGCCGCCACTTTTTCAGCGCCCGTGCCGGCGCACAGCAGCGGCGTGCGCGCGCCCAACAACGCGATGGCGCCCATGATGGCCACGTCGGTGAACGGCACGCCGTGCCGCGCCGCCACCTGGGCCGCGGCGCGCATGTCGCCCGCGCTGGCGGTGGTGAAGTCGGCATACGCCGCGTCCTGGCGCAAGTGCGGCAAAGCCGCCGTGGCGACGGCCAGCGCGGCGTGGCCGAACACGGCCGAGGCGACGATGTCGGCCTCTTGCAGCCACGCGCCGGGGGTGGCATGCAACGGGGCGCCATGCGCCTGGGCGCGCTGCTGCATTTCTGCGTCTTGCCTTAGCTCACAGATCCCCACGATCTGGTGTCCGCCCGCCCGCCACGCCTCGGCGTAGCAATGGCCCACTTCCCCACAACCCAACAATGCGATTTTCATTTGCACCCGAACCGTAAAAAATACACAAAAAATACATACCGGGTTATAGCGCAAGGAAAAACGGCAGATATACCCCGTATAAACCCCAGGTTTAGTGAATTCTGGATACATTAAAAGTACAAAATACCAGCAGGAACGAACGCCATCAATTGCTGGTAGTCTTGCCGCAGCCGCGCAGGGAATTTCCCGCGCCCGCCTACCCTTATTCAAGCGAGCCCCCATGACCCAACCCCTGTACGACGCCTCCGTTCCCGTCATCAAGCAGATGCTGTCCGCCCTGTCGGACGTGCTGAAGAAAGCCGAAGCGCACGCCACGGCCAAGAACATCGACGCGTCCGCCTACCTGGGCGCCCGCCTGTACCCCGACATGTTCCCGCTGTCGCGCCAGGTGCAGATTGCCTGCGACTTCGCCAAGGGCATCGCCTCGCGCCTGGCCGGCGCCGAGGTGCCGTCCTGGCCCGAAGGCGAAGCCACCTTTGCCGAGTTGCAAGCGTTGATCAACAAGACGCTGGCGCACGTCGGCGCGTTCACGCCGGATCAGTTCGAGAAAGCCGCCTCGCTGGAAATCGTGCTGCGTCCGGGCACGCCCAAGGAAAAGAAGCTGTCGGGCAGCGCCTACCTGCTGCACTACGGCCTGCCGCAGTTCTTCTTCCACGTCACCACGGCCTACGCCCTGCTGCGCCACAACGGCATCGAAGTCGGCAAGCGCGACTACATGGGCGCGTACTGATACCGACGCACCGGTAAGCCGGCCCTCGCCCATCAGGCGAGGGCCGCTTTCATTGACGCTTTCCCTCGGCTTGCTCTAATTTCGCCAGACGCCCACGCATGGGCGGCGCGGGCCGACTGGAGAAAGCTTGATGATCGCGACGACCGTTCTGATCGTGGGCGCCGGCCCCGCCGGCCTGCTCACCGCCTCGGAGCTTTTTCGGCGCGGCGTCGATTGCCTGCTGATCGACGCGCACGAACGGCCGCAGGACTGGGACCGCGCCACCGTGGTCCACCCTCGCACCATCGAAATCCTGGACGCTTTGGGCATCGCCGCGCCGTTGCTGGATGCCGGCGTCAAGCAGCGCCGCGCGCGCATCCACGCCGCCGGCAACGTGCTGGGCGACATCGATCTGGCGCTGTGCGGCAGCCGCTACCCCTTCAATATCGGTATTTCGGAAGAAGTCACCGAAGCCATCCTGACCGACCATCTGCAAGCCCTGGGCGGCAGCGTCACTCGCGCCACCAAGCTGGTCGGGCTGCAAGAGCGCCCCGACGGCGTGCTGGCAACCCTTGAGCAAGGCGGCGTCCGGTCCAAGGTGTTTACCCAATGGGTCGTCGGCTGTGATGGCCACCACAGCACCGTGCGCACGCTGATGGGTATCGGCCAGGACGGGCACGACATCCACCAGCCCTGGGCGGTATTCGACGCCGCCATCACCGGATGGCCCGATTCGTTCGAGGCCAACTACGCCTACCTGGATCCGACGCCCGTGATCCTGACCGCACTGCCCGAGCGTCGGTGGCGCGTCTATCTGCGGCCCAGTTCGCCGCAGTCGGACTTGGTGAACGACGCTCTGGAGACCTTGCGCCGTTACCTGCCCGACGCGCGCTTCGAAGGCGTGTCGCACCCGACCCGCTTTGATTGCCACACGAAGGTCGCGCAGCGCTTTCGCCTGGGCCGCACGCTGCTGGCCGGCGACGCGGCGCACACATGCAGCCCCGCGCAGGGCCATGGCATGAACAGCGGCATGCAGGACGCCTACAACCTGGGCTGGAAGCTGGCGCTGGTTTGCCAGGGGCATTGCTCGGACGCCTTGCTGGACAGCTACCACGCCGAACGCCGGCCGGTGGCGGACCAGGTCATGGCGTCGGGCGACGCCGCCGAAAACGCCCAAATGGTCATGGATCCCGAGGCCCGCCGCGAGCGCGACGCCGCTATCCGCGCCGCGTTCTCCGACCCCGCCACGCGCCATCACGAAGCCGTGGCCGAGGCAGAGTTGGACATCGATTACGCCGGCTCGCCCATCGTCATGGGCGATGCGCAACCCAGCGTGTCGCCCGGGCAACGCCTGCCCGACCACCTGCCCGTCGAATTCGCGTCAGGCGGCGCGGGCAAGCTGCACGACTACACCAAGCGGCTGGGCCACACCGCGCTGTTGATCGGGGGCAGCGCCACACCGCAAGACGAGCTGGCGCAGGTCCACCGCGACACGGCGGCGCTGTCGGACGGCCCCATCATTGAAGTGGTTGTTGCACTGACGGCCAACGCCGAAGTCTCCAATGTGGACGCCTATCTGTCGCCCGACACCGCCCGCCAGCTGGGTGTGAACAAGATCGTGCTGCTGGTGGTGCGGGCGGACGGCCACGTCGGCCTGCGCGCGGACGAGCGCCACGCGCAAGCCTTGTCGGCGTATGTGGACCAGCTGCGTTCTCAGGGTTTTTCCTAGGAAGATCCCTGTCGATGTTGGCGCGGCCGGTTCGTCGTATCAGTACGACCCACTCTTCTCAAGGCGATCCACCATGACTACCGGCACCGTGAATTTCCATCGCGTCCTGCGCGCCCCCCCCGACCGCATCTACCGCGCCTTCCTGGAGGCCGACGCCGTCGCCAAATGGCTGCCCCCGTACGGCTTTACCTGCCAGGTCCACCAACTGGACGCAAAGGTAGGCGGCACCTACAAGATGTCGTTCCGCAATTTTGGATCGAACCAGATCCATGCGTTCGGCGGCGAATACCTGGAACTGGTCCCCGGCGAAAGGCTGCGCTATTCCGACCGCTTCGACGACCCCGGCATGCCCGGCGAAATGATGACGACCATCCAGCTGCGCAAGGTGTCGTGCGGCACGGAAATCACCATCGAGCAAAGTGGCATCCCGGCCGCCATCCCCACCGAAATGTGCTACCTGGGCTGGCAGGAATCCCTGCTGCAACTGGCCCGGCTGGTCGAGCCGGAAGTGGCGGAGTAGGCCGGCTGGGACGTCACGCGCCGGGCTTGCCCTGGAAGTAGACAGGCGCTTGCACGGAATCGCTGCCCTGCTCCCATTCGGCCCGCATCCTGGCCAGGAAATCGGCGTCGACGCGGTGCTTTTCATCTTGCAGCACCTCGTACATCGCCGTGGCAATCCGGTCGATAACCGTTTCCGGCCTGGCAACGCCACACACCGTGCGGCCAAACTGAAGCAGCGCTTTCCTGCTGGGATACTCGCGGCTTTTGTTCAGCTTGAGCGCCAGCGTCCGGTCAGACAGCTTGCGGCCGGATTGCGGGTCATCGATCTCGTACACGCTGGTCGTCACCACGTCGAACAGCGGCGCCAGGGCGGCTGGCGCCGCGCCCGGATGCCGGTACAGCAGACCGAAATTTTTCAGATGCGCGTCGCCATTGCGCAGCAGCACCGATAGCGCCACGTATTCGAAGTACCGGGCCAGGCTTTCAACGCGATTAGCGCCGCACAGCAGGCCGATCATCTGCGCGATGGTCTCGTAAGCGCTCAGGTACTTTTCCTTGGCGGTCTTGCGCAACAACACGGCCATGTCTTCAAAACCCAGCTGGTCGCCCCCGTCCAGGTCAAAGCGGCGCATCACGAATAGCGAGCCATCATCCGACAGCCAGAACTCGGGCACGCGAATTCCCGCTTGCTTCGCGACGGTCATGCAGAGGAATTCGTTCTGCGCCAGAAAGGGATAGTCCTCGCCTGCGGCCTTGACGATAAGGTTCGGCGTGAAGGTCGTGGACTTGTCGATGATCGGCTTGGCATCCAGCTCGTCCGCGTCCGGCATCAACACCTTGGGTTGAAAGCCTGAAATGCCCGAGGTCAGGTAGGCGCTGACCAGGTGGTCAAAAAGCTCGACACTGGCGCCACTTGACAGCAGCGTCTTCAACCCGACCTCGGCCTGAAGGCGCTGCGCCTGACTACCGGGTTCTCGATAGCGCAACCGCCCGATCTGGTTGTTGCCCGTCAGGGCCAGCAGGCGCATATCGTCCAGCGCAACTTCCTTGCCAAAACGCTCCCAGAGCTTTTCGTACAGATAGCCTTCGGGCCGATTCATCGCAAAGACGGGCGGCAATGCGGTATCCGCGTAGCTTTCAGCGCGGTGCGGCATGATCAGCGACACCTCGCGCTCCTGCTCGGGGTGGGTGTAGTTGAAGACGAATCGCGACTCTTTTTCCAGCAGGCCCGATTCGCCTTGCGGTGTGCTGATTTCCAGGTGTTTGATCTTGCCGGCTTTACTCATCGTCCAGGCGCCCCACGTCGTCGTAATTGATGCCGGCGGTATCGATGCGCAGGCCCATATTCAGAACCGCAAGGGCGCGCAGGATGAAGTGCAGGCCGACGTTTTCGCCTTTTTCAATCTGAATGATGAGGTGGCGTGACAGCCCGGCGCGTTGCGCCAAGGTGGCCTGGCTTATTTTTCGCTGCTTGCGTTCACGCTGGAAACTCTCGCCAAACTCTGCGGGAAGGACGGCGGTGGGGAAGTACGGCATACGCAACATTCCTTGGCTTTAACGCCTGGGGTAGTTGCGATACCGTACACCGATCCGGCCCACAAATGTAAGCCAAAGCCGACTTTTTCTGAAAATTTGGCAAAAATGTCGGCTATGGCTTACATATCTACGATAGGACGCGCCAGGATCCGCCCCTACCCCCGACGCCCCGCCTCGACCTGGATCTTCAGTTCCACTTCGGGCTTAAAGCCCATGTCCAGGCCGAAGTCCAGGCCGAAATCCTTGCGGTTGAATTCGGTGGAGGCGTCCGCGCCGCAGACCTCGCGCTTTTCCATGGGGTGCTGGATGCACTTGAAGTCGTCGATGTCCAGCTTGACGCGGCGGGTCACGCCGCGCAGCGTCAGGTCGCCGGTGGCTTCTTCGGGGCGGTCGCCGTCGAACTTGGTGAATTTGCCCTTGAAGGTGGCGGTGGGGTAGCGGGCGGCGTCGAAGATGTCGGGCGCCAGCGCGTGCTTGTTCATCTCGTCGTGGCCGAAGTCCACCGAGTTGATGTCGACGGTGACCTCGACGGTGCCGGTGCGGGCCTGGCGGTCCAGCACCACCACGCCTTGGGACTTGTTGAATTTGCCGCGCCACGTGGACAGGCCGCCGAAGTGGTCGGCCTCAAAGCTGGGATAGGTGTGCGAGGGGTCGATGTCGTAGGTGACCGGCTCGGCGACGACCTGGGCGGACAACGCCAGCACGGCGGCGCCCAGCATCAGGGTCGGGATGCGCTTCATCGAAGTCAGCTTCATCAAGGCTCCTTATGGTGAATGGGCCGTGCGCGGACGGGCCGGGCACGGCGGACAAACCAGACAGACCTATTCCGCGTAGCCGGGGTTGCGTCGATCCAGCCGACGCAACAGGCCCGGCCAGGCCAACGAGGCCTTGTAGGCACGGTCGGCGGGCGATTCAACGGCGGCGCGCGCCAGGACCTCGGGCGGGATGAAGATCAATTCGCCGCCGCCGGCCTGCGCCCGCACCTGCGCCATGCAGGCGGCTTCCAGGCGGTGCATGGCCTGGAACGCCTCGGCCATGGTCTGGCCCACCGTCAACAAGCCGTGGTTGCGCAGGATCAGGTAATTGTTGCTGCCCAGGTCGCGCACCAGGCGCGGTTGTTCTTCGGGGTTCAGCGCCAGCCCTTCGTAGTCGTGATAGCTCAGCGATCGCAGCGCGATGAAGGCAAATTGCGACAAGGGCAGCAGGCCGTCTTTTTGCGCCGACACGGCCACGCCGTTGATGGAGTGCGTGTGCAGCACGCACATCGCGTCCTTGCGGGCCGCATGGATACAGCTGTGGATGGTGAAGCCGGCCGGGTTGATGTCGTATTCCGATTCCATCACCTTGTTGCCGTGCAGGTCGATCTTGACCAGGCTGGACGCCGTGATCTCGTCGAACATCATGCCGTAGGGATTGATCAGGAAGTGCTCGGTGCCAGGCACCTTGGCGGTGATGTGCGTGAAGATCAGGTCGTCCCAGCCAAATAGCGCCACCAGCCGATACAGGGCCGCGAGGTCTGTGCGGACCTGCCATTCCGTTGCGCTGACTTGTTCGCGCACGCCGGCGCCCTGTTTGCTTACCGTGTCCATCCCGTCTCCAGTTTTATTAATGCGTCTTGGGGTCCATTCCGAAGGCGCTTGCGGCCATGACGCCGCCAGCCCGTGGAACACTGTATTGGTTTTAAACCGAACCGGCATGGCCGTGGGCGCTGCCGTCCGTCAGATGAAAAACAATTTTCGTCGCACCGCGCCGGGCGTGGCCCCGGCCCCGGTTCCGCTTGCATAATAAGGGCCGCCCCCTCTAAGGGGCCGCCCCCACGGAGACCCCACCATGCCGCAAGGCCCGCACCGCCGCCTACAGGCTTTTTTCCAGTCGCATCTGGAATCGCTGTCGGGCGTGGGTCTGCTGCTGGGCACGCTGTTCTTCGCCGCGTCGCTGACGCCCACGCTGGTGCCGCGCACCTACCTGACGCAGGGCGTGCTGGGCGGCACCTGCCTGGCCGCCGGCTATGGGCTGGGCGTGTTGTGGCATTGGCTGTGGGCTTACCTGGAACTGCCCGAGCCCCGTGGGCGCGCGGCGCGCATCGTCAACGGCACGATCACGCTGGTGTGCGCGGCGGTGCTGCTGGCCTTTCTTTGGCGCGCGGCCGACTGGCAGAACACGATCCGCGCGCTGATGGAAATGCCGCCGGTGCCCAGCGCGCATCCCTTCAAGGTCAGCCTTACCGCGTTGGCCACCTTCGCCGTGCTGTTGGCGCTGGGCCGCTTGTTCAAGCTGGTGACGCGGTGGGTGGCCGCGCGGGTGCGCCGCGTCGTGCCACGCCGTGTCGCCAACGTGACGGGCGCCGCAATCGCCATCCTGATCTTCTGGTCGCTGGCCAACAACGTGTTCTTTCGGGCGGCGCTGCATGTGCTGGACGCCTCGTTCCGCGAATACGATGCGCTGCTTGAACCAGAGCGCCCGCGCCCCACCGCCCCCGGCAAAACGGGCAGCCCCGATTCCCTGATCGCCTGGCAACAACTCGGCCGCGCCGGCCGCGAATTCATTGCATCCGGCGCCAGCGCCCAGGACATCCGGGCGCAGACCGGGCATGACGCGCTGGAACCGATCCGCGTCTACGTCGGCCTGCCCGGCGCCGACACGCCGGCCGCCCGCGCCCGGCTGGCGCTGGCCGAGATGAAACGCGTGGGCGCGTTTGAACGGTCGGCGCTGGTGGTGGTGACGCCCACCGGCACGGGGTGGATCGACCCGGCCGCGATGGACGCGCTGGAATACCTGCTGCATGGCGACGTGGCCAGCGTGGCATTGCAGTATTCCTACCTGTCCAGCCCACTATCCTTGCTGGCCCAGCCCGAGTACGGATCAGAGGCGGCGCGCGCGCTGTTCGCCGAGGTCTACGGCTACTGGACCACGCTGCCGAAAGACAAGCGGCCCAAGCTTTATCTGCACGGTTTAAGCCTGGGCGCGCTGAATTCCGCGCGGTCGGCCGAACTGTTCGAGATGATCGGCGACCCGATCCAGGGCGCCCTCTGGAGCGGTCCACCGTTTGAGAGCCGGGTGTGGCGCGCCATTACCGACGCGCGCAACCCCGGTTCGCCCGCCTGGTTGCCGCAATTGCGCGACGGCGCTTTCGTGCGCTTCATGAACCAGCACGGTTCGCCCGTGCCCGCCGATGCGCCATGGGGCCCGATGCGCATTGTGTTCTTGCAGTACGCCAGCGACGCCATCACGTTCTTCGACTTTCGCGACCTGTACCGCCGCCCCGCGTGGATGGAGCCCCCCTACGGCCCCGACGTATCGCCGCAGCTGCGCTGGGTGCCGGTGGTGACGATGTTGCAGCTGGCGCTGGATATGTCGGTCAGCACCGAGACGCCCATCGGTTACGGCCACGTCTACGCGCCGCAGCACTACGTGGATGCGTGGCTGGGGGTGACGGGCGTGCCGGGCTGGACGCCGGACGCGCTGGCGCGGCTGAAGCAGCACCTGATGGAACGCGCGCGCGCCGCCACGGGGGATGGCGAGGCCACGCAGGCCGCGTACGAGCATCGCGGGGGCTGAACGATATGACCGATCTGCTGACCGCCTTTTATTTCAGCGGCGACGCCATCCGCAGCCGCAGCGTCAGCCCGACGGTGCTGCGCGCCACCCTGGACATTCCCGCCCCCGCCCGCCACGTCGTCGCCGACTGGCAACGCGAAATCACCACACACCTGATGCTGGAGCCCGGCGATGTCGAACCCCTGCCGCTGGCCCGCGCGCAACGCCGCTGGCCCGACTACAAGCACTGCGTGCAGGCCATGCATGCCTGGACGCGCGACGCAGGCCTGGACAACGTGCTGGCCAACAGCGACATGGCGCTGATGGCCTGCCGGGGCGCCCGCTACCACCATGACGGCGGGCAATATGCCGGCGCGGCCTTTTGCAACCTTTTCGTAAGCGAAGACAAGGGGCTGGACGTGCATTTCCCGCATTCCGGCCAGCGCATCCCCCTGACACGCGGCACCGCCATCGTCTTCGACACCTGCCAGCCACATGCCGTTGTGCCGCGCGGCGGCCATCGCTTTGACGCCCGGGACGTTCCCGCCGATGCCGACCTGTCGCAGTGGTTCCTTACCTGGGAATTGCCCATCGAAGCGCCCTGCGTAGCAAGCGCGCTGGGCATCGCGTTCGACGTCGCCCCGCAGGCGGCAGCGGGCCTGGACGACGAGCAGGTGTGGGTGCACGGCGCGCCTGCCCGACTGGATCCTGAATGGGGACAGTGGCAGCGTAATTAGGTGACGGTTCTCCACCCGGCCCGGCGGTAAATTGCAGTCTGACACCCTATCCAACACTCTGTACGGCCGGAGGCATGGACGCCTGCACGCGCGCCGGTATACTTTTCCGAGCTGTTTTTGCAGCCCGAGTTTTTGCAGTCTTTCTTCCAACCTAAGCTTCTTGCCGCGCGGCCCCTTGGCCGCGCCCTTCTATGCCCGCCTTGATGGACATGCTGCGCCCGCTACGCCGGGCGCTTTGCTGCACGGCCGCCGCTTTGGCCGCCACCCTCACTTGCCTTCCCGCATTGGCCGCTCCGCCCACGCTGGCAGAGTGTCACGGCATCAAGGACCTGGCGTTCGTCGCGCATCTGGACGACGACCTGCTGTTCATGAACCCGGACATTGCCTCCAACGTTGAAGCGGGCGGCTGCGTGCGCGTGGTCTACCTGACCGCCAGCGACGCGGGCGAAGGCGATACCTACATGCTGGGCCGCGAGCGCGGCGTGCGCGCCGCCTACGCCTACATGGCGCACAAACCGGACGTCTGGAAAGCCGATACCGGCATCGCGGCAAGCCGCCAGATCGCGCGCTTTACCTTGCAGGACAATCCGCGCGTGCAGCTGTGGCACATGCGCCTGAAGGACCCGTGGCTGGGCAAGGGCTGGGGCAGCCTGACCCCGCTTAGCCGCACGGAATCCGAACCGGGCCAAAGCGTCGACACGCTGGGCCCCTACCCCGAGACCTACACGCGCGAACAGCTGATCGACACGCTGGCAGAACTCATCCGCCAATACGGCCCGACCACCGTGCGCCACCTGGACGACACCATCACCGTGCCGTACACGCAGCTGTGCTGGCGCTGCGCCGGCCATGGCCACCCCGACCACATCGCCAGCGCGCGACTGGCGCGCGAAGCCATGTTGCGCGTGCCCGGCAACTACGCCGAAACCGGCTACATCGACTACCCCAGCCAGGAACGCGCCACCAACCTGACCGAATCCGAAATCGCCAGCAAGTCGGTGATCTTCCAGCACTACGCCTGGAACGACTACCACTACTGCGCCGGCCCCAGCGGCTGCAAGGAACCGGCCGGCCCAGCCGCCGCCTGGGTGCAGCGCGCCTATTACGTATCGCGCCAGGACATCGCGCCACAGCTGTATCCGGACGGGCGCGGCGGCCTGGTGGTCTTTGCGGCGGGCGAAACCAACGCCGCCGTCAACCGCTGGGATTCGGGGCAGCGCCGCTGGCAAAGCCTGGGCGGCCGCACCACCGGCCCGTTGGTATCGTTTACGCATGCCGACGGCACGGCCGGCCTGATGGCGCGCGATCCGCTGGGCGGCGTGTGGGCCAACAAGCAACGCCACGACGGCACGTGGCAAGGCTGGCAAGCGCTGGGCGGCCTGCGCGTGACGCAGATTCCCGCCGTGGCGCCGCGTGGCGAAGCCGCTGCCGTAGCCCTGGGCTATGACGGCCTGCTGCACTGGATTGCACCGTCGGGTATCGACGGCAGCTGGAGCCCCTGGCAAGACCTGCCCGCGCTGGACGGCGCCACCGGCGCGCCAGCCGCCGCGCGCGGGGCCGATGGCCGCTACGTGATCTTCGCCAATACTTCCGAAGGCAAACTTTTCTACACCCGCCAGCTGCCCGCCGACAAAGGCAAGCGCCCCGAATGGCAGGCATGGCGCCACGTGCCCGCGCCCGTGGCGGCCGGTGGCCTGGCCGCAATCCGCAACCACGAAGACCGCGTCGAGCTGTATTTCCGCCAGCGCGGCAACAACCACCTGACCAAGCTGATCGAAGCCGGCGACACCACCGACATGGATATGGACTGGAGCGCGCCCGCCGACCTGGGCGTACCCTTCATCGGCCGCCCGGCCCTGCACGCCGATGCCAAGGGCAACGTCATCCTGGCGCTGCTGGAACGTTCCGGCGGGCCGCTGTGGCTGGTGGAACACGGCAAGCCCACGCGCCTGGACGCCGACGCCGCCTCGCCGCCCGCGCTCAATGTCATCGACGGCGCCGTGTACATCGTGGCCCGCAGCGCCGGCGGCCCACAACGCTATCAGGTGCTGTCGCGCCGCGACGGCGTGTGGGCGGACCGGCTGACGCTGGACGGGGTGCCGGGCAATGGCGGTGGCCCCTTTGCCACCATGGCCACCGCGCGTCCGGCCGACCTGCCCAACCTGGGCACGCCCGCCGCGACCAACACGGTGGTGGTGCGCCCGTCGCCCAGCGATCCCGCCGCGCTGACGGTGGAACGCATGCCGACGCAGGCCTCGCGCACCGCCACGCCCACGTCCCCCGCGACCACCACGGCGGCCAGCGGCGCGCCCGCCGCGCCGCCCGCCAAGACCGTCACGCAGTAGGCCCATTGTGGCCTCCTGCGTTGTGGCCTCATGCGTTGTGGCGTCCTGCGTTGTGGCCACCCGCGTCATGGCCTCCCGCGTCATGGCCTCCCGCGTCATGGCCACCCGCGTCATGACCTCCCGCGTCATGACCTCCCGCGTCATGGCCTCCTGCGTCATGGCCTCCTGCCTCAGGACGTCCTTCCAGCAGATAGCCGGCCAGGTCCTCCACTTCCCGGGCCACTTCCTGCCAGATCCACCGGATGACGCCGATCGCCTGCTTCTCGGCGGCGTCGCAATCGGGCCACCGCAACGCCTCTTCGATGGCTGCATCCAGCGCCGACAAGGCCGACGCGGGGACGTGGCACGGTTGCGTGTAGGTTTTCTCGCGCAGCGCTTCCGTCAGGCAGCCGATCTGTTCTTTGAGCGCGGCGGCCACGTCGTGCAGCGCCGGCCCCAGGGCGTGGCAAGTTCGTTCGGACAACACGAAACTTCCCGCCCGCTCCATGATCGGGGCGGTGCGCCACAAACCTTCAATGCGTTCATTCAATTGATAGACGGACAGGTGTGAACTGAGCTTGTCCAGCGGAAACGCGCCGGCCTGGGTCACCATGTCGCGCGCGCGCCAACGCGCCCGTTCCATGATGGGCCGGTCATGCAGGCGTGGGCGTTGCCGCGCTTCATTGAACGCCGCCGCCCAATCGACCAGCATGTCGCCATAGGCGTCAATGGACGCGGCCAGATTCCAGCGCGCGCTGTACCGTGCCGACAAGGGCAACACGGCCAGCGCGGCCAGAATGCCCGAGGCCGAGCCCACCGCAATGGCCAGTGTCTTGTCCAGCGCGCCGCCCAGGATGTCGCCGTCGGGCGTGACGGTCAGGATCGTGACGGTGACCAGGCTGTAGCTCAGCATGGGCCAGCGCATCGACAGATACGCCGCGCAAGCCACCCCCACCACGATGGCCCACACCGGGCTGGCGCTGCCCGCGTCCGCTGCCAGCACCATCGACACCCCCAGCACCACGCCGATCAGGGCGCCCAGCACGCGGGCCGACGCTTCGCCGACCGTGCCCTCCACGCTGGCGCGCACGACGAACAGGGCGGAAAATGCGCCCCATGAAATCTCGGGCATCTGGCGCCATCGCATCCAGACAAACGCAAGCAGCACGGCGGCCACCGTTTGCACAGGCAGGCGGAACACGTCCTCCGCCATCCGGGCCCGGCAAAAAGCCGTGGTGTTGCGCAGCCGCAAGGCCAGGGTGGGCCGCAGAGGTTGGGATTGGGATGGGGTTTTGGCTTGGGGTCGGGATTGAGTTGGCACGGATAAATCGCAAAACGGGTGCATCGGAGCCCGATGCACCAGCAAGCGTCATGCCGCCCGGTCAGTCAAACACGTTGACCAGAATGTCCGCGACCACGGCGGTGGCAATCGCCACCAGCACCAGGTCCGAGCCCGCCACGCGCCATTCATAGCCGGGATATACGGGCAGCCTGGCCAGCATGGGGCCGGGCACCATCTTCTTGGCGATCCCCGGCGGCAGCGGCTTGCCGCGAGCCAGGTTCTTACGAATGCCCGGCGGCAGCGGCGCATAGCCGGTGACGTGATATTCGGTGGCGTAGCCGCGCGCGGTGGTCACCGAAATGCCGGCCTGCCGCAGCGAGCCATCGCCGCCGTTGCCCTTGCCATTGCCATTGCCGTTGCCATTGCCGGAATTCGACTTGCCATTCTTGTCGCCGGAATCGCCTTGGCCCTGGCCTTTGTTCTTGCCCTGCCCTTGTCCCTGCCCCTGGCCTTGATCCGATTTGTCGGGCTTGCCCTTGCCTTCCGGAGGGGCCGCGAACGCATGCGCCCCCAGGGCAAGGCTACAGGCAATGGTCAACAAGCGAACGGCGGTGCGCATGGAAGGCTCCAGGCTGGTCGGTAACACCGCCGTTTTACTCCCGCCGCTGGAAAAACGGGAATCTTTCATGTATCCGCACCGGTACGGCTGTAACCGTTTTGCGGATTTCCACGCGGCGTTGACCATGCCGCCCGCACTGCCCAAACAGCGAATAATTCCGCTGACACTTTTTCCGTTGACGTCGCCCCACAGGAGGTGAAATATCGTTTTCTCAATAACGCACGCGCAACTGCTGACGTCGTTGAGATGCTTTAGCTTCATGTAGGCCAACCCGGACCGCGAGGTCATGCACGCCCCACGGTCGATTCAACGATCTATAGACGGAGTGTGGAACATGGCGACACAGCAAAGTTACTCAACCGGTCTTGCCGCGCTATTGATAGCGACAGCGGCCATGGGCGCGCCCGCCGTGGCGCAAGAAGCCCGCAAACCCAACATCATTCTTATCGTGTCCGACGACACGGGCTACGGCGACCTGGGGCCCTACGGCGGCGGTGTGGGGCGCGGCATGCCCACGCCCAACATCGACCGGCTCTCCAACGAAGGCATGACGTTCTTTTCGTTCTACGCGCAGCCCAGCTGCACCCCCGGGCGCGCGGCCATGCAGACCGGCCGCATCCCCAACCGCAGCGGCATGACCACCGTTGCGTTCCAGGGCCAGGGCGGCGGCTTGCCCAAGGAAGAATGGACGCTGGCGTCCGTGCTGAAGACGGGCGGATACAAAACGTTCTTCAGCGGCAAATGGCACTTGGGCGAAGCGGATTATTCCCTGCCGAACGCCCAAGGCTATGACGAAATGAAGTACGCCGGCCTGTATCACCTGAACGCCTACACATACGCCGATCCCACCTGGTTCCCCGACATGGACCCCGAACTGCGCGCCATGTTCCAGAAGGTCACGCGCGGTGCGCTCTCGGGCAACGCCGGCGAAACGGCGCGCGAGGAATTCAAGATCAACGGGCAGTACGTCGACACCCCCGAGGTCAACGGCAAGGAAGGCGTGGTCGGCATTCCGTTCTTTGACCGCTACGTTGAAAAAGCCTCGGTGGACTACCTGGAGCGCAATGCAAAAAGCGAAACGCCCTTCTTCATGAACATCAACTTCATGAAGGTGCACCAACCCAACATGCCCGACCCGGACTACGTCGGCAAATCCCTATCGAAAAGCAAGTACGCCGACTCCGTCGTCGAGCTGGACGCGCGCATCGGACGCATCATGGACAAGGTCCGAGAGCTGGGCCTGGACAAGAACACGCTGGTCTTCTACACCACCGACAACGGCGCCTGGCAAGACGTTTACCCCGACGCGGGCTACACCCCGTTCCGGGGCACCAAGGGCACCGTGCGCGAAGGCGGCAACCGCGTACCCGCCATTGCGTGGATGCCGGGCAAGATTGCACCCGCCACCAAAGACCACAGCATCCTGGGCGGGCTGGATTTGATGGCCACCTTTGCCTCGGTCGCCGGCGTCAAGCTGCCCGTCAACGACCGTGCCGACAAGCCGATCATCTTCGACAGCTATGACATGTCGCCGGTACTGTTCGGCACGGGCAAGTCGGAACGCAAGTCGTGGTTCTATTTCACGGAAAACGAACTGTCTCCCGGGGCGATTCGGGTCGGCAACTACAAGGCCGTGTTTAACCTGCGGGGCGACGACGGCGTCAAGACAGGGGGGCTGGCGGTGGACACCAACCTGGGCTGGAAGGGTCCGGAGTCCTATGTCGCCGGGGTGCCCCAGGTGTTCGACCTGTGGGCCGACCCGCAGGAACGCTACGACATTTTCATGAGCAACGTCACGGAAAGAACGTGGACGCTGCCCACCATGAACGCGGCGGCGGCGGACCTGATGAAGACCTACGTGAAGTACCCGCCCAGAAAGGCGCAAGGCGATGCCTATACCGGCCCCGTCACGCTGTCGCAGTACGAGCGCCTGCAATACATTCGTGAAAGCCTGGCCAAGGACGGCTTCAAGCTGCCCATGCCGTCGGGCAATTGACGGCGGCTGGTCAGTGCGCGCCGGAATAGTCGCTTAGCGACGCGGCAGGAGACAGCGCGAACGACGCGCGCATGTCTCTTGCCTCGTCCACCGGCGTGCGGCCGAAAAACCGTTTGAACTCGCGGGAAAACTGCGACGGGCTTTCGTAGCCGACGCGGGCCGATGCCGAGGCGGCCGTCAGCCCGTCGCGGATCATCATCAGCCGCGCCTGATGCAAGCGTGTCGACTTGATGTATTGAATGGGCGACGTCTGCGTCACGCTACGGAAGTTGGCGTGAAAGGCAGGAATGCTCATGCCCGCTTCCTGCGCCAGGCTGCCCACGTCCAGCGGCTGCGCAAAGTCGACGTGGATCTTGCGCAGCGCCCGCGCCACCCGACCAAAGCGCCCTTGGTGCACCAGCGCCGCCTTCATGGCCTCGCCCTGCGTGCCGCTCAATACCCGAAATAGAATCTCGCGCCGTAGCGCCGGGCCCAGCACGCGCGCTTCCACGGGCGTACACAGTGCGCGCAACAAACGCAGCGTGGCATCGGCCAGGTCAGCATCCAGCGGCGTGGAAACAATGCCCAGCGGCGCGGCTTGCGAGGGCGGCGTGTCGTCCATCGCCAGGATCAGTTCGGTCAGCTCGGTCAGGTCCAGCCGCAGCGAAACCGCCAGCATCGGCTCGGCTTCGCTGGCTTCGGTTTCAGTTGAAAAAGGCAAGGGTACGGACAGCACCAGATAGTGCTGCGCGTCGTACACATAGACCTCGTCCCCCAGAAAACCCACCTTGCGCCCCTGGCACACGATCACGATGCCGGGCTCGTACAGCACGGGCGTGCGGCCCAGCGGCCGGTTCGACCGCATGAAGCGCACGCCTTCCAGCGCCGACTGCGTATAGCCCTCGTTGGGCGCCAGCCGCTCAAGCAGGCCGGCCATTTTTTGCGAAGCCAGTTTCCGATCGATGTCCACGGTGCCGTCCTTTGCCGGGGGTTCACGTGCACGGATTCTACAACCGCGCCACCTCCGTTCACCCCCTGTTCGATAGGAATAGGCAATACCGGCATCGTTACAGGTATTCGCCGCCCGCCCCCCAAAACCTAAGATTTCATCAACGCGTTTCGTTGGTTCAACGCCCCTTGTTCACCCCCCTTGTTCACCCCCGGAGATAAGCCCATGGACTCCCCGCAATCGAAAGTCGTCTTGATCACCGGCGCCAGCAGCGGCATCGGCGAAGCCACCGTGCGCATGCTGGCCGCGCAAGGCCACCGCCTGCTTATCGGCGCACGCCGCACCGACCGCCTGGCCGCGCTGGCCGCCGCGCTGGACGCCGGCGGCAACAACGTCATCTACCAGTCGCTTGATGTGACCTCGGCCGACAGCGTCAACGCCTTCGCCCGCTTCGCGCTGGAGCGCTTCGGCAAGATCGACGTCATCGTCAACAACGCGGGGATCATGCCGCTGTCGCCGCTGCGCGCCGTGAAGGTCGATGAATGGGACCGCATGATCGACGTGAACATCCGCGGCGTGCTTCACGGCATTGCGGCCGTGCTGCCCACGATGGAGGCGCAGGGCTATGGCCAGGTCATCAACATCTCGTCTATCGGCGGGTTGTCGGTGTCGCCCACCGCCGCCGTCTATTGCGCCACGAAGTACGCGGTGCGCGCCATTTCCGACGGGCTGCGCCAGGAATCCGACCGCATCCGCGTAACGGTGATCTGCCCCGGCGTGGTCGAGTCCGAACTGGCGGACACCATCACCGACGACACCGCGCGCCAGGCCATGAACGAGTTCCGCCGCATTGCGATGACGCCCGACGCCATCGCCCGCGCCGTGGCCTACGCCATTGCCCAGCCCGCCGATGTGGACGTCAGCGAGATCGTGTTGCGTCCCACCGCCAGCCCCTACTGAATTTCTTTCCAGGAGTGAATCCCATGAATAGCACCACAACGGAATCCAGAACCTTTTCCGGCAAGGTCGCCATCGTGACCGGCGCCGCCAGCGGCATCGGGCTGGCCACCACCGAACTGCTGCACGCGCAAGGCGCCAGCGTCATCGCCGTGGACCGTGGCGACAACGTGCAGGCGCTGGCGCGCCCGGGCATCGTCCCGCTGGTGGCGGACGTGGCGCGGGAAGCCAGCGCGTCGCAGGCCGTGGCCGCCGCCATCGAACACTTCGGCAAGCTGGACATCCTGGTGAACAACGCGGGCATCATCATCAACAAGCCCGTCGTCGACATGAGCCTGGACGACTGGAACGGCATCCAGGCGGTGAACGCCACCGGCGCGTTCCTGTTCTCGCGCGAGGCCTTGCGCGCCATGATGCCGAACGGGTCGGGCGCCATTGTCAACGTGGGGTCCTACGCCTGCTACCAGGCCTTTCCGAGCATCGCGGCCTATGCCGCGTCCAAGGGCGCGTTGGCGCAACTGACTCGCGCGATGTCGCTGGAAGCTATCGACCACGGCATCCGCGTCAACGCGGTGGGTTCCGGTGACGCGGTCACCAACATCACCAACCACATCCACAAGGACGGGCCGGCGTTTCTGGCGGAACACGGCAAAAGCGCGCCCATCAAGCGCGCGGCGCATCCCAGTGAAATCGCCGAGGTCATCGCGTTCCTGGCGTCGGACAAGGCCAGCTACATCGTCGGCGCGGTGGTCATGGCGGATGGCGGCATGAGCGTGGCGTTGAAGTAGGCAGCCCGCCCAAGCCTGTCTATGCCCCGCCCGAGCCGGCCTGAGGCCGCAGCGCGCGCAACGCCGTCGCCACCTCGTCCAGCACCGGCCCCCACGCGCCCGGGCCGGGCTGGCGAAACAGCCGCATCGACGGATACCACGGCGTATCGGCGCGTTCCTGCAACCAGCGCCAGTCCGGCACGTACGGCAGCACGGTCCACACCGGGCAGCCCAATGCGCCGGCCAGGTGCGCGGGCGACGAGTCCACCGAGACCAGCACATCAAGCAGCGTAATCAGGGCGGCGGTGTCGTCGAAGTCATTGATGTCCTGGCTTGGCGACACCATCGCCATGCCGGTGGGCGGCGTGTCCGCCTGCGCCGCCGCCTCGCCTTTTTGCAGGCTGATGAAGCTAACACCCGGTTGCGCCAGGGGCGCCAGATCGGCCAGTGTCAACGAGCGCTGCGCATCGTTGGGATGGCTGGGCCGCCCCGCCCACACCAGCCCGACCCAGGGCCGTGGCAAGCCCGCCAACCGTGTGCGCCATCGCTCCACACGCAACGGGTCGGCGCGCAGGTACGCCGTGCTGGCCGGCAAGTCCGCCAGACGCAAACCCAACGCCAGCGGCAGGCTCATCAATTCGCAATGCAGGTCGAACGCGGGCGGTATCGTGCCGGCGCGGATGATCTGGTCGAAGCCGCCACTGCGTTCGGCCAGGTCGTGGCAGGCATCGTTGATTTCCAGAATGATGCGCGCGCCGCTACGCTGACGCGCCCACGCCACCAGTTGCAAGAACTGGAAGGTGTCGCCGTAGCCTTGCTCGTCGTGAATCAGCAAGGTCTTGCCCGCAATGGGTTGCCCATCCCAGCGCGGCTTTTGCACATGGCGGCTGCGCATCGCGGTGTGCGGCATGCGATAGCGGAAGCGGTATTCGCGCCAGCCCGCGTCATAGTCCCCTTGCAACAGCAGCAGCTCGGCCAGATCAAAGCGCGCGCCCGCATCCGTGGGCGTGGCACGCACGATGCTTTCAAGAATGGCGCGGGCTTCGTCGGTGTGGCCCAACGGCCGAATGGCTTGCGCCAGCTGGCGCAGCAGCATGATGTTGTTCGCATCGTTCGCCAGCGCGTGTCGCAGCAATGATTCGGCCTCGGCGTAGCGGCCGGCAAGCTCGGCTCGCGCCGCTTCAATGCGCGCCAGATGCCGATGCCATTCCGGCGTCAACGGGTCGATCTCGATGGCGCGGCGAATGGCGGCCAGCGCTTCGTCGTGGCGGGCTTGGTCATGCAAGGCCAACGCCAGGTTCCCTAGCGCCTGCGCGTAATCGGGGTCCAGCTCCAGCGCGCGCGCGTAGTGCTTCAGCGCCTGCGCGTTATCGCCCAGGCGCTTGCACGTGTTGCCCAGATTGTTGTGCGCCTGCGGGCTGTCGGGCATCAACGCGGCTACCCGTTGCAGGCATTCCAGGCTGGCGGCAAGCTGCCCCTGCTCTTGCAAGACTATGCCCAGGTTGTTCCACCCTTCGGCCCCGTGCGGCTCCAGCGCCACCGCGCGCCGCGCCGCGTGTTCGGCTTCGTCCAGCAAGCCTTGCTGGCGGCATATTTCAGCCAGGTTGCTGTGGTAGGCAGCCGGCGCCAGCGGGGACCGGCATGCGGCGCGCAGGTGGTCAACCGCCACGTCCGCCCGCCCATACGCATGCGCGATCAGCCCCAGCAGATGGCGCGCGTCAGGCTGGTCCGGCACCGTGCCCAGCACCCGCAGGCAAAGCTGTTCGGCTTGCATGGCCTGGCCCGCCTGCCAATGCGCATAGGCCTGGTTCAGCGCGGCGGAGACGGTCAGGACGGGGACGTCGGCAGGGGTGTTCTGGTCCACGCGTTCAGGCCCACAGGGACAAGGTTGGGAAAGCAACATTATCTACGCCGACGGCCAAACGTTAAGCATGAATGTCGCCAAGCGCGCCGCTGCGCCGCGCCCGCCTTGGGTGTACACGTCACGCTGCGGAAAAGCGCTGAAAAATCCTTTGTTTTCCCCCGATTGGCGGGCTGGAACATCGAGTATTTATTGACCCGAAATTTCCCTACCCACCCCTGATCATTCCAAAAAACGCACGCATGGCCCGGCGCCGTGCGACGGGATTGCGCGCGTGAACGCGGCGGTCGCGCTTGAAGGAATGCACGCCCCAAGAGCCCCGGAGGACCGCATTTTGAATCACATCTACCGACTGGTATGGAACCGCAAATTGCGCGTCTGGCAGGCCGCATCGGAACTGGCGTCGCAATCGCGCGGTGGCAGCTCGTCCGCGACCAGCAGCATCGCGACCAGCAGCATCGCGACCAGCGCGCCGCCTTATGTGGCGGCGGCCGCCGTTGCGCTGGCGCTTGGATTGTCCAGCGTCAGCACGGCGGTTCAGGCCGAGTGCATTGAAGACCTCATCATCGTGACTTGCGAAGGCTTGGATCTGTCCAGCGACCCGGGTTATGCAAGCGCCTCGAACGTGCTGCATGTGCGGGTGGAGGAGAACGCCACCGTAGGCGTCGACCCGGCCCTGGGCGGCACGGCCATGCGGCTGAGCGGCGACAAAATCACGGTGAGCAATAAAGGCCGGATCGACGCCAATCTGTTCGGCCCCGCCGCGACAGCATCGTCGGGCCTGGTGATCGGCAACAGCAGCGGCAGGGGCAACGCGATCAGCGTCAGTAACCTGGCGACCGGGATACTGGGCGGCGTGGTCAGCGCGTCTGTTCCGTTTCCCACCGTGCAAGGCATGGCGCTGGCCGTGCAAAACGGAACCGGTGGGGTAAGCCAACTGAGCAACGCCGGCATGATCCGTAGCGTTCCGAGAAGCGGCCAGATCACGGAAACCTCCAACTTGCCGGTAATCGCGGCGTATGGGGGTGGTCAAGTGCGCTTCGTCAACGAAAGCACGGGCGTCATCATCGGGCGCGTCGGGTTCCAGGCCTCCGGCACACCGGGCCAAGGACACCTGTTCGACAACGCGGGAACGATCGTGGGCGGCGTATCGCTGGGTCAGGGTGGCAACAACACCTACACCGCGGTAACGGGATCGCTGGTGCTGCGTGGCCCGAACGCCGCGACCGCCGATTTGGCCGTGGACGACACCCCCGGCCTGAGCTTTGCGCCCCCCGGCAAGATCGACGGCGGCACGGGCGCGGGCGACACGCTGGTGCTGCAAAACGTCTTGCCATCGGCCGGCACCGAGAGCGGCAATGGCGGCGTGGGCACCGCATCCGGCGACACCTACATCAACTTCGACAAGCTGCGCATCAATAGCGGCAGCTGGACATTAAGCGGCGCGTTTCTGCCCAATGGCGGCAACGTGGAACTCAATGGGGGCCTGGCCACCCTTCAAGACGGCGGCGTGTTCGGCTCGGCGTCGATCGTGGCAAATGGCGGCGCACTGGCCGTGGGCACCGCCAACCAGACGATGAGCAACAACGTCGAGCTTGGCAATGCCGGGCTGCGCATCACGGCGGGCCAAGCCCTGACGCTGGCGGGCGACGTCTCGGGCGCGGGCGCGCTGAACGTCCAGGGCACCAGCTCCATCACGCTTGGCGGCACCAGCACCTACACCGGTGGCACCGCCATCGGCGCATCCGCCAGCCTGCAAGGCGACACGCGCAACCTGCAAGGCAATATCGCCAACGATGGCGCGCTGACGTTCCAGCAAGCCACCGCCGGCACCTATTCCGGTGTGCTGTCCGGCGCGGGCACATTGACCAAGGCAGGCGCGGGCAAGCTGACGCTGACCGGCGCAAACACCTATACCGGCGCCACCACCGTGGCAGCCGGCACCTTGGCGGTAGGCGCGGGCGGCACCCTGGGCGGCAGCGCCATCACCCTGGCCTCCGGAACCACGCTGGACCTGAGCAACGGCGGCAACCAGACGTTGACCACGCTTGCGGGCTCCGGCGCATTCGTGCAGTTGGGATCGGCAACGCTGACGCTGGACAGCCCCAACGACGCCGACTTTGGCGGCGTGATCGCCGGCGCGGGCGCGCTGGTTAAAGCGGGTTCGGGCAGGCAGACCCTTAGCGGCGCCAGCACCTTTGCCGGCGGCCTGACCGTCAACGGCGGCACGCTGGCCTTGGGGCCCGCGGGCAGCCTGCTTCCGGACTCCGCCGTCACGGTCAACACCGGCGCAACGCTGGATCTGGCATCGGCCGCAAGCCAGCAACTGGCCTCGCTGAACGGCAACGGCGGCAACGTGCTGCTGGGTCTGAGCGCGATGGTGAACTCGGGTTCCTACGCGGGCTCGATCCAGGGCGCCGGCGGACTCGTCAAGGACGGGCCGGCAAGTCTCAACCTGAATGGCGTCAACACCTACACCGGCGACACGCTGGTCAACAGTGGCACGCTGATGGTCGGCTCCAGCGCGGCCAACAGCAGCGCCGCCGTCAGCAGCAACATCACCGTGGGCAACACCGCTACGCTGGGCGGATTCGGGCAGGTTACCGGCAACGTAACGGTGGAATCCGGCGGCCGCCTGGCCCCCGGCGCGCTTGCCGGCGTGTTCACCGTCAACGGCAACCTGTCGATGGCGCAGGGGTCTCAGGCGCAATTCAGCCTGGGTGCGCCGGGCGTCAGCCATAGCGTCAGCGTCAACGGCGACCTGCAATTGAACGGCGCGCAGTTGACCGTGCTGGATGCCGGCGGATTAGGCCTGGGCTTGTACCGCTTGTTCGACTACACCGGCACATTGACCTTGAGTCATGGCGGCCTGGTCACTTCCACAGGCATGACGCTGCAAGCCCTTGCCGGTGCCAAGCAGATCAACCTGATCAACGCCACCGGCTTGTCGCTGAACCTCTGGAACGCCAACGGCTTGGCCAGCCCCACCCAGATGGGCGGCGGGTCGGGCGTCTGGTCGACCACCAGCGCCGTCTGGACGGACGCCACGGGCAGCCTGACCGCCGCGCGCTATCCGGCCGACGCCTTCGCCATCTTTGGCGGGGCTGCCGGCACGGTGACCGTCGATGACACCGGCGGCGCCATCACCGCCCAAGGCATTCAGTTCGCCAGCGACGGCTATCGGCTGACCGGTTCGTCGTTGGCGGTGACCGGCTCCACGCCCAGCGCGCCGGGCGAGATACGCGTGGGTAATGGCAGCCCGGCGTCGGCGGCGTGGACGGCCACCATCGACAACACCTTGACGGGCGTGGGCATCAACAAGACGGGCTTGGGCACCCTGGTGCTGAACGGCGCCAACACCTACACGCAACGCACGCAATTGACGGCCGGCACGCTGGAGGTTTCCACCGATGCCAACCTGGGCGCGCCCGGGGCCGGCCTGGACTTCCAGGGCGGCACGCTGCGCGTGACCGGCACCGCTTTTCAGAACACCGCGCGCAACATCACGCTGGGCACGGCGGGCGGCGGCTTCGATATCGCCGACGCCGGCAACACGTTCGTCCTGAGCCAGGCATTGACCGGCAACGGCGGCCTGGCCAAGCTCGGCGCGGGCACGCTGGTGCTGGGCGGCAGCAATACCTATGTCGGCGGCACCTCGGTGCAAGCGGGCACCTTGCAGGTGGGCGACGGCGCGGTAGCGGGCAGCATCGCCGGCAACGTCGCGGTGGCAAGCGGCGCAACGCTTATGTTCAAGCGCAGCGACCGCCTGGCCTTCAATGGCGACATCACCGGCGCGGGCCAGTTACGCCAAAGCGGCACGGGCACGCTGGTGCTGACCGGCCAAAACTCGCTGGCAGGCGGCGCCTACATTGACGCCGGCACGCTGCAAGTGGGCGACGGCGGCACCACCGGCTGGGTCACCGGCAACATCGCCAACCAGGGCAGCTTGGTGTTCAACCGATCGGACGACACGGTCTACAGCGGCACGCTGTCCGGTGCGGGCGAGACCCGCAAACTGGGCGCGGGCACGCTGGCCATGGCGGGCGACAGCAGTGCCTACACCGGCGCCCTGCAACTGTCTGCCGGCGCCTTGCAGGTGGACGGCAAGCTGGGTGGCCGCGTGCAGGCCTTGGCGGGCACCACGCTGTCGGGCACCGGCACCTTGAACAACGTCACGATCGGATCGGGCGCCACGCTGTCGCCCGGCAACGCGGCCACCCCGCTGGGCAGCATGAACGTCGCGGGCGACCTTACCTTCAAGCCGGGCGCGACCTACCGCGTGGCGACCGCCGCCAACGGCCAGAGCAGCAGCGTGCGTGTCGCGGGCACGGCCACGTTGAACGGCTCAGTCGTGCAAGTGGGTGAAAACGGCAACTACGCGCCCTCCACCACCTACACCATTCTTGCCGCCAACAATGGCGTGCAGGGGCGCTTTGACACCGTCTCCAGCAACCTGGCCTTTCTGACGCCGTCCTTGTCCTACGACGCGAATCGCGTGGACCTGGTGGTGAAGCTGAAGGAAGTGCCGTCCGAAGGCGGGGGTGGCGACAACGGCAACGGCAACGGCAACGGCAACGGCGGCGGTGGCGACAACGGCAGCGGCGGGGGCACGCGCCCCATCGAATTCGCCGATGCCGCCGTCACCGGCAATCAGCGTGGCGTGGCGCGTGCGTTGCAAAGCCTGCCGGCAAATAGCGCGCTGTATCAGCACATTCTCAACCTGCCCAACGGCGCGCCGCCCGCCGCGTTCAACGCGCTGTCCGGCGAAGCGCATGCCAGCACGGTGTCCGTGCTGCAAAACGTGACGGGCGCGTTCACGCAGATGCCGATGGCGCGGCTGCACGCCAACCTCAATGCCGGGCAGATTCCCGGCGCGCCCACTGCCCAGCTGGGCCTGGGCGACGCCGCCTCGCTGCCGCAGTCCGCCGCGCAACCGCTGTGGGCGCAGGTGTTCGGCAAATGGACCACGCTGGACGGTGACGGCAATGCGGCCAAGACCACGCAATCCGATGCCGGCGTGACCATCGGCGGGGACGCGGCGGTAGGCGGCGGTTGGCGCCTGGGCGGCGCGGTCGGCTACGCGAACAGCGACAGCCGCACCCGCGACCGTGCGTCCAGTGCTGACACCGACAGCTACAGTATCGCCGTCTATGGCGGCAAGGCGTTCGAGGCCGGGGCCGGCAAGATCAATCTGAGTCTGGGCGCCGCCTATACCTGGCACGAGGTGGACACGCGCCGCAGCACCGCCGCCGCCGGGCTGAACCAGACGCTAAAGGCCAACTACGGCGCCAGCACCGGCCAGGTCTTCACGGAACTGGGCTACGCCGTGCCCGTGCACGACCGTCTGACGCTGGAGCCTTTCGTGGCCGCCAACTACAGCGACCTGCACACGCGCGGCTTTTCGGAATCGGGCGGGGACGCGGCGCTGCGCGGCCAGAGCAGCCGCAACGACGTCACCACCACCACCGTCGGGCTGCACGCGCTGACTACGTTCGATAGCGCGGGCGCACGCGGCTACGCGCGGGGCACGCTGGGCTGGCGCCATGCGTTCGGCGACTTGAACCCGGCCAGCGTGCTGGCGTTTGCCCAAGGCGGCGACACGTTCACGGCAACCGGCGCGCCCGTGGCCCGCGACGCGGCCGTGGTGGAAGTGGGCGTGGGAATCGACGTCAGCAAGCGCACCACGGTGGGCGTCAGCTACGGCGGTCAATTCGGGGACGGCAACCGGCAGAACACCGGCACGCTGGATGTGCGCTACCGGTTTTAAAGAACTACCGGGGTTACGCGAAGTACGCGGCCGATCCGTGCGAGGCGCCGGCCGTGTTTTGGCGCAGCGGGGCAGCCAGGTCGTCCGCGTCGCTGCGCAGACGCGCCGGGCGCGCGGGCGCGGCGGCTGCGGTGGGCGCCGCTGGGGCGGGGGCCAGGCGGCGTACGGCTGCCAGCACCTCGGTCGGCTCGGCCGGCTTGCGCAGGTAGACGGCATAGCCTTCGCAGGCCTGGTCTACCTCGTATTCCGGCCGGCCGCTCAACACGACCACGGGGGTGTCGCACAGGTAGGCGTTTTCGCGCATGGCGGTTAGCAGCGCGCCGCCGTGCATGCCGGGCATGGAAAAGTCGGTGATCACCACGTCGGGACGCACGGCCAGCATCTGTTGCAGCGCCGTCAGTCCGTCGGTGTGGCCCGTTACGTCGTAGCCTTCGTCGCCAAGGAATTCGCTCAACAGCTCGATCAGCGTCGGCTGATCATCGACAACAAGAATCTTCGTCATGGTGTTCAATGCCGCCTGGCGCGGCGTTCGTATGTTTGGCCGCCCAGGCTGGTTCGCCGGCGCCCATTGTTGGGGCGGCATGGCGATAAGGGGCGGGAAATGTGCCTCGCGTCGTTTCTCGACTTTCGGCGCTTTCAAGCGTACGCAAAAGAGGATGGCGGGCTGTATAAGGCGGAATCCTAGGGCATGCCGCTCGTTCATGTATGAAGGAATTGTATCGGGACGAAACGACGCTCGGTGGGCACGCCGGCCGCGCGGCTTTTCCCAAACGCGGCGTAAGCCCGGCGCGCGCCCTTGGTAGCATTCCACCCTTGGCCGGCGCCTTGCACGCACGCGCGGGTTCTTCAGGATGCTTATATGGTTGGTGCCCAGGTTCGAATCACCCTGTCGTTGATTGCCCCTACCCTGGTGGTGGTTTTCGCCATTACATTTGTTGGCATTTGGTGCGCCTTCCGGCATCGCACCTATCTTCTGTATCTGGCGGCGGGCTGCGGGCTGTTCGCCGCCGGCGCAATGTCGCAGATCCTGTACCTGCCGCGCGACTCGGGCGCCAACGCCCTGGTGTCCGGCATGCTCTACATCACCGCCGTGTGCGCGGCCACGCAGGGCATCCTGAACCGCGTCGGCCGGGGGCTGCCCTGGCGTGCGTACCTGGCCTTTTGCGCCGCCATCCTGACGGCGCTCTGGTACTTCTTTTATATCGACCGCAACCTGCTGGTGCGCGTCTATGTCCTGAACATCGGCATCGGCGCCCTGCTGACCGTGGCCGCATTGCGCATGCGCCGCGCGTCCGCCGGACGCCGCATCGACACCGCCTTGTTCGTGGTGCTGCTGGCGTTCGGCCTGCATTTTTTTCCGCGCACGTTGCTCAGCATCGGCACGCACGCGCCCAACGGCCCGCTGGCGTTTGCGGATTCCCCGTTCTGGCAGTGGTTGCAGTTGTCGCTGGCCGTCTTCAGCGTAGGGCTGGCAATTACGCTATTGCTGGCGGTGGCCGCCGACACCATCGACGAAGTGCGGCATGAAGGCGAGAAAGACTGGCTGACGGGTTTGCTCAACCGACGAGGCTTCGAGACCCGCATGCGGCCCTTCGAACAGGGCCGCCACGAACCGGCCGCATTGGTGGTTGGCGATGTCGATCACTTCAAGCGCATCAACGACCAATACGGCCACAGCGGCGGGGACGCGGTGTTGAAAGACGTGGCGCGGGCGCTGACGTTGTCCGTGCGCAAGCGCGACCTGCTGGGGCGCATCGGCGGCGAAGAGTTCGCCGTTTATTTGCCGGCCACCGACTTCCAGGAAGCGGTGCGTTGCGCGGAGCGGCTGCGGGCCTTTGTCGCGGACACCGTACGCGCGCCGGACGGGGCGTCGCCTGTGACGATGAGCCTGGGCGTGGCGGCGGCGACCGCGGCCGACAACTGGCAGTCGCTATTCCAGCGCGCGGACGAAAAGCTGTATGCCGCCAAAAGAGCAGGCCGCAACCAGGTCGCCGCTTGACGGTACGGCTCGGTTCGGGCGCGTGCCTTTACGCACGCTTTTATGTCGTCGCCCGGGCGCCGCGCCGCCGCTTTGGGCACGCTACTTGCTGACAGCCGCGCGCGTCATTGCCACCGCACAAGGAACCGCCATGCCCCGCCTACGTCCCGGCGCTGAAATTCAAAAAATGCTGAACGGCGATCTCTACGATCCCAGGGACCCCGACATCCAGGCCGAGCAGGCCGCCACCAAAGCCTGGATGGCGGCGTACAACGCCGCCCTGGCCGCGCCCGCCGCCCAGCGCCACGCGCTACTGTGCGAACGCTTCGGCACCGTAGGACGCGGCGCGGTGGTACGGCCGCCGTTTCATTGCGACTACGGATGCAACATCCACCTGGGCGCCAACGTCTTCATGAATTTCAACTGCGTCATCCTGGATGTGGCCGAGGTCCACATCGGTGATGGCACGCAGATTGGCCCCGCCGTACAGATCATGACGGCGGACCACCCGCGCGAGGCGGACGCGCGCGCGGCCGGCCTGGAATTCGGGCGGCCCATCCGCATCGGCAGCAATGTGTGGATCGGCGCCGGCGCAATCCTGCTGCCCGGCATCACGGTGGGCGACAACGCAATCATCGGCGCGGGCAGCGTCGTCACGCGTGACGTGCCCGCGTCGGCCACGGTGGCGGGCAACCCGGCGCGGCCCATCGGCCGTTAAGCCTGCCCGATTGATCCTGCGACGCGGCCCATCGGCCGTTAAGCCTGCCCGCTTAGTCCTGCGGCGCGTCGCGGAACGATCGCTGGTGCGCTGGCCCGCCCGCCGCGCTCAGGTTGTAGGCGGTATTGACCAGCCCGATATGGGAAAACCCCTGCGGGAAATTGCCGACCAGCCGCTTGCGCGCCACGTCGTATTCCTCGGCCAGCAAGCCCAGGTCATTGCGCAACGACAGCAGGTGATCGAACAAACGATGCGCGTCATCCAGCCGGCCCTGCATGATGTAGGCGTCGGCCAGCCAGAAACTGCATGCCAGAAACGCGCCTTCATCGCCCGGCAGGCCGTCGTCGCTATGCTCGGTGGAATATCGCAGTACCAAGCCGCCGCGCAGCAGTTCCTGCTCGATGGCCTGCACGGTGCCGGTCACTCGGGGATCGTCCGGCGGCAGGAAACCCACCTGCGGAATCAGCAGCAGGCTCGCATCCAGCGCCGTGCCGCCGTAGTACTGCACAAACGTATTGCGCTGGGCGTCGTAGCCGTTCGTGCAGATGTCTTCGCGGATCTCGGCGGCCAGCGCGCGCCACCGATCCACCGGCCCTTCCAGCCCGAAGCGTTCGCACGATTTCAACGTGCGGTCCAGCGCCACCCAGCACATCAGCCGCGAATGCGTGAACGCGCGCGGCGGCCCGCGCATTTCCCAGATCCCGTGATCGGGCTTGCGCCACAATTGCTCCAGCGGTTTGAGCAGCACCTTTTGCATGCGCCATGCTTCGGCCAGCGGCGCCAGCTCCGCCACCCGCGCGGCGTGCAGCGTTTCGATCAGTTCGCCATAAACGTCCAGCTGCATCTGCCCCGCCGCCGCATTGCCCAGCCGCACCGGCGCGCTGTTCTCGTAGCCCGGCAACCACGGAATATCGTGTTCGGGCAACCAGCGTTCGCCCGCAATGCCATACATGATCTGCAACTGGTTCGGGTGCCCGGCCGCCGCGCGCAACAGCCATTGCCGCCACGCCTCGGCTTCTTCGCGATAGCCGGCATTGAGCAGCGCATACAACGTCAGCGCGGAATCGCGCAGCCAGCAATGGCGATAATCCCAATTACGGGTGCCGCCCAGTTGCTCGGGCAGCGACGTGGTGGGCGCGGCCACAATGCCGCCCGTAGGTTGGAACGTCAGCAGCTTCAGTGTGATCAGCGATCTGACCACCGCATCGCGCCGCCGCCCCGGCCCGTTTTCCCAGTGGCAGCGCTTGGCCCACTCCTGCCACCAGGCAATCGTGCGGTCCATGCTTTCCATGCGGTCGGGCACAAAATGCGGCGTCTTGTGCGAGCGGTGGTAAGACAGTGTGAACGGCACCGTCTCGCCCTGGCGCACCCGGAATTCGGCCACGCTTTTCATGTCGCGCCCTTGCAGCGGCACAGCCGTGTGCAGCTCGACGGCATCCGGCCCCGCGATGGCGCTAAGACCGTAATCGCGCCGCCGCACCCACGGCACCGCCTGCCCGTAGTTAAAGCGCAGCGTCAGCTCCATGAGCATGTCCACCTGCCCGGACTCGCACTGAACAATGCGCACCACGTCCACCCGCTCTTCCTCGTCGCTAAGCGGCATGAAGTCGTACACGCGCACCACCCCGTCCGGGGTTTCGTGACGCGTTTCCAGTACGGCGGTGTCGGGCAGGTAGCGGCGCGTGCTGGTGTGGCCCGCGCCCTCTGGCGCCAGCAACCAGCGCCCGTGGCTGTCGTCCCCCAGCAAGGCGGCAAAGCAGGCCGGGGAATCGAAATGCGGCAAACATAACCAGTCGATGGAGCCGTCGCGCGCCACCAGCGCGGCCGACAGCATATTGCCGATCAGGCCATAGTCCTCGATGCGTTTGGACATGGCCTAGCCCGCCCCGCGAAAGCCGGGGTATAGCGTCATGCCACCATCGACGAACAAGGTCGAACCCGTGACGTAATCGGAGTCGTCGCTGGCCAGCCACGCCACGGCGCGCGCCACGTCCTGGGGTTCGCCGATGCGTCCGTAAGGAATCAGCTTCAGCAACGATTCCAGGGCTTGTGGCGTGTTCCACGCGGGCGCGTTGATGGGGGTGCGGATGGCGCCCGGCGCCACGGAATTGACGCGTATCTTCATCGGCGCCAACTCTTGCGCCAGCGACTGCATCAGCAACGACACGCCGCCCTTGGACGCCGCGTAGTTCGCCTGAAAGGCCCACGGAATCACTTCGTGTACCGAACTGATGAAGACGATTTTCCCTGCGGCCTCACCCGGCGCCGGAGCAGGCTGGCGGTTCAGGAACGCGCGCGCCGCCGCGCGGGCGCACAGGAACTGGCCGGTCAGGTTGGTGTCGATCACCTTCTGCCACTGCGCCAGCGTCATGTCCTGGATGGCGGCCGGCTGCTCGATGCCGGCGTTGTTGACCAGGATGTCGACCCGCTGAAAATGTTCTGCCGCGACGCTGAACAAGTGCTCGACATCGTCTTCGCGGCTGATGTCGGCTGCCGCCGCCACCGCCAGGCCGCCCGCGTCGACGATCTGATGCACAACATCCAGGCCGCGCCGCTCGGAGTCTTCGTTGGGCCGATGGTTGACCACCACCCGCGCCCCCGCCGCCGCCAGTTCCAGCGCAATACCGCGCCCGATCCCTGAATTGGCGCCGGTGACAATTGCCACGCGCCCGGACAGATCTACCGCATGCCGCATGCTGCTCTCCTTGAGGCGGGCAGGTTCGGGCCGATGCCGGATGAACCCGCTTGCGCCGCTGTCGATAGCCAGACGCCAGCTTAGTCCCGGAGCGGCGTGCGTATCAACCGCCCCGAATAACCGCCGCCCGATAGCCGTCCGTCACGTGGCGTCGCGCGCCACGAACTCGCGCAGCCATTGACGGATGATGGTCGTGTGCCGCGCCTCGGCCGCTTCGGCTTCGCGCGATTGGGCCGCCAAGTCGTCGTGGCCCTGCTGCTCGGCCAGCTCTGTCAGCAGTTCCCATGAGGCGTGGTCCGTCAGTTCAGCGGTCAGCAACGCTTCCAGGCCCTGCGAAATGCTGGTGCGCGGGTCGGTCAACACCTGCACAAGTCCCATCGATGCCATCGCGCTGGCATCGGCGCCGGGCGTTTGCGCGGTGGGGTCCGCGCCCAATTTTTCGATGATGTCGACCAGCATGTGAAAGTGCGCCTCTTCCTCGTCACGGATCTTGATCAGGTCGGTGCGCAGGCCGGTGTTGCGGTCATCGCGGTCGGCCTCGACCTTGACCAGCATGGCTTCGTACAGACGCACGCCCGACCGCTCGTACGCCGCACGCTGCCCCAGCTTGTCGATCAGCACCTCCGGATTGCGGCCGGTCAGCTTGCCGGCAACCGTGGTCAGCACGCCCTTGCCCGTGGCGGGCACCGGCACCGACCCCAACTGCCCGGCCGACACGATAGCCGCGGTGCGCTGCGCGACGGCCGCCTGCATGCCGCCCGGCGAGGGCCCCTGATCAAGCGCGAACTTCACTTGCATCGGCCCCTGCACGGGCGCCATCTGCATGCCGGTGCGATTCATCCCGGTCTTGGTGGCTTTTTCCATGGTTGGCTCCTTATTGCTGCGGGCGTTCGGCGCGCCGGTTCAGTTCGGTGCCCGGCGTCCACACGTAGCCGGCGGACACCATGCTGCTGGGCGACCCCGACGCATTCAGGATGCCGCGCGCCTGGATCGACGCCTGGCTTTCCTGGTCGCCCGGCACGTAGGCCGTGCCCTTAGCGCGCAAGCCCGTCTCCTTGGCCAGCACGGCGCGCACAAAGTCGCGCTGCGGCGCAAACTTCAACGGCGACGGAATCACCGATCCCAGCACCTCTTCCGGATCGCGCCGCTCGATGTCCTTGAACAGGTTTTTCACCATCGACAGATGGCCCAGTTCGTAGTCCAGGAAGCGTTCCCAGATCGCCTTGATCCTGGGATTCGTTTCCTGCTCCACACAGCTGTAATAGGTGAAGACTTCCGTGGCTTCGTGGATGAGTAATTTTTCCAACAACGATTCATCCGGGTCCTGCAACGACCCATATTGCGTCACGTGCTGCTCTTCCACTGACGCGATCTCGGCGTACAGCTGGCGCGCCAGCGGGTCGGCAAACAAGGGTCCGATGTTCATGTAGTAGTCGTGCGTCTGGTATTCCGCCGCCGTGATCAACGTGGCGTGCATCTTGGTCAACAGCGCCGCCTGCTGGCGCTGATACGAATGTCTGACGTCGTCCTCGGGTGCGCGATGCTCGTCGATGGTAGGCCGGCCCGGCACGATATCGGTATAGCCCTGAAGAATGTTGTTGGCGTCCTTGCCTTCCAGCCGGTCCAGCATCGCGCTATAGCGGTACAGGTGGTCAAAGTCTTCCAGCAGGCCGTAGCGATAGCTTTGCGCCTGATACGGGTCCGGCTCGGCCTGCGCCACCGCCGCCGTCACTTCAATGGCCACCTGCTCGTAGGCGATGGTGGTCTCAAGCGGCGAATGGTCGGCCGACAGCAGCCAGTTGATCATCGTGGCCTGATGCTGCTCAACCCGCCGCAACTGCGCCAACGGCACGCGCAGCGGCTCGTTGAAGCGGCTGGCAATATGCTTGAGCCGCAACGCATCCAGCTCCAGCCCGTTCAGCAAGATGATCCGCACGCGCGTGAACGCATCATCGTCCAACTTGCTGATCGGCTTGCCGGCCATTTCCGCCCAGGTGAATCGCTGCTTGTCCAGCGGCACCCCGGCGTTGTCCCATAAGTTGTTGATCATGCCCATATCGGCCTCCACGAAAACCACAAGGGGCAGCAAACTGCGTGCCCGCACGGCAAATTTTTTAAGGCCGCGGCGCGGTCGGTGGGAACGGTGATTGCTGTAGGTGCAGCCCCAGGCAACGCTCTGCCTGACACCTTTTTCGGAGAACGACATGGACACGACCTCCCGGCCATCCAACGAGCACTTGAACGACTGGCTGCGCGACGCGCACGCGATGGAAGAACAGGCAGAGACCATGCTGTCCAGCATGCTGTCGCGCATCAAGAACTACCCGGAACTGAGCCAGCGCATTTCGCAGCACATCGAAGAAACTCGCGGCCAGCAGGCCGTGGTCAAGCGCTGCCTGGAACGGCGTGGGCAGGACAACTCCACGATGAAAGACATGGCCGCCAAGGCGATGGCAACGTTTCAGGGTTTCTCGGGCGCGCTGGCCTCGGATGAAATCGTCAAGGGTTCGATGTTCAGCTTCGCCTTCGAGAACCTGGAAATCGCCGCCTACAAGAACATCATCGAAGCCGCGCGCTACGTGGGCGACACGGAAACCGCCGTCGAATGCGAACGCATCTTGCAGGAAGAGATCGCGATGGCGCAGTGGCTGGAAAAAAATACCGGCGCGGTGGTGCGGCATTTCCTGATGCTGGCCGACGAACCCGACGCCACGGCCAAGCGCTAGCGTCGGACCGCCACGGACATGGGCGCCCGCTCTGCCCCGCGTATGACGCGCATGACGCGTATGTCCATGTTCAGGCGCTGCATGTGGACGTTCCTGGCGGTGGCGGGTATTGCCGCCTTCTACCAGGGCTGGTTGCTGTTGCATGCGCGCCATCCGCTGGTGGGCGACGCCCTGCTGGGCGGCCTGGCCGCCGCCGCCGCCACCGCGCTGGGCACCTTGCCCATCTTGTTCTGCAAGACGCTTTCCGAGCGGACGCAAGACACCATGCTGGGCTTTGGCGCCGGCATCATGCTGGCCGCCAGCGCCTTTTCGCTGGTGCTGCCCGCGCTAGGCGCGGCGGCTGACCTGGGCCTGGGGCGCTGGGCCGCCGGCCTGACGGTGGGCGCCGCCATTTTGCTGGGCGCGGGCGCGCTGATGTTGGCGGACCAGCGCATCCCGCACGAACATTTCATCAAAGGCAAGGAAGGCAAGGACGCGCGCGCCATGCGCCGCGCCTGGCTGTTCGCCTTCGCCATCACTTTGCACAATCTGCCAGAAGGGCTGGCGATTGGCGTGGGCTACGCAGGCAACGACGCCATGCGCGCCAGCGCCCTGGCGTTAGGCATCGCCATCCAGGACGTGCCCGAAGGCCTGGTCATCGCCATCGCGCTGCGGGCGGCGGGTTATTCGCGTGCGTTCTCGGCGGCGCTGGGCGCGGCATCCGGCCTGGTCGAACCGGTGGGCGCCGTGCTGGGCGCGGCGCTGGTCGGCGGATCAGCCCAGCTGCTGCCCTGGGGCCTGGGCTTCGCGGCAGGCGCGATGCTGTTCGTCATCAGCCACGAGATCATTCCGGAATCCCACCGCAAGGGCCACGAAGCCTGGGCCACGGGCGGGCTGATGCTGGGCTTTGTGCTGATGACGTTGCTGGATACGGCGCTGGGCTAGTGGCGCGGCACCTTGCCGGCGCATCGACGTGGCCGCCGGACCGATCACTCCGGCATCCGCGGATAGGCATCGAAGGTGTCTTTCACCAATTCGCGCAGCCACACAATTGCCGGGTCCTGGTGAAAGCGCGGGTGCCAATGCTGGCGCAATGCGAAAGACGGCAACGGCATCGGCGGCTCCAATACCCTGACGGACCCATAGCCGGCAAACACATTGCCCAGTTCCTGCGGCACGGTCGCGATCAGATCGGGATGCTGGTCGATCAGCAACGGCACCACGACAAAGTGCGGGGTCGACAAAAAGATGTGCCGGGTGATGCCTTGCTCTTCAATGGCGCTGTCATAAGCTTCGGACGATCGCCCTGCCAGCGTCACGACGATTTGTGGCATGCGTTGAAACTGCTCCAACGTCATGACATCGCCCACCTCGGTGTTCTTGACGCTGACCAACGTCACGAACCGATGCATGAACAGCTGCTGCTGAAACAGGCCAGACGGCGCGGCGCGCAGCGAGCCCAGCACCAGATCCACTTCGCCCGAAGCAAGCAAGGGTTCTATCTGCGCGACCGGCACCTGTCGCGAGCGCAGCGTGCAATGCGGCGCCAGCTTTCGCAGCCGCTTGATCAGCGGCGGCAGGAACACCAATTCGCCCATGTCCGTCATGCATAGCGTGAACGCACGCCGCGCCACGGCAGGGTCGAACTGTGCTTGCGACAACACCTGCGAGCGAATGGTGGCCATCAGGTCCAGCATCGTGGGCGCCAGGCTCTCGGCCTTGGGCGTGGGCAGCATCCCCTGCCCTGTCTTGACGAATAGCGGGTCGTCAAAGAAGGCGCGCAGCCGATTTACCGCGTGACTCATTGCGCTTTGCGACAACCCCAGTTGCTCGGCTGCGCGTGTCACGCTGCGCTCGCGTAGCAGGCCGTCGAATACCGCCAGCAGATTCAGATCCAGCTTTTCGTTATGCATGACGTGCATTCTCACTATTCGAGCAATGACATTGACGCATATTCCGCGCCTGCCTATCTTGATGTCAAGCGCCGCGCAGATCGGCGTTCCACACCAAGGAGACAAATCTTGATAACCCGCTTACGCCTCACAACTGGGGCGCTGCTTTCTTGCGCCTTGCTTTCCAGTGGCCCTGCCCTGGCCGACATCAACGTCGGGGTAGTGCTGTCGCTGACCGGCCCCGCCGCATCGCTGGGCGGCCCCGCCAAAAACGCGGTTGACCTGTTGCCCCGCGAACTGGATGGCGAACCCATCCGCTACATCGTCCTGGACGACGCATCCGACACCACACAGGCCGCGCGTGCGTTCCGTCGGCTGGTCGACGAGCACAAGGTGGACGTCATTCTGGGCACATCCGTTACGCCATCGACCCTGGCGCTTGTGCCCATCGCGCAGGAAAAAGAAGTGCCGTTGCTGAGCCTGGCGGCCAGCGTGAAGATCGTGGAACCGATGGACGCGCAGCGGCGCTGGGTGTTCAAAGTGATCCAGAACGAAAACCTGATGGTCGCCGCCACCCTTGCCCACATGAAGGCCAACGGCTTCAAAACGCTGGGCTACATCGGCTTTGCCGACGCCTACGGCGACAGTTGGCTGGCCGAGGCCCGCAAGCAGGCGGCACCGGCCGGCATCGAGGTGGTCGCCAGCGAACGCTATGTAAAAACCGACACCAGTGTCACCGCGCAGACCTTGAAATTGATGGGCGTGCGACCCGACGCGGTGCTGGTGGCGGCATCCGGCACGCCCGGTGCGTTGCCGCAGAAGTCCCTGCGCGAACGCGGCTACCAAGGCGCCATCTACCAGACCTACGGCATTGCCAACCGCGAATTCCTGCGCATCGCGGGCAAGGAGGCTGAAGGCGCCTTGTTCGCCGTCGGCCCGGTAGTGGTGGCAAGCCAGCTGGACCCGGCCAACCCGATACGAGCGGTTGCCATGGATCTGACCCAACGCTATGAAACCGCTTATGGCAAGGATTCCATGTCGGTTTTCGCGGCCAATGCGTGGGACGCCGGCCTGGTGCTGCAACCCGCGTTAAAGACCGCGCTACGCAGCGCCAAACCTGGCACGGCTCAGTTCCGCATGGCGCTGCGCGACGCGTTGGAAAGCACGCGGGACGTGGTCACTTCGCAAGGCATAGCCACCATGTCGCCGAGCGATCACGTGGGCTACGACGCACGCGCCGCCGTCATGGTGCAGATCAAGAACGGCGCATGGCGCTACGTGCAATAGGAGATTGCGATGTTCGTGAAAAATACCTGGTATGTGGCGGCGTGGGACAAGGAAGTCACGGCGGACGGCCTGTTCTCGCGCACGTTGATCGGCGTGCCCGTGTTGATGTATCGCGACAGCACCGGCACGTTGGTGGCGCTGGAAGACCGCTGCTGCCACCGCGGCGCGCCGCTATCCATGGGGCGGCGCGAGGGAGACTGCGTGCGCTGCATGTATCACGGGTTGAAGTTCGACGCCTCGGGCGCCTGTGTCGAAGCCCCGGCCCAAGCGCGCATACCGCCACAAGCCCGCGTCAATACCTTTCCCGTCGTCGAGCGCAACCGATGGATATGGATCTGGATGGGCGACCCCGAGCGCGCGGACGCTACGCTTATTCCCGACACCCAATGGCTGGATCACCCCGACTGGCGCAGCCTGGACGGCTACATCCACTACGACGTCAACTATCTGCTGATCGCCGATAACCTGCTGGACTTTTCGCATCTGCCCTTCGTGCATCCGACCACGTTGGGCGGCGGTGAAGACTACGCAGCGGTAGCGCCCAAGGTGGAACGCCTGCCGGACGGCGTGCGCATTACGCGTTGGACGATGAACACCGAAGCGCCCGCGTTTGCGGCCAAGGTCAAGAACTGGCCCGGCCGGGTCGACCGGTGGAACATCTATAACTTCACCGTTCCCGGCATCCTCGTCATGGACTCGGGCATGGCGCCCACCGGAACGGGTGCACAGGAAGGCCGGCGGGTGGACGCCGCCGAGTTTCGCGGGTGCCAGGCGCTGACCCCGGAAACGGCAACGTCCACGCACTATTTCTTCGCGCATCCGCATAACTTCGCCATCGACCGCCCGGAGGTCACGGCGTCCATCCACCAAAGCGTGGTCACCGCCTTTGACGAAGACCGCGAGATCATCACCGCGCAGCAGCGCTCATTGTCCCTGGCGCCGGACTTCAAGATGGTGCCGTTGGCCATTGATGCGGCGCTGTCGCAATTTCGCTGGGTGGTATCGCGGCGGGTGCAGGAAGAGCAACAGCTTGCCCCCACCGTGATTCCGATCGCGACCGCGCCGGAGGCCGCCTGACATGCAGCCGCTGATTGTCTGCCGCATTACGCCCGAAGCGCAGGGCGTTGTCAGCCTGTTGCTGCGCGATAAAGACGGCGCCAATCTGCCCGCCTACGAGCCCGGCGCCCATATCGACGTGGATCTGGGCAACGGGATGACCCGTCAATATTCCCTATGCGGCGATCCGGCGCAATGCGACGAGTACCGCCTGGGGGTCGGGCTGGCCGTTGACTCCCGGGGCGGATCGCGCCGCATCCATGACACGCTACGCGAGGGCGACACCTTGCACGTCGGTGCGCCGCGCCAACTGTTCGGTTTACATGCGCAGGCGACGTCGCACGTGTTTATCGCCGGCGGGATCGGCATCACCCCTTTCCTTGGCATGATCCTTGCCTGCGAGCGGCGCAAAGAGCCCTGGACCTTGCTTTACTGTGCCCGCGGCCGGGCGCATGCCGCCTTCTTGCACGAGCTGGCCGAATACGGCGACCGGGTCACCCTGCACATGGACGACGAACGGGCCGCGCGCTGCGATGCGCCCTCCTATGTTGAAAAAGTCGCCCGGCCCGGGTCCCATGTGTATTGCTGTGGGCCATCCTCTTTGATGGATGCCGTGGGCCAGGCCTGCGTGCAGTTGGGAATTGCCCCGTCGAATTTCCACACCGAGCGATTCTCGGCATCGCCCACGCCCACGCCCACGCCCACGCCCGTGCCTGGCCCAGCGCAACCCGGCGCCGATGCCTTCACCGTGGTGCTGGCCAAGTCCGGTGGCCGCTATGTGGTTCCAGCCGGCAAGTCACTGCTGGAAGTGCTGGAAGAAGCAGGCATCGCGTGGCCAAGCTCGTGCCGCGAAGGGCTGTGCGGCAGTTGCGAAGCCCCGGTGCTGTCCGGGGCTGTCGATCATCGCGATTACGTCCTGAGCGACGCGCAACGCGCCGAGCATCGCTGCATGATGGTCTGTGTGTCGCGGGCGGCCGGCACGGTCGAACTGGATATCTGACGGCGGCATCGACACAACCGAACCGTCGCAGGCCGCCCCGGCCGTGCCGCTTGCCCATGCCATAACGCTTATGGCGGCCTCAGCTTTATTCATTGGGCGCTAATGCCGTCCCTGCCCATAATCGTCGACAAGTTCCATGGCGTTGCCTGCCTGGGCCCTGTTCGACGATGCACGGGCCGGCTTGGCGTGGGCAACGCATCAATCTTCTGCACAAGGACGCGCAGCATGCCCAAACTGACCAAGGCTGTCTGGCAATACCGGCTGGACAAGATGACCGCGATGATGGACGACCTGGCGGTTGACGCCATCGTCTTCACGTCGGCGGATTTTTTTCAGTTCGCCACCAACTTCCATACCGACGTCCTGCCCTGGGAACGCCCGATCTTTGCCGTGGTGCCGCGCAACGGCACGCCGTTTTTGGTGATGAACGAGTTGTCCACGCATCACATGCGCTTTTCGCAGGACCAGGGCAAGGTCTGGATCACCGATATCACTTACTACGCCGAGCACCCGCGCGTGACCAACCGGCTGCCGCTGATCACGCAGTTACCGGAGGTGCTGGCGGCGCGCCTGAAATCGGCCGGGCTGGCGCGTTCACGCATCGCCGTTGAGGGCGGCAGCCCGGTACTGGCGGCGGTCGGCCGGTTGCTGCCCGAGCTGGTGCTGCGCCCCGCCACGCCCGAATGCCGGTCGCTGCGCTGGCAAAAGCACGAAGAAGAACTGGCCGTCATGGCGGCGGCGGCGTCCATCTCGGACTGGATTCAGGACCGTTACCGCGAGAACATTCGCCCGGGCCGTCTGGTCCAAGAACTGGACTTCGCCATGGCGTCGCTGTTCGTGCAGGAAGCGGCCGAACGCTTTCCCGGCGAACATTTCGAGGTGATTCGCTGCTGGACGTTGAGCGGCCCGGCGTCCGCATCCCCGCATGGTGACGGCGCGTCCTGCGGCGCGCGTATCAAGGAAGGCGACGTGCTGGTCAACATCGTCATCCCGCGTCTGAATGGCTTGACCATCGAAAACGAACGCACCTGGTTCTGCGGCACGCCCTCTGCCGAACAGACCCGGCTGTGGTCGGCGGCCAAGGCGGCCAACGAGGCAGCCATCGACGCCGCGCGCACCGGCAACCCGGTCTGCATGATCGACGCGGCCGCGCAAGCCGAAATCGAAAAAGCCGGCTACGCCGACTTCATCCGCCATCGCACGGGGCATGCGGTGGGCATCATCCATCATGAATATCCCGAAGACATGGCGTTCTGCCAGCGCCCGCTGCTGGACAACGAGGTGTACTCGGCCGAACCCGGCATCTACGCCTATGGCATCGGCGGCTTCCGGCTGGATGACACGGTGGTCGTGGGCGACACCCCGCGCGTCTTGACGCATACGCCCAAGACGCTGGAGTACGCCACCGTCAAGTAGCGCTTGCGCCGCCGTTCCCCGTTTCGACAAGACTGCCGGCTTCTTCGCGCAACGTATCGCGCAAGGCCGGCAGCACGATGCTGGGGGAATCCGCTGCCCACAACATGCCGATGGGGCCGAACTCCAATCGCGACGGCACGCGGATGATGCGGATCAGGTTCAGCTGTTCGTACATGTGCGCCACGGAACTTGCCAGGGTAGCGATGTAGTCCCGCCCTTGCAGCATGGACAGCAGCGCCACCAGCGAACTGGTCTCGACGGCCGGCGTGGGCGGCGGCATGCCCGCGTCCGCCACCGCCTGATCCAGCCGCATCCGTGACAAGGTGCCGGGTGGCGGCAAGACCCACGGGTACGCGCCGGTATCCTCCCACCGCGGCGCGTCCAGTTCCGCCAGCGGATGGCCGCGTCGTGCCACCACGCTGAAGGTATCCGTCATCAGCCATTCCGTGCACAGGCCCGAACGGCTGGCGCGCACGTCCAACGGCCCGATGATCAAGTCGATTTCGCGGCGTTCAACGCGTTCCATCAAGGGTTCCAGCAGGCCTTCCACCAATTCGATCTGCACCTTGGGAGACCGCTGGTGCAGCGCCGCGATGGCGCGCGGCAGGAGCACGGGCGCGGCGGACAGGATCGTGCCGATATGCAGATGCCCCGCCACGCCGCCTTTCACGGCCTCGATCTCTTCGCCCGTGCGCGCGGTATCGCCCAGCACGCGGCATGCATAGCGCCATAGCGCGCGCCCTGCTTCGGTCAATTCCAGCTTGCGGCCCCGCAAGAAGAGGGCCGTGCCGACCAGGTCTTCCATATCGCTGAGCCAATGCGACAACGCAGGCTGGGTCATGTGCATGGCTTTGGCGGCGGCGGTGACGCTGCCCGCGCTTTCCAATGCCGCCAGCACCTGTAGGTGTCGAAGCTTCAGGCGGCGAGTCCAGGCAAGGTCGGTCGAGGCGGTTTCCATGCGGAAATGGTAATGGATATCTCAGCTTTATTCATTAGCTTGGTATGGGCTTTGGCGGCCAAAATGGCTTTCCACCACAGATGGAAACCAGGCCGTGACGATTTCAACAAACCTTCCGCCGCAAGCGGGTGCGCTAAGCGCGATGGCGCGCGCACTGGCTGACGGCCCGCAGCCGCACACCGGGCTGCAAGGGCTGGCCACGGCCTTGGCGGCACGCGTCGGATATCGCTTGTTCACCGTCCTGGTCCTTGACCGGCAGGCGGGCTTGAGCCGCCGCTACTTCTCCAGCCGGCCGGACGCCTACCCGCCTGGCGGCGCCAAGCCGATACGCGAAGACAGCGATTTTTTTGCCCGCGTCGTGCAAGACGGCAAGGCCAGGATCTGCGCCGACCGCGCCGCCTGCGTAGCGGCGTTTCCCGATCATGAACTGATCCGGTCGCTGGGCTGCGAAAGCGCGGTCAACGTGCCCGTGCGCTGGAACGGCCAGACCATTGCATCGCTCAACCTTTTGCATCAGGCCGGCTGGTACCGAGCCGACATGCTGACCGAGCTGGACTGGTATGGCGCGCTTGCCATTCCGGTCGTTCAGAACATCATTCAAACAGTACGACAACAAGGGGAATAACCATGAAACGCCTGTGCACTTACCTTGCCGCGCTGCTGCTGCCTTGCAGCATGGCGCAAGCCGCCTCCGCCGACGCCTACCCGGCCAAGGCCATCACCATCGTCTATCCCTATGCGCCGGGGTCGGCGTCGGACACGATGACCCGGCTGCTGGCCGAGTCCATGTCCAAGCGCCTGGGCCAGCCCATCATCGTGGACAGCAAGCCGGGCGCGGGCGGGTCCATCGCCACCGAACACGTCGTGCGGGCGGCTCCGGACGGCTACACGCTGCTGCTGAGCGCCAGCGGAACCATCTCGGTCAACCCGCACATCTACAAGCTGCGGTACAGCACGCTGGACGACCTGGCGCATATTTCCATCGCCGTCGAAGTGCCGTTCGTCTTCGTGGTCAACAAGACGTTCCCGGCGCAGACCTATGCGGACTTCAAGGCGCTGGATGGCTCCAAGCCGGGCGGCCTGACGTCGGCCAATGCGGGCCTGGGCACGCAGGCGCATCTGACGCAGGCGGCCTTCGCCAAGCTGGCGGGGCTGAACCTCAGCATCATCGGCTACAAGGGCGCGGCCCCGGCCGTCAACGACATTCTGGGCGGGCACGTGGACTCCATGATGGACAACGCGGCGTCCCAGATTCCGTATGTCACCGCCGGCAAGACGACGGCGCTGTTCGTGACCAGCGACTATCGTTTCAGCGGCTACCCCCAGGTGCCGACCGCCAAGGAAGTGGGCGTGACAGGCTTGGTTCCGGCTGGGTGGTTTGGGCTGGCGGCGCCCAAGGGCACGCCCCCCGCCATCGTCGACAAGCTTCATGACGCGCTGGCGGCCAGCCTGAAAGAGCCCGACATGCAGCGCAAGTTGCAGGAACTGGGATGGGTCGTCGTCGGCAACACCCCGAGCGAGGCCCTGGCGCGCGCTCGCAAGGACTACGACCTGCTCGGCCAGGTCGCCCGGGACATCTCGTTAAAGCCCAATTGACGCCCCGGCGGGCCCGCCCGCCCTGCCTTTTTCCTCACACGAAACACGCCGGTTTGTGGCAGGATGCGCGTGCATCCGCCTTTTTGCGAGCCCGCCACGGGCTCGCGATGCCACCAACCACGGAGTGTCATTCGAATGAAGTTCAAAGCCTTGGCCCTGGGTATCCTGCTGGTCGGCGCAAGCGCCGCACAGGCGGCGACGGTAAAGGAAGTGTTCAACGGCGCCATGTTGGGCGCGAACCAGCGTTATCTTGAATCGGTTGCCGGCGTGCCTCGGGAATCTTTCGGCAATGACCACGTCTTCGTGGTGCAACAGTGTCAGGTCAGGGCCACCATCGGCAACGGCAAGGTGACGGCGCTGCGCCTGGAGCTGGCGCCGGGCTGCGAGGCCGACTTGAAGAGCTTCATCGGCGAAGACGCGCCGAAGGCCGGCCAGCCCATCACCCCCGGCATGTTCGGCCGGGGCCTGCGCTACACCGCGGATTGCCTCTCGCAGTGCGGCAACGCGGCGGACCCGTCCGTCTACGCGCTGTGGACCGCGCCGCGTTCGTCGGGCGCCGTGGAAGTGCTGATGGAGACGGTGTTGGTCAGCGGCAAGGCAATGGACGCCGCCGACGCCTGGGAAGCCCAGATCAAGAAGGCCGCCGGCGAGGACTACGTGATGGACACCAAGTTCAATTGCGAAACGCGCTTTGACGACGCGGCCCAGGCCGCCTTCAAGGACGTGCCCGTCACCGCCATTACCGTCGGCTACGGTCTACCCACGCAGCGTTGCCGATAAGTGGTCTGGTGGTATTCAGGAATGTGGCCTGATTGAACAGGCCGCCACAGCCCTACACTTTTGCTTTGCGCGCCGGCCGGCCATCGTCAAGATGCCGGCCGCGTTTTCTTCAAAGTGTGGAGTGATGTCATGAATCCATTGCCGGCCAGCCTGCGCGCCGCCGACTTCTTTTCCCCGACCGTTGCGGCGCTGATCTCCGTGCTGGTCAATTACGGCGGCACCTTCGTGCTGGTGTTCCAGGCCGCCGAGTTGGCCGGGCTGACACCGGCGCAGACCGCGTCGTGGGTGTGGGCGGTATCCGTGGGCGTGGGCATCACGGGGGCAATGCTGAGTTTTCGCTACAAAGCGCCGATCATCACCGCGTGGTCCACCCCCGGCGTCGCGTTCCTGGCTACGGTGATGCCGTTCACGCCCTATGGCGAAGTGATCGGCGCGTATGTCATTTCAGCGCTGGGCTTCGTGGTGCTGGGCATGTCGGGCGCCTTTGAAAAGCTGGTGCGGTTGATACCGGGCGGCATCGCGGCAGGCCTGTTGGCGGGCATCCTGCTTCAGTTCGGGGTCAATGCCTTTGGCGGCGCCAGCGTCGACCCGCTGCTGGTCATCGTCCTGGTGGTGTCGTACGCGCTGCTCAAGCGATTCACGTCGCGCTTTGCCGTGGTCGGCATCCTGGTCATCGGCCTGGCGATGCTGATCGCGCAAGGCCGCATTGATTTTTCCGCCGTGCACTTGAGCCTGGCCACGCCGGTATTCGAAATGCCGCGGTTTTCGCTGAACGCCTTGCTGGGCGTGGCCTTGCCCCTGTTCATCATCACGCTGACCGGCCAGTACATGCCCGGCATGCTGGTGCTGCGCAACGACGGCTTCAAGACCAGCGCCAACCCGATTCTGGTCACGACGGGGTTGGGCTCGTTGCTGATGGCCCCATTTGGCGCGCACGCGTTCAACGTGGCGGCAATCACGGCGGCCATCTGCACCGGCCCGGACGCGCATCCCGACCCGCGCAAGCGCTACCTGGCAGGCTTGGCGTGCGGACTGTTCTACGTTTTGGTCGGCACCTTCGGCGTGACGCTGGCCACGCTGTTCATGGTGCTGCCCAAGGCCTTCATCACCACGCTGGCCGGGCTGGCGCTGCTGGGCGCCATCGGCGGCAGCCTGGCCAATGCCATGGCCGACGCCCGCACGCGCGAAACCGCACTGATCACCTTCCTGGCCACCGCCGCGAACGTCACGCTGCTGGGCGTGGGCGGCGCGTTCTGGGGCCTGGTGGCCGGCCTGACGGCGCATTTGCTGATCCATGGCGGCCATCGCACGCTGGTTGGCAGCGCGTCCAGACCGTAGGCGCACGGGGCCGCCAGGCAGGTCCCCATACCCAGCGGTCAGGCAGGCCCCACCAATACCCCAGCCGCCAGGCACGCCACCAATCGCCAAGCCGCGATGCACGCCATGAGCGCTACCGCCGTGGCGTGCGCGCCAACGCATTACGCAGCCGCAGCAGCGCGGCTTCGATCTCGTGTTCGGCCAACGACGCGTAGCCCAGCAGCCACCCTTCCAGGCGATCCGCCCCCGCGTACAGGCGACTGATGCCCGGCAGCACGATACCGGCTGCGGCCGCTTGCCGGATGGTCTGTTCTTCGGACCATCCCGCTTGCAACAGGCAAGGCACCTGCAAGCCGCCCGGCGGCCGGATGGCGGTGACGATGCCCGACAGGTGCCGCCCGATGGCATCCAGCATGCAGGCGCGACGCGACGCGTACAGCTTGCGCATTGCCCGCGCGTGCGCGTTGTAGTGCCCATCTTCCATGAAGCGCGCCAGCGTCAGTTGCAGCACCTGCGGCGTGTGCCCGTCCATGATGCTGCGGGCGCGGACAAAGGCGTCGACCAGCTCAGGCGGCAACGCCATGTAGCCCATTCGCAAGCCGGGGAACAGCGTCTTGCTGAAGGTGCCCAGGTACAAGGTCCGATCAAACTGGTCCACGCCCTGCACGCACGCGGTAGGCGGGCCGTCGTAATGGAATTCGCTGTCGTAATCATCTTCGATGATCCAGCGCCGGTTCTCATGCGCCCAGCGCGTCAGCATCAGGCGCCGCTCCAGCGACAGGATGGCGCCCGTGGGGTATTGATGCGACGGCGTCACATAGACGCAGTTGGCGCCGCTGGGGTCCTGCCGCAGCAGGTCCATGCGGATGCCGTCCGCGTCCACATCGATCGGCACGATACGGGCCTGCGCGGCTTCAAACGCCTTGCGCGCGCCGAAGTAACCCGGGTTCTCCATCAGGAGCGGGCCGTCGGCATCCACCAGCAGTTGCGCGCACAGCGTCAGTGCCTGCCGCGTGCTGGACAACACCAGGATCTGGTCCGCCGACACCCGGGCGCCGCGCTCCAGGTTCAGGTAGTCGGCAATTGCACGGCGCAGCGGCTCGGCCCCTTGCGGGTCGCCATGCAGCAGCACGCTGGCGCGATGCGCTTTGAGCACTTGGCGTTGCAGGCGTTCCCAGACATCCACGGGAAATGTGCGCGTTTCGGGCAGGCCGGTGGCGAACGCCCTGACCGCTTGCTGGTCGCTCACGCCGCCGCTGTCAAAGATCGCGGTACCGCGCCGGCTTAGGCCGGGGCTTGCCTTGAGCGGCGCCGCATTGCCGCCTTGCTCCGCCCTTGCACCCTGCTCCGCCCTTGCACCCTGCCCGGCCTCTACGCCACGCCGAGACTTGACGCGCCCGCCCGCCGCGCCGCGCAAGACGGCGCCCACGGTATCGGACACATAGCTGCCCGAGCCTTCGCGCCGCACGATGTAGCCATCACGATGCAGCTGCACATAGGCGCTTTCCACGGTGTCGCGCGCCACGCCCAGGGACAAGGCCAGCCCGCGCGTGGCGGGCAGCTTCACGCCCGCACCCAGCGCACCGTCCAGGATCAACGCGCGTAGCGCACGCTGGATGCGCTGATGCAGATCCAGGCGCGCAAACTCTGCGTCGCCCAGCCGCATTTTCAGCGTGTCGAGTTCAAACGTTTTCACCATGCGGCGGGAAGCCGATGCAGATGGCGATGGCGATGGCGATGGCGACGAAAACGCACATGCACATGCACATGCACATGCACATGCACATGCACATGCGGGTGCGACTGCCGCGGCTCACGCCGCGCTCGTTCAGGGTGTTGCCGGGTCATGATCAGTCCTTGATGGGGACCGGCCACGGCTCGCGCGAGGCGAGCCGTGGCGCGTGGACGCCGTAATTTAACGGATCAAGATCAATACCGGTAATTCACGCCCAGCATCGCGCTGAACGGCGCGCCGTAGTAGTTGCTGTAGACGTTGGTGCTGGCGTAGTACTTCTTGTCAAAGACGTTGTTCAGGTTCAAGGTTGCCGACCATTGGCGGTTGACCTGGTAGCGCGCCATCAGGTCGACCAGCGCATAGCCGCTTTGCGACGATTCAAACTGCTGGCCGCCTGGGCCACGGCTGGAATAGTCGCTGCCGCTTTCCCAACGCACACCGCCACCCACGGTCAGCGCGCTCAGCTCGCCCGGCAGGCGATACGTGGTGTACAGCTTGGCGATGTGGCGCGGCAGCCCGACCTGCGTGATGAAGCCTTGCGGCAGGCGGCGGTCCACGTAGGCATACGACAGCTGCACCTGCCAGCCTGGGCTCAGCGCGCCGCTGAGCTCGGCTTCCACGCCGCGCATCACTGCGCCATCGGCAGCCACATAAGCGCTGTCGCCATTGGGCGCCAGATTGTCGCCGTCGACCATCGCGTAGTTGTCCTGGCGGGTGCGGAACAATGCCACCGAACCGTTCAGCCGGCCATCCAGCCACGCCGACTTCAGGCCGACTTCATAGGTGTTGCCCTTGATGGGTTCCAGCACGCCGCCCGACACATTCTGCGCCTGCTGCGGTTGGAAAATGCTGGTGTAGCTGGCGTACGCGGACAGGGTCGGCGTCAGGTCGTAGACCAGCCCGGCGTAAGGCGTGTAGACGCCCTGCTCGCGCATATTGTCGGGATACGAGGTGCCGTCGTTGTAGTTGTAGGACGCCTGCTGGTCCCACCACGTCACGCGCGATCCCAGCACCACGGACAAGGCATCGGTGGGACGCAGGCGCAGCGCGCCGTAGATCGACGATTGCTTTTCGGTGTAGTCGCGCTTGCCGGTTGTCTGCCAGTCGGGCTCGGGCATGTTGCCGGACCAGCCGCGTATGTCCGGAATCTTTGCGTCGTAGCCCGGCGCGGTCCACAGCGGGTACATGTCGTAGTCGCCATTGGTGTGCGAGGCGCTGGCGCCGATCACCACATCGTGCTGGCGGCCGAACGCGTTGAAGGCGCCGGTCAGGCTGGCGTCCACGGCGTTCTGCGTTTTGGGAATAGGCCATTTCGCCACCCACAGGGACGCGCCGCGACCCGAGTTCGGGTCCGCCCAGCCATTGCTGCTGAACCAGCCATAGGTGCGGTCGTTATCGTCGCCCGTATGCGACAGGGTGACCGACCCCTTCCACAGCGGCGCGAATTCGTGGTCCAGCGTGGCGAACACGTTGTAGCGCGTGCGTGTCTGGCGGCTCCAGTCGGTGGCCGAGTTGAAGCTCTGGCGGAAATCCGTCTTGGTGCCGTCCGCGTAGGCCGCCGGAAAGCCGAAGTACGAGCATGCCGTGCAATGCTTGCGCTGGTACTCGCCGCCCAAGGTCAGCATGGTGCGTTCGCCCAGATCGGCTTCGATCACGCCGTACAGCAACTGCGAATCCTGTTTGACGCGATCGATGAACGAGCCGCCCTCTTGCCATGCGCCCACGACGCGGCCACGCAGCTTGCCGGCGTCATCCAGCGGGCTGCCCAGGTCGAACTCCGTGCGCTTGTAGTCCCATGACCCCACGGCCGCGCCCACGCTGGCCTGGAAGTCCGACGTGGGCCGCTTGCGCACCAGGTTGATGGACGCCGCCGGGTTGCCCGCGCCGTTCAACAAACCCGTGGACCCGCGCACCACCTCAATGCGGTCGTACAGCGCGGTGTCCAGCCCCAGCGCATTGAAGTCCTTGTGCGTGGGCACGCCGTCCACCTGCATATTGGTGACTTCCATGCCGCGCGCGTACAGGCCTTTTTCGTTGTCGTCGGCCGACCCCTTCTTCTTGAAGGTCAGGCCGGGCGTGTTGGCGATGGCGTCTTCCAGCGTATTCAGGCCCTGGTCCGACAGGCGTTGGCGCGTCATCACCGAGACCGACTGCGGCGTCTCGCGCAAGCTCATCGGCAGCTTGGTGGCGGTGGTGCTCAGGCCCACGGTGTACGAGTCGGTGCCTTCGCTGGGGCCTGGTTCACGGGAACCCAGCACCTCGACGGGCGCCAGCGTCTGCGCCGCCGCGCGCCGCACCCCATAGTTGTTGCCGCCCTGGCTCACGGCTTCCAGCCCCGTGCCCGCCAACATGGCCGCCAAGCCCGAGGCGATGCCGTATTCCCCTTGCAGGCCCGCGCTTTGCTTGCCTTGCGTCAGCGAGGCGTCGAAGGACAGCACCACGCCGGCCTGGGCGGCGAAGCGGCTTAAGGCCAGGCCCAGCGGGCCGGCCGGCACGTCGTAGCGCCGCGCGCTGGCGGCGGTGTCGGCAGCTTGCGCCCACGCGGGCGGGGCCGACGCCAGCGTCAACAACGCAGTGAAGACGGCGCCGGCAACAGGCGCCAAGGCGCCGGGATGGCGAGGTTTGGTCAAAAGGGAAGGCATGGGATGAAGGTTTCCGTGAATCAAATCCGACGTAATCCCTGCTAAGTCGGATGAGCGCGGAAAAAGGACAATGCCCGGCAAAAATAATGTCAGCCCCGGGCGGTGATCCGGGTGTAGTAGCGGGTGAAACGGGATATGCGCACGGGTAAAGCGCGCTCCACGGCGGCCAGCGCGCGGTCGGTGTCGTCAATGGGAAACGCGCCCGACACGCGCAGCTGGGCCACGGCATCGTCGCAGCGCAGGTGGCCGGGGCGGTAGCGGTCCAACTGGGCCACGAAGTCGCCCAGCCGCATGCCGTCCACGATCAACAGGCCACGCGTCCAGGCGTCCGGCTCGCCGATGATCTGGCCTTCATGGCGGGCGGCGGCGGCTTGCAGCGTGCCCTGTTCGCCCGCCTTGAGCAGCAGCGCCGCGCCGCCGTCGGCGGGCAGCAGTTCGACCGCATGACGCAGCACCGCCACGCGGGTCAGGTCGTCCAGGCGCTGGACGGTAAAGCGCGTGCCCAGTGGCCGCACGGTGCCGTGGGGCGTGGTCACGCGTAGCGGGGGCACGCCGGGTGCGGCGTGTTCGGTGTCGATCAGGATCTCGCCCGCATGCACGGCGATGTGGCGGCCGCGCGCGTCCAGCGACACGTCGACCGCGCTGGCGCTGTCCAGCCACAGCAAAGTGCCGTCCGCCAGCGTCAGTTCGCGCCGCTGGCCCGTGCCCATGCGGTAGTCGGCCAGATAGCCGGCCACCCTCTGGTCGACCGGCAAGACGCGCCAGGCCAGCATGCCGCCCGCGCCCACCAGCGCCACCGCGCCCAAGCCGCTGCGCAACACGTCGCGTCGGCGCGCAAAGTGGTGGTCCGCGCGGTTCAGCGTATCGGCGGCAAGCTGGGCGGGCGCCGCGCCCAGGGTGCCGCGCAGGCGTTCCACCTGGCGCCAGATGCGCGCGTGTTCAGGGTCGGCCGCCAGCCAGCGGTCATGCGCCGCCACATCGGCCGCGCTGACTTCGTCGGCGCACAGGCGCGCGTACCATTGCGCCGCCGCGGCAATCGTCTTGTCGGCCATCGGCGTCTACTGCCTTTCCAAGGCGTACACCAGGCAATGCTCGGTAGCGCGCGCCATGTATTTCTTCACCGAACTGACGGTGACGCCCAATTGCGCGGCGATGTCCGCATAGCTGGCGCCTTCCAGCTGCGACATCAGGAAGGCGCGCCGCACCTTGTGCCCCAGGCCGTGCAGCATGGCGTCGATCTCGCGGATGGTCTCTAGCAGGATGGCTTGCGTCTCGGGGGACACGGCATGCGCTTCGGGCTGCTGCGCCAGCGTTTCCAGCCAGGCGCGTTCCAGCACCTGGCGCCGGATGTGATCCACCAGCGTGCGCTGCGCCACCGTCGCCAGAAAGCTGCGCGGTTGCCGCACGCCTTGCAATTGCGCCATCGACGCCGGCGACGAAAGCAGCCGCATGAACGTGTCCTGCGTCAGGTCGGCCGCCTCGGCGGGCACGTTCAGCCGCCTCAGCAACCAACCCCGCAACCACCCGTGATGGTCGCGGTAGAGCAAGCCCAGCGCTCGGTGCTCCAGAGATTCCAAGGACGACATGGCCGTGGCGACCGCTACCCCAATTTTTAAGAATGGGAATTGTAATCATTATTGATGGCGGTCGCCAAGCGGTCTGCAAGCGGCGGTAGACTGCAAGATTCGGGTGCGCGCCAAGCTTCCTTGTCCGCCCCCGCCACCGCCTCAGCCGCCACCTCTATCCCCATGCCCAACGCCTTGATCATCATCGACGTGCAGCGCGCCTTGTTCGACACCACGGACACGCAGCCCGCGCGCGGCGGCCTTGGGCTTTGCGGTGACGATAGCCGCCGACGCGCACACCACGCACGACAAAGCGCATGCATCCGGCGCCCAGATCCGCGCGCATCACAACGCCACCCTGCCCGCCATCACCAGCTTTGGCGTGAAGATCGTTGCGCTGCCCGCTGCCGATGTCCGCTTTGAAGGTGGCGCGGCGTCTTGATGCCCGGGACCATCACAAAAAAAACAGAAACGACGCCGCCACCAGCGTAGGAATCAGCGCGCCAGCCAGCAAGCCCGGCATGCTGACCGCGCCATTGGCGAAGCTGCCGCGCAGCAGCGCCACGCCCGCCGGGTTGGGCGCATTGGCGATGACGGTCAGCCCGCCGCCGGCCACCGCGCCGGCCACCAGCATGTACTGCGCCTGGCTGGAGATGCCGTCGATGAGCGACCCCAGGTAGGTCAACGCGGCGTTGTCGGTGATGGCCGTCAGCGCCAGGGCGCCGACGAACAGCACGTTTGGCTCCAGCCCGCTGACGATCGGTTGCAGCCACCACTGCTGCATGCCGCCCAGCACCACCAGGCCCGCAAGGAAGAAGCCGACCAACAGCGCCTCTTTGATGATCAACGGGCTTTGATGCGCCTTGTACGCCTGGGTGTAGCCGATGAAAAACAGGAACAGCGCCAGGAACAGGATGGGGTGATGCGCGCTGAGCACGACGGCGGCCAGGAAGAACAGGTGCACCATGATGACCACGGGCGACATCGGCACGGCCGAGTCCTTCATGGCCATCACGTCGCCCGAACGCAGGTACGGCCGCAGCAACACCGTCACCAGCGTGGCGTTGACCAGCACGGCCAGCGCCGCCTTCCAGCCGAACGTGCTGAACATAAAGGCGCTGTCCCAACCCCAGGTGGACGCCACCATCAACACCGGCGGCGCGGCGTACGACGTCAGCGTGCCGCCGATGGAAATGTTGACGAACAAGACGCCCAGCGCCAGGTACTTCAACCGTTCCGGCATCTCGCGATGAAACACCTGCGGCGCCAGCATCATGGCGGCAATCGTCATGGCGGCCGGCTCGGTCACCAACGAGCCGGCCAGGGGCACCAGCGCCAGGCACAACCAGGCCTTGGCGGTTTGGTCGCGCACCGGCAACAGCCGCGCCACGCGTTCAACCAGACGCATCACCACCGTCAGCACCGGCAAGGATGCCGCGATGACCATCACCACAAAAACAAACGCGGGCTCGGTGTAGTTGCGCGATTCGGCATACGCCAGCGCCGTTTCGCCCGACGCGGCCAACGCCATCAAGACCAGCAATATCGCCGCCCAGAAACCGAACACCACTTCGACTTCACCCAGCAGATGCAGCAGCCCGCCATGGCGCTTGCTGCGATGCGCCAGGCGCAGAAAAAGCGGCGCCGAAAAGGTGTGCACCAGAGCAAGGGCGAAAACAAGGGCGGCGATGATTTGCAGTGCGGACTCTGTCACGTGTCGGTTCCTGTACGTAAGCGGGTGGTCAAGCCGAAGTGAAACGCGCGGCGGCTATACCCGCGCGACCTCGACCCAAAGGCGCGTCATGACGACGTGCCTGACCAGTTCAAAAAGATGCGCCGGGGCGCTGGCGGGCACCAGCACCCGCCGTATCAAGGCCTGCAAGTCCACCCGGACGCAGGGCGTGGAGGCGGCGCGGTCGCGTTGCTGGAACAGTGTACGCAGGCGCACGCGGCTTTGGCACGGCATGTCGATTTTCAGCTCGGCATCCTCGGGCGCCAGCACCGCGTCATGCAGCGCATCCAGCGTCGTGCAGACATACACCGATTCCGGCTGCGCGCAGTCGCCCTCGATCCGCCGGCGCCATTCCTGCGTGCCCACCAGCGCGGACGCGGCCCCTTGCGCGGGCGGGTCGAAACGCAGATGGCTGAATTCAAGCAGTTCAATGAATTCCACAAAGGGCAGTTCGCGCACCACGGTCAAGTCACCGCACCGCATGTCGCCCCGCGCAGGCCAATCCGATTGCTTCATGACACGCTCCCATCAATGGAAAAGGGGGCCAGCCGACAGCCCCCTTTTCACCTTTCAGTACGACATCGGCACGCGATCAGGCGCCGGCCTGAGCCCTTTCAAGCTCGCGGACCCGCTTGCGGTTGCGCACCGTCGAGAACACCAGCCAGGCGGCAAGCGCCAGGATGGCGTAGACAAAGCCGGCGCTGATCGGGCGATCGATAAACACGTTCATGCTGCCGCGCGACAGCAGCAGCGCACGCCGGAAGTTCTCTTCGACCATCGGCCCCAGCACGAAACCCAGCAACAGCGGCGCGGGCGAAAAACGCAGCTTCAGGAACAGGTAGCCCACCAAGCCCAGCACCAGCACCATGCCCACATCGAACAGGTTGTTGTTGGTGCTGTAGACGCCGACACACACGAAGAACAGCGCGGACGGGAACAGGTACTTGTACGGCACCTTCAGCAGCCGTGCCCACATGCCGATCAGGGGCAGGTTCATGACCACCAGCATGACGTTGCCGATCCAGAAGCTGGCGATCAGCCCCCAGAACAGGTCGGCGTGCTCGGTCACCATCTGCGGACCCGGCTGGATACCGTGGATGATCAGCGCGCCCAGCATCAGCGCCATCACCGAGTCGCCGGGAATGCCCAGGCTCATGGTCGGGATGAAGCTGGTTTGCGCCGCCGAGTTATTGGCCGCTTCCGGACCCGCCACGCCTTCGATGGCGCCGTTGCCAAAGCGCTTGGGCGTCTTGGACACGCGCTTTTCCACCGCATAGGACATGAACGACGCAATGGTCGCGCCCGTGCCCGGCAAGATGCCCAGGATTGCGCCTATGGCGCTGCCGCGCGCAATCGGCATGGCCGACTTCTTGATGTCGCCGGGTTCGGGTCGCACCGACATCTTGGGGCCCGCGCCCACCGTCGTGGCCTTGCCGATGCGGTTGACGTTGGCGAAGAAGTCCGCCAAGCCGAACAGGCCCATCGCCAGCGCCACCAGGGGCACGCCGTCGCTCAGCTCGATGACGCCGAAGCCGTAACGGATGGTGCCCGTGTTGACGTCGGTACCCACCACGCCCAGCAGCAAGCCCAGGAACACCATGGCGATGCCCTTGATGGCCGAGCCCTTGGCCAGCGTGGCGCCGGCGAACAAGCCCAGCATCATCATCGAAAAATATTCCGCCGGGCCGAACTGGAAGGCCACTTCCACCAGCATCGGCGAGAACAGAATCATGATGATGATGCCCACGCTGGCGCCCACGAACGACGACATGACCAGCATGAACAGCGCCGACCCCGACTTGCCCTGGCGGGCCAGCGGGTTGCCGTCCAGGCAGGTCACCGCGTGTGACGGCGTGCCCGGCAGGTTCAGCAAAATGCAGGTGATGCCGCCGCCATACTGCGCGCCATAGTAGATGCCGGCCAGCATCATCAGCGCGGCCACCGGCGTCATTGCGTAGGTCAGCGGCAGCAGGATCGAAATGGCGGCCAGCACACCCATGCCCGGCAGCACGCCGATCATGTTGCCCATGAACACGCCGAACAGCGACCACAGCAGGTTCTCCCACTGCAACGCCACGGAAAAACCATGCAATACGTTGTCGAACAGATCCATTTCCTACCCCCAGCGCAGCATCGGAAACTGCAATTGCAGCGCCCAGGAAAACACCACCGCGCCGAACACCGTCATTGCAATGGCGAGAATGGCGGCGGACTTGACGGAGTTGGACGTATCGCCCAGCGCCGAGACGAACACCAGCGCAAACGTGGCGGGCAGGAATCCCAGGAAGCTGCCAAGGATGATGAAGAGCGCGATGCCGGCGGCGATGCACGCCATGCCGCGCACGCGATCGCGGCGCGTAGGCTGGGGCAGCTGTTCTTCCATCATTTCTTCCTGCACTTCATCGGGGTCCGGGCTGAGCGGGACCAGGATGCCCAGCGCGACCAGGAAGCAACCGATCATCAGCGGGAAATAGCCCGGGCCCATCCGCGCCAGCTCTCCGATGTTGTAGGACGTTGCTTCAAAAATAGTGAGCGCGCCGCACAGGGCGATGAACGCACCGCCCCACAGATCGCGCTTTCTGGAAAATATGGTGCTGCCCACGGCTTGCTCCCCTGTTTGTTGTCGACATACTTCGGCGCGCGTGATGTCGCAAGCCGAAGGAGGGGGCACTTTAAGGACGACGCCTTGCAATCCGCTTTCAAGCTTTTGCCGGCTTCATCCGGGAAAACCAGCAGGATGAAAGACGCTTGTTCACATCGCTGAACAACGGTGAACATCGCAGCACCGCGGATGTTCACAAACGTGAACAACACGGCAAAGTTCCCGGGCTGCGAGCGGGCTGGCATGGATTTTTCCCGCGTGCGGCGCGCTTGCCAATTCTTGCAACTGCGGACGCCGATTCCACGCAGGCATAATCCTCGTTTTCGTGGTTTCGAACGCATCGCCATGCTGCCCCCATGCACCACCTGCACCGCCTGCCCCGCCTGCCCCTGACCGCCCGCATTCCGCTTGCGGTGTCGTTGCTGTTCCTTGCGATTTCCGCCGCGCTGATTTCCCTGGCGCTGCATGGCGTGTCGCGCCAGTTCGACAGGCAGGTCGCTAACTTGGGCCAGGTGTATCTGGACGGTTTGTCCGCCGCGATCCTGCCTGCGGTGCGCGCCGACGACCGCACACAGATGGTCGATGTGCTGAACCGCGCGCTGGATACGCATCTGGGCGTGGTTGATCGCACGCTGGCCGTCGTCGCGGCGGACCACCGCCTGCTGGCGCACGTGGCGCGCTACCCCGAGGTTGAGCCGATTCCGCTGGCATCGTTGGCGGACACCTCCGGCACGTTGACCAGCGCAAGATCCGAAGGCGTGTGGACGTGGCGCTTGCTGGACGACGCGCGGCCCGCCCTGGGGACGCTGGTAGCCAATCTGGACGTCAGCGATTTTCATCGGCAGCGCCAGGAACTGGCCTGGGAACTGGGCCTGGTGGGATTGGCGATCAGCCTGATCGGCGCGGTGCTGTGCTTTGGCATGGCGCGCCGGCTTCAGCGCCCGATCATTTCGCTGACCGAAGCCCTGCGCGCCGGCCCGGAAGATCGCTTGCGCCCCATGCGCGTGGACACCACCGACCCGGAACTCAAGGAACTGCTGTCGGCCTACAACTGGATGGTGCAAAGCGCGCAGCAACGCGAAGCGCTGACCGAACGCAATGCGCGCATCGAACGCGAAGCGGTGTTGGGGCGGATGTCGGCCGCGCTGGCCCACGAAGTGCGCAACCCCCTGGGCGGGCTGCGCACCGCCGTGCAGACGCTACGGCAATTCGGCGAACGGGAGGACGTGCGCAGCGAATCCCTGGGCTTTATCGAACGCGGCGTGCAGGCGCTGCAAGCGGTGGTGGACGCCAGCCTGCGTACCTTTCGCCCCGGCGCCGCCCTGCTGCACCAGGAAGATATCGCCGACATCCGGCTGATGGTGGGCGCACAGGCCAACCGGGCGGGCGTGCGCGTGGAACTGCATTGCGAAGGCATGCAGGACCGCCGTCTGGCGCTGCCCGCGGGCGCCGTGCGGCAGGTGTTGCTGAACCTGGTGTTGAACGCCATCCAGGCCTCGCCGCGTGGCGAACTGGTGCAGGTGTTTGCGCGCGCGGGCCGCCAGGCACTGACCTTGCACGTGGCCGACCGGGGCAACGGCCTGCCGCCGGCCGCCAAGCGCGCGCTGATGGGCGCAGCCACCGACGGCGACGGCATGGGCCTGGGCATCGTGGCCGATCTGACTACAACCATGCACGGCCGTTTGCGCGCAACCCGCATGGCAACCGGCATGGCGACCGGCATGGCAACCGGCACGCGCATTTCCGTGCGCCTGCCCTACGGTCCACAGGAAGATACGGCGTGAACGACATCCAGGTTTTGCTGATCGAAGACGATGAACTGCTGGGCGGCGCGCTGCTTCAACGCCTGCGGCTGGAAGGCATCACCACGCAATGGGTGCAAAGCTGCGCGCAGGCGGTCGAAGTGTTTCGCCGGACCCGCATGCGTCCGGCGTTCCTGTTGGCCGACATCCGGCTGCCGGACGGCTCCGGCGAAGATCTTTACCGACGCTTGATCCCGCATCTGTCCAACACCACCGTGGTGTTCGCCACCGCCTATGGCGACATTGCGCAGGCCGTGCGGCTGGTGTCGGCGGGCGCGAACGACTACCTGACCAAGCCGTACGACACCGATGCGCTGGTGGCCCGCATCCGATCGGTCATCGCCGCGCAGCCGGCCGGCCAGCAAGACGAGGTCTTGGAGAACCCCTACGCGCTGCACGATGAAACCTATCCTTTGGCGCAAGAGCTTGAACGGCTGGCCACCAGCGCCCTGCCCGTGTTGCTGGAAGGCGAAACGGGCTCGGGCAAAGACCGCGCCGCCCGCTATGTACATGCGCGCTCGGCCTATGCGGCCGGCCCCTTCGTTGCCGTCAATTGCGCCACCTTGGCGTCGGACCTGATTGAAAGCCTGTTGTTCGGCCACGTGAAAGGCGCCTTCAGCGGCGCCGGGGCCGCGCGCGACGGGCTGTTCTCCCAGGCGGAGGGCGGCACGCTGTATCTGGACGAAGTGGCCGAGCTGACACCCCGGGCGCAAGCCGCGCTGTTGGGCGTGCTGGAAAACGGTCAGTATCGTCCGCTGGGCGACAGCACCGCGCGCCACACCCATTGCCGCATTCTGGCCAGCACCTGCGCCGACCTGCCCGCCGCGATGGCGCAGGGTACGTTTCGCGCGGATCTTTTTTATCGGCTGGCGGTGGCAAGGGTCGCGGCGCCACCGCTGCGCGAGCGGCCCGGTGCGTTGCCCAGCCTGGCACGGGCGTTGCTGGCCGCGCAATCCGCCACGGGCGCGACGCTATCGCCCGATGCCATCCAGGCGCTGCACGACCACCCCTGGCCAGGTAATGTGCGCGAACTGAAAAACCGTATCGCGCGCGCGGTCGTGATGGCGGACGGCGCACACGTCCATGCCGAGGACCTCTTCCCGGAAACCAAGCTGGCCGATAAGCCAGGCCTGGCCACCACGCGGCTGGACGCCGAGCAGCGCGCCATCCAGCAAGCCATTGCAGAGTCCGGCGGCCATATGGGCTTGGCGGCAAAGCGGCTGGGCATCTCGCGCACCACGCTATGGAAAAAGCTGCGCGCGGCGCGGGATGGCGGGTAGAGGCGCGCGGGCCGACAGTCCCGTCGGTGACATCCGCGCGCGGGGGTAGCCCTCTACCCTACGCGCGCCGCGTGCCTGGCTCCGGCGATTCCGCCCGGGCGCCCGCCTCCTCCAGCCCTTCCTCTCGCGCCTCAAGCTCGTTGCCCAACACCTCTGCCGAATCGTCCTGACTGGTTTCCGGCTTGAAGCGGCGTCGAGTATGCCCGGCGGCGCGCGCGTCCTGGCCGTCGTCCGGCCGCTCGGCTTGGAGCGTGACGTTGGCCGCCGGCGCATAGCCGCGCTTGTCCTGCCCGAAGTACACCACCGTGTGCGGGTACGGCAGCTCGATACCGGCCGCGTCGAAGTGCTTTTTCAACAAGCGGTTATAGCCGCGCTGCACGGCCCATTGCATGCCCGGCGTGGTCTTGATGAGGATGCGGATGGTGACGCCCTTGTCGTTGACGGCGGTAACGCCGGCCACCGTCATTTCCTCCAGGATCTCGGGGCCTAGCACCGAGTCGGTCATCAATTCGGCGAACGCCGCGCGCAAATGCTCGATGGCGTCGTCCACGCTTTCGCGGTGCGCGATGGTGTATTCACCTAAGTGATACGAGAAGTCACGCATGTGATTGGCGACCACATCCACCGACGAGAACGGCACCAGGTGGTAACCGCCGTCCAGCGTGCGTATGCCGACCGAACGGATCGTCATCTTCTCCACAGTGCCGAACACGCCGGCAACCTGCACCACGTCGTTTTCGTTCATGCCGTTTTCAAGCTGGATGAACACGCCCGTGATGATGTCCTGCACCAACTTCTGCGCCCCAAAGCCGATGGCCAGGCCCACTACCCCGGCGCCCGCGATCAGCGGCCCGACGTCGATGCCGATCTGCGACAACAGCACCATCAGCGTCATGGTGACGATGACGATCAACGCGGCATTGCGGAACAGCGACAGCAGCGTGCGTTCGCGCGCACTGGGCATGCCGCGTCCTTCGCTTTGGCTCAGGCGGTGTTCGATGATGCTGGCGATAACGGTCCAGGCCAGCGCCGCGATCAGCAGCACGATGACCACGTTGACCACCATCTTGATGGCCGCCCCACCGGCGTCAGACGACAGCCAGCGCGACAGGTCGAAGGCGTGCCAGGCGTCCAGCACCAGCAACACGATGACGATGCGAATGATCCAGCCCACGCTTTTCAGCATGGCGGGCACATAGGCGTTCACGCGCGCTTCCAGCATGGGCAGGCGCCGACGCAGGTCGTCGGACAGCCGAATGGGCTTGGCCATTACCGTGTTCAGCAACAGGATCAGCAGGCTGCCCACGCCGATGACCAGCAGGGTCTGCGCGGTGGCGCGCGCCATGAAGGGCAGCGCGTTGGTCGGGTCGATCTGGCTGACGATGAGCAGCACGGTGAAGTAGCCGATGCCCAGCACGTGCCAGATGCGCGACAGGAAGTGCAGCCGCGACCCCATGAACGTGGCCGCGTTGGCGGCATGATGGTTCATGCGATCACGCACCGAATGGCGGTTCTGCCAGATGATGCGCACGGCGTACACGTACACCACCAGCATGATGACCATGCTGGCCAGGCGACCCAAGGCGGGCGACAGCGCTGCCGAGATCACCGGGTCCACCAGCAGCGTGCCATAGCCCGCCGCCGCGACCACGCGCACCAGCCACGCGTTCCAGTACCGGGCCAGCTCGTCGGACATGGGCAGCAGGCGCAGGTGCGGATGGCGCACCGCGAATACCGTGCGGATCAGCACCTTGACGATTTCCACCGCCACGAAGGCACGCAGGAATACGGCCGCCAGGGTGTCCAGCGTGCCGCGCTCGGGCGTGCCCCACAGGGCCGCCGCCCCACCCGCCATCGCGGCCAGCAGCACAACGCCGGCATCGATGGCAACCGCGCCCACGATGGCGCCCAGGCGCCGGTACAAGGCCCGCATCGAGGCAGGCGCGCGGCGCGCAGTGCCGGGGTCGTGAACGGTCGCCGCCTCGGAAGGGCTGGCATGTTCAGCCACCCAGCGGTCGATGCGCGTATAGATGCGCATGGCGATCATCCGCAGCAGCAGATAGGCAATGACGGTTGCCAAGCCCGCCAGCAGCAACGGCAGCAGCGCATTGCCGGCAGTGGCGCCGTCCATCCGCAGGCTGCGCCCCGAGGCCAGCGCGCGCATATCGTCCACGCCCTGCCCCATGTCGGCGGCCACGCCGGTCAGGAACTGTTGCACGCCATCGGCCATGCGTTCCTGTAAACCGGGCTTGGTCGGGGCCTTGGGGGAAGTGGCCGCACCCGGCGCGGCGGATGCGGCGGGCGGCTTGCCGGCCGCCTGCGCCCGTAACGCATCGACCAGCGCCTTGCGTGCCTCGGGATTGTCCAGCAGGTCGGCCAACGCATCGGGCGCCAGCGCGGATGCCGATGCGGCGGGCGGCTGCGACTGGGGTTGCAGCGGCGACGCCGCGAACGCCTGGGCCGGCCAGTTCAACAACACGCAACTGAGCATCACCACCAGCAGCCACACCGCCTGCCATGGCCTCGCGCGTCGGTGCCGCCAAAGGCGCGCGGACTCTTCGCGGGGCGGATAAAAAAGGGATGCTGTCGTTGCGAATCGAACCACTAATAAAACTCCTCTGCGATCAAGGCCAGGAACGCGGCGCGCGATCGCAGGGACAACGCCGCCATGGGCTAAATGATAAAGCCCAGCCGCTTCATCAGATATTTAGGCGATTCTTCATACCCTTGGCGGTAGTAGAAGCGGTGCGCATCCCCGCGGCGTTCGTGGCAATGCACTTCGATGCGGTCGCAGCCGCGCGCGCGGGCTTCTGCTTCGGCCGCCGCTTCGAGTTGACGGCCGACGCCCGCGCTGCGGGCCCGGTCGTCAACGCAGAAATACGCGATGCGGCAGAAGTCGCCGGGCAGCGCCAGCTGGATCATGAAATGCAGGTTGATAAAGCCCAGCAATTGTCCGGCATCGTCGTGAGCCACCAGCAACAGGGCATCGGGATGCGCCGATAGCAGGGCGATTTTTTCCGCCATGAAGGCGGTGGTGCCGGGATAGCCCAGTTGCGCCAGCAAGGTGGCGATGGCGGGGCCGTCCTGGACGGTGGCGGGGCGTAGGTGCATGTCGGTTTCCGGGCGGCGTGTGCAAGACTGCGCGGAAATTTATGACGGCATCGTGTCCGCCTCATGACAAGCGCGCGGCCCCGCGCCCCCGGCACCTTCAATCAGGGCGTGACCTGATAGCCGCGCTGCTGCATGCAGCTGGTGTATGCGGACGACGCCGCGCTGCTGGTCTTGGCCTGCTCGCGACGGTCCTGCCGCTGGCGCGACCCACCCACCACGGCGCCGGCCACCGCCGCGTCCTTCGCCTGGTTTTGACGGTATTCCTGCTTGACGTCGTCGTCCATGCGGTCATAGGCCTCTTCGTGCTGCTGGCCACGCGCGCCGGCCACTGCCGCGCCCGCGACAGCGCCCGTGGCGGCGCCGCGCGCACGACCGCCAGACTGCGTGGTGTCGGTGGTGCCGGTGCCCCCCGCCTGGGACTGGCAGGCGGCGACGTCTTGCTGTGTGGTTTCAGGAGACTGCCCTTTCATCGGCGTAATGGTCTGTGCGGTAGCGGTCAGGCCGATGGTCGAGAGCAGCAAGGCAACGCAGGGAATGATGGACTTTTTCATAGAAAACTCCACGTGCGGTTAAGAACCCTGGACCTTGCAATGTAGTCCCGCATGCCGTGCTTCGGCCCATGTCCGGAATACCCAATATTGGGTATGGCGATATGGGGCGGCACGCCGCTTGACGGCTCCGCGCACGGCGCGAAAAGGCCGCGGCTAGCAAGCGCCATACCTGACGATACGCCCGGACGGCTGGCTGATGACATGCTAGGCTGGCACTATTTCCCGCCCGTCCTACCCAGATGAAATCCTTTCTCCAGTCCGAGAAGTTTCTACTCTTGGCGTGCGTCATCGCCGTTGCCGGATACGCCGTCGATTCACAGCTGCGCGACGTTGGCCGAATGGCCAGCCTGGCGGAAACCACCATCCTGATCGCCGCCATCCTGTGCGCCTCGTTAAGCGTGGCGCGCCATGCCGAGCGCATCGCGCAAAAGCTGGGCGACCCTTACGGCAGCATGATCCTGACGTTGTCGGCGGTGCTGGTGGAAGTGATCGTGCTGGCCATCGTGTCGTCCAAGGGCGGCTCGCCCACGCTGGTGCGCGACAGCATCTACTCGGCCGTCATGCTGGACATCAACGGGATCCTCGGCGTGGCCGCGTTGATTGGCGGATTCAAGCATGGCGAACAGGCCTACAACGATGATTCCGCGCGCACCTACAGCGTGATGATCCTGACTGCCGTGACGGTGTCGATGATCGTTCCGGAATTCGTGCCGCAAGCCAGCTGGCGCGCGTACAGCGCCTTCACCATCGTGGCGATGTTGCTGCTGTACGGCGTATTCCTGCGCATGCAGACCGGCCCGCACAGCTACTTTTTCAGCTACAGCTATCCGGAAAAGAAAACGCGCCGCAACCTGCCCGCGGCGGCGCAGACCAGTTGGCGTCCGTCGGCCGCGATCATGGCGGCCGGCATCATCGCGGTGGGTTTCCTGGCGGAACTGATGTCGCATTCGCTGGACCGCAGCCTGGAAGGCGTTGATGTCCCAATCGGCCTGATTGCCTTGATCGTGGCGGGCATTTCCGCCGCGCCCGAGATGCTGACCGCCCTGCGCGCCGCCCTGGCCAACCGCATGCAATCCGTGGTGAACATCGCCTTGGGCGCGTCGCTGTCCACGGTGATCCTGACCGTGCCCGCCATGGAGGCCATGGCGTTGATCTCTGGCCAGCGCATCGTCATGGCAATGACGCCGCTACAGACGCTGATGATGCTGGTGACGTTGCTGGTCGCCGCCATCAACCTGAATGACGGCCAGACCAATGCCATTGAAGGCATGACGCACTTTGTGCTGTTCGGCGCCTTCCTGATGCTGCTGTGCTTGGGTTTGTAGGACTTTAAAACCGCTGATGCTGCCCAAAGGGCACCTCGGCGTCGGTCGGCTTTTCGAAGGTGGGCGCCTCGCCGTTCAAGTCCGCCGCGTGGATGCGCGCCAGCCGCGTCGCCTCGTCAATTGCCGTCTGCGCCGACGAGTACTTGGTTTCGATGGCGATGCGTTCGCCCGGCTGGGGTTCGCCGGCAAACGTCAGCGTATAGCCGATGCGCCATGCCCCGCCCTCTTCAACGGGCCGCTCGATCTGAAAATCCCACTTTGGCTTTTCCATGATTCCTCCTGTTGAAACGCCCCATGCTACCGCGATTGCATGCGGCAAAAAATGGTCCCGGCAGCGCGGGCGACGGGCATGGCAATTGCTGCACAGCGGCTTTCACGGCCCCCGAGGAGACGCCATGATTTCCGAACGATTGCGCAGGTTGCGGCACATCGCGAAATTCGCTGCGGAACGTTCCGGCGATTACGTAGAGCTGGTGGGCATCGAGTTATCGCTGTACCGGGGCGCGTTGATCTCCACGCTGATCAGCGGGGTGGCATTGGTGTTCTGCGCCCTGGGCACGTTGGGGTTCATCTCGGTTGCCGCCATCGTCACCTTCTGGGACACCGAATACCGCATGCTGGCCGCGTGGCTGGTTGCCGCCGCCTGGCTCGTGGTGACCCTGATTTCGCTTGCCATCGCGCGCTACAACGCGCCCAAGGGTTCGCCCTTTGCCGAACTGAGCCACCAGGTCCGACTGGATACCGCCGCCGCACGGAGCCACTATGCCCAAGACCACCACCCAGGCTGATAAAGACGCGCTCTTGGCCAAGATGGAGCGCGACCGGCAGGTACTGCGCCGCGCCGGCATGGCAAGCGCGCGTTCGCCCTCGTTTGGCCAGGCGGGCGCGGCGTGGGCCAAGACCACCGCCCTGGCCGCCGGCGCGGCGCTGGGCTGGCCACCATTTCTGAAGCAACCGCTGCGCGCCATGACGGTGGTGGCGTTGCGCTCCCGTGTCGCCGAACTGCTGGACCGCCGCAATACCCGACGCGTCAGCGGCATCTTGCCCGCGCCCGAGGTTGAGCGATTGACGCGCTTGATCGCGGAGCTGCGCGCGTCGATGGCGCGGCTGGAAGCGCTGGGGCCGGAGGTGACGACGGGCGCGGATGCGATAGGAGCCGAGCGCCTGCGCATGCAGCTGGACGAGCACGTGCAGCGGCTGCGCGCGTTGCAAGACGGGATGTCGGCGGATGCCAGCAAACCCTTGCCACCTTGAACGGCTGCTGTCACCCCTGCCGGTAGAACGCTGCCGGTGACACGCCAAAGTGCTTCTTGAACATGGCCGCGAACGCACTTTGGCTGGTGTAGCCGTGTTCCAGCGCCACATCCACCACGCGCGCCCCGCCGGCAAGATGCTCCAACGCCAAGAGCAGCCTCGCCTGCCGTCGCCACTGGCCCAGGCGCATGCCCGTCTGTTGCAGAAACTGCCGATGCAAGGTGCGGGTGGACAGGTGCAGCCGGGCCGCCCATTCGTCTAACGTCAACGCCGCGTCCGGCTGGCGCATCAGCGCATCGCAAAACTTGCGCAGCCGCGCGTCCGCCGGCATGGGCAGATACAGCGGCAACACCGGCAGGCTGCGCAATTCCTGCAATAGCAGGTGCAACAAATGCCAATCGCGCGAGCCGGGGCGCTTGGGCGCGGCGACATCCATGTCGACCGCCGCCACAATCAACTCCCGCAGCAAAGGTGAAATATCCAACACGCAACTACGCGCGGGCAGTTGCGCCGTGGCGCGGCTGTCGACGAACACGGTGCGCACACGCACCGCGCCGCTCATGCGCACCGAATGCGCCACGTCGGCCTCCAGCCAGACGCCGCGCGTGGGCGGCACCACCCACCTGCCGCCCTGCGCTTCGATCGTCATCACACCCTGGATGGCATAGAGCAACTGCGCCCGGTCATGGTGGTGGGGCGCGATGACATGGCCGTGCGGGTAATCCACCGCCAAGGCGGCGGCGGGCGCGCCCGAGGCCACGAATGCGCTGTAGAAAGGGGAATCTTCCATACGTTCAGATTGGCAGTTTTGCGATAACTGGCGACATAGTAGCGCCAGACGGACGCGGCGGCGCCCGGCACCATGAACGGCTCGTTTCGGAGACCTTCATGTCCATCACTTCCCTGCTCTTTCCGTTCATGGCCATCGTGCTGTGGGCGGGCAACGTCATTGTTTCCAAGTTGGCCGCGTCGGCAATTTCGCCCACGGCCATCACCTTCTATCGCCTGATCCTGGCGCTGGCGCTGATGTCGCCCTTCGTGCTGCGGCCGCTGCTGCGCAACTGGGCGTCGGTGCGGCCGCACCTGGGCAAGATGGCGATCAGCGGCCTGCTGGCCATGGCGCTGTTCCAAAGCCTGTCGTACCGCGCCGCCGAAAGCACCACGGCCACCAACATGGCCATCGTGACCGCGCTGGTGCCCTTGCTGACCGCCATCCTCAGCGTGATCGTGCTGGGCGAAGCGCTGACCGTGGGCATGGCCGTGGGCGGCGTGCTGTCTTTCGTGGGCCTGTTGTACCTGGTGGGCCAGGGCGACATTGCCGCCATCGCGCGCAACGGCGTCCACGCAGGCGACCTGCTGATGCTGCTGGCCTCGTTGTCGTATGCGCTGTACGGCGTGCTGCTGCGCCGTTGGCGCCTGACCATTCCGGCGTGGCAGGCGGTGTACCTGCAAGCCATCGCGGCACTCGTGTTCATGCTGCCGTTCTTCGTGATGCTGCCGGCGGGCACCGCGTCGCTTGACGCCCGCACCCTGCCGCTGATCGGCTACGCCGGCATCGGGTCGTCCATCCTGTTGTCGTTTTGCTGGATCCAGGGCGTCAAGCACCTGGGCCCCAACCGTTGCAGCATCTTCATCAACCTGCTGCCGGTGCTGACCGCCGTGCTGGCCGTGGCCATGCTGGGCGAACAGATGCACGCGTATCACGTCATCGGCGGCAGCATGAGCCTGGTGGGCGTGCTGATCGCGCAGACGGTGCATCGGCCGCTGCATGCGGGCGCGGCCCCCTCAAGGCTTGCCGCGCAAGGCAGTGCGACGCTGCCGGCCGCGGCCGCCCAGGCACGTCGCGCGCGCTAGCGCTGATCATGGTCTGGCGGGTACGACGCTTGCGTGGGCGGCGCGTATCGCAAGCGCCAAGGAAGCCCATGACGCTACACGCCGAAGCGCGCCGACAAGCTTTCCAGTCGCGCGCTGGCCAGCGGTTCACGGCCCGCCAGGAATGACAGCGGACCGTCCGGCTCGAAAAACCATCGCGCGGCGCCGCGACTCATTCGACCGCGCAACATACAGCGCGTGCGGATGGGGCCCGAGTCGCCGTCTTGTATCGTCCAGAGCGGCAAGCGCACCGGCACCCGCAAGCGCGACGGCGGCTGATATTGCAGCGTTGCCACCCGCCGGCCATCCACCGTCATCGACGCCGTGGCGCCGTCAGCAAACCCGGGCGACGGGCCGTCAGACGACCCGGCCTGGAACACACCCATGCGCTTCGGAATTCCCCATAGCGTTCGGCCACCCGCCGCCGCCGCGTCGTCGTCCACCCAGATAGGACCGACGGTACACGCCGGTGCCACGACGCCCGACGATTGCACCGCCACGGCAAAAAGCAGTTCGTTATAGGCCAGCGTACCGCCGGGTTCGTAGCGCGCCCACACCGTCGCGCACAGCGCCTGGCGACCCAGCGACACGAGGCGCGCGCCGTTGGCCGCCGCCACCGGCAGCGCATCCAGCGGCACGCGCCAGATGCTGATCAGCGCCGAGCCCTGCAAGGACCACGGCGCGCGCGGAAACGGTGTTGCGGCTGGTGTAGACATGGGCGTTGCTCTCGGGTGTAACGGACGCAGGCCTGAGCCGGGCAGCGGCACGTTGCATGGCAGGGATTTGCCGGTGCAAGGCGCTTGCAGCAAGCCGTGTGCCGGGCAATGCGCGGCGCGGGCGTCGGCCGGCTACGGCCCCGGCTACGGCTACTGTGGTGCATCCCCGCAGCGCTGTCCCATGAAATCCACAAACACCCGCACCTTGGGCGACAGGTTTCGGTTCGACGGCCACACCAGCTGGAAGCGCCCCGCGCCGTCGGTGTGTTGTGGCAGCACCTCTATCAGCTGGCCCGTTGCCAGCGCATCGCGCGCCAGGAAATCCGGCATGCAGCCGATGCCGAAACCTTGCATCACCGCGCCGCGCAGCGCTTCCATGTTGTTGCACGTCAGCGCGGTACGCAGCCCGGGGCCGGGGTCCGCCAGGGGCCAGCGCTGGACGTTTCCAGAATTCGGAAAGCGGAAGCGAACCGCGGCATGCGCTTGCAGGTCAACGGGCGATTGCGGCGTGCCGTGCGTCGCCAAATAAGCGGGGCACGCGCATAGCAACATCCGAAACCGGCTCAACGGCCGGGCCATCAGGCGGGAGTCGGGCAGATCACCGCTGCGGATGGCGACGTCGACCCGTTCGCCGATCAAGTCAACCACGCGATCATTGAAATCCAGGTCAAGCTCAACGCCGGGATAACGCGCGGCGAATTCCGGCAGTACCGGCAGCAGGAAGTGGTAGCTGATCAGCGGCGCGCTGACGCGCAGGCGGCCGCGCGGTTCGTCGCGCGTGCTGGACAGCATGGCGTGAGCGTCATCAAGATCGTCAAGAATGCGTTTGCAGCGCTCGAAGTAAAGCCGGCCTTCTTCGGTGAGCTGCATGCGGCGCGTGCTGCGCTGGAACAGTCGCACGTGCAGATCCCGTTCCAGGCGGGCTACGGCCTTGCCCACGGCGGAGGGCGACAGCCCCAGGTCCCGGCCCGCGTCGGCAAAGCTGCCCAGCTCGGCGCTGCGTACAAAGGGCATGAGAGCGGCAAGTCGATCCATGTCGATTCAAGAATATTGTTCCGTAATGACCGGATTATTACCCCATTTATCGGCGGCGTCCGCCCGATTATCTTGAAATCCCTTTCCTTGGATTTCGACAATCAACGATGAGCAAGCCCGTTTCAACCTCTTGTGGGGCGCAGCAGTGGGTGCTTGCCGCCGTATGCCTGGGTGCGCTGGTCATGCCGCTAAGTTTCACGGGTCCGGCAGTCGCGCTACCCGCCTTGGCGCAGGCGCTGCATGCCGGTCCGGAGGCGCTGGCCTGGGTCACTAATGCGTTCATGCTTGCGTTTGGCAGCACCTTGTTGGCAGCCGGCGGTCTGGCTGACCGGCATGGGCGCCGGCGCGTCTACCTGTGCGGCGCAGCGTTATTCGTGCTGGCGTCGCTGGCGCTGATCGCGGCGCCGGGCATCGCGGTGTTCAACCTGTTGCGGGCAGCGCAGGGTTTGGGCGGCGCGGCAATTCTGTCGGCGGGCGCGGCGGCGCTGGCCCAGGAATTCGATGGTGCTGCACGCACGCGCGCCTTCAGCCTGATGGGCACGAGTTTCGGCGTGGGCCTTTCGTTCGGGCCGATCCTGTCGGGCTTGCTTGTCGCGCAACTGGGCTGGCAAGGCGTGTTCGGCCTGACGGGTTTAATGGCGCTGGCGGCGCTGGGCCTGGGATGGCGCTACCTGCGCGAATCGCGCGACCCTGACGCGGGCAGGCTGGATTGGGCTGGCGCGATCACGTTTTCGGGCGCCCTGGCGTTGCTGACGTGCATGGCGCTGCGGGCACCGGCCGCCGGGTGGACCCATCCCGGCACCTTGGGATTGCTGGCCGCTTGCGTGCTGTCGTTCACCACCTTCGTAATGATCGAATTACGCTCCAAGCGGCCATTGCTTGATCTGACGCTATTTCGTCATACGCGGTTCGTGGGCATTCAGCTCTTGGCCGCCGCGCCGGCGTACGGCTTCGTGGTGCTTTTGATCTTGCTGCCCGTGCGTTTTATCGCGGTGCTGGGGCTGGACGAAGTTCATGCCGGCCTGCTGATGACCGCCTTGTCGGCCCCGCTGATGGTGATGCCGATACTGGCCGGGCGCCTGGTGCAACGGTTTTCGGCCGCGAGCCTGTGCGCCATCGGCCTGCTGGCAAACGCCATCGGCCTGGCATGGTTAAGCCAGGTAACGCTACAGGCCGACGTGTCCGCCAGTGTGTGGCCGATGCTGCTGATCGGCGCGGGCATCGGCCTGCCTTGGGGGCTGATGGACGGATTGGCGGTAAGCGTCGTGCCGAACGAGCGCGCCGGCATGGCGGCCGGCATTTTCAGCACGTCGCGTGTGGCGGGCGAAGGTCTGGCGCTGGCGATTGTCAGTGCAGTACTGGCCGCACTGACAACCCATTATCTTTCGGCGGCCGCACCAGAGCGGGCAGCAACAGTGGGGGCAGCGGCCCAGCGCCTGGTGGCGGGCGACGTTGCAGGCGCGATGACGCTACTGCCGTCAACGCCGCATGCGGCGCTGACCCTGGCATCGGGGCAAGCGTTTGCCGCATTGCTATACGTGCTGTGCGCCGTCACCGTTGTCACGGCGGTGGCGCTTTACGGATTCATCGGCCGGGAAGATCGCAGCGGTGTCGCACCGATACCCGCGCGTGGCCCACGTTGCGCGGGCGCGGTGGGTGATTGAAGGGAAGGTGTTGACGATCAAGGTGCCAGAGGGCGATCACCACGGCATCGCAGTCGCCCCTCCATGGCACGCCGTCACGACGGCGCATCCACCTCATTCTTTTCCTTCTCCTTCTTCTCCTTTTTTTCTCCATCGTAGTGAGACTTGATGGCGAGAAACATGCCCGTGCCCAACACCAGAAGCTTGAACGTACCGAAGACTACAGGGACCCAAAAGTTCATCATTTCCTCAAAACGCTGCTTCAGCAGCCTCATGTACTACTCGTGCCAGGCAAGTCGATCGGCAAAGCGTGCGACATCCGCGACGCGGATCATGATACGTGCGCCGGACGACCCATGCACTTTCAGAATTATCCCGTGATCCTGATCTACCGATCTGCACCGCATGAAAACGCTGCCAACTGCACCGTTTTTCTCGGCCGGCCCCGCTTGGCGGGCGTCTCGCGCATGATCGCCACGAACGCGTCGATGGATGGGTTGGGGTTGTCGGGGTGCCGGGCGGCGGCTAGGCCACCGCTTGAACAAAATCCCGCGCCGCGCGCAGCAACCGCGCTTCGCTGCCCGCCGCGCCCAGCAGTTCCAGGCCAACCGGAATGCCGCTCGGCGTGAAGCCGATGGGCAGGCTCAGGGCAGGCAAGCCGGTAACCGAAGCCAGCAGCCCGTTGCCGCCGGTCTGTGCTTCGCCCAGTTGTACCGGCCCACCCCGCACGCTGGGATAGGCCAGCATATCGAAGTCGCCGGACGCCATGGCTGCGAGGGCCTCGGCGCGAATTGCGGCGGCACGGGCCAACGTTGCCTGACGGCCGCTGCCGTCCGGATCCTGCATCGCATTGCGTTCGCGCAAGACCGTCATGACTTCCGGATGCGGGTAGGCGCCGTCCAGGATGTCGCCCAGGCTGCTCACCGGCACGTCGGCGTCACGCAGGCACTGCGCCAATGCGTCGCGAAATTCGTAGCCCGTGACGTTGGCGGCGGAAAGGCGCGCGTCGTCGATAGCCAGCGGCGCCTGCCGCACCGACGCACCGGCCGCCTGCCAGCGCGCCAATGCCGCCTGCACATGCGCGGAGACTTCCCGCTGCGCCGCACCGCTGCCGAACAAGGCATTGACGGTGCCGATGCGCCAGTCGCTACGCTTCGGTTGCGACGCCGCATCGCCGTCGTCGCGGCCGGCCATGACCGACCAAAGAATCTCCAGGTCATCCACACAACGCGCCATGGGGCCTACCGTGTCCAGCGTGGGCGACAGGGGCACCACGCCGGCCGTGCTGCATCGCCCTGCCGTGGGCCGCAACCCCAGCACCTGGTTGAACGCCGCTGGGATGCGGATGGAGCCGCTGGTGTCGCTGCCGATGGCGGCCGCCGCAAAGCTGGATGCCACGGCCACCGCGCTGCCGCCGCTGGACCCGCCCGGTACACGCGTGGCGTGATACGCGTTGCGCGTGCGGCCGGACATCGACGACACATTGGTGATGCCGCAGGCCAGTTCGTGCAAGGTCGTTTTGCCCAGTACGATTGCGCCTGCCTCGCGCAAGCGCCGCACCACGTCGGCGTCCTGCCGGGGCAGCCGCCGCGCCAAGGCGCGCGAGCCGGCCGTGGCCGGCATGCCGATGGCGTCGATGTTGTCTTTGAACAGCAGCGGCACGCCGTGCAGCGGGCCGCGTACCACGCCCGCGCGGCGCTCGGCATCGCGCAAGGCAGCCTCGCTGGCCGCCTGGGGGTTCAAGCAGATCAGCGCGTTAAGCGCCGGCCCGGCCTGGTCGTACGCCGCAATGCGCGCTTGATACGCGCGCACCAGGTCGACGGCCGTCAAGCGCCCCGCCCCCATCGCCGCCTGCAACGCGGCGATGGCTTGCCCGAACACCGCGTCATCGTCAGGCAGCGGCCCGGCCAGCAATTGCGGCATGTTCATCGAAAATGGCACGCCACCCACTGCTGGCCGGTGGCGGACGCCACGGGCCGTTCCGTCAGCGCGGGCTGTGTCTCGCGGCAGATGGGCTGCGCCAGCGGGCAGCGCGTGTGAAAGCGGCAGCCGCTGGGCGGGTTCGCGGGGCTGGGCGGATCGCCTTGCAACAGCTTGCGCTGCGCGGGCTTGTGCGGATTGGGCACCGGCACGGCCGACAGCAGGATCTCGGTGTACGGATGCCGGGGCTGCGAGAACAAGGTGTCGCGGTCGGCCACTTCAACGATGCGGCCCAGGTACATCACCGCCACGCGATGGCTGATGTGACGCACCACCGCCAGGTCATGCGCCACGAACAGATAGGCGATGCCCATCTCTTGTTGCAGGTCCATCAGCAGATTGATGACCTGCGCCTGCACCGATACGTCCAGCGCGGACACGGGCTCGTCGCAGACGATCAGCTTGGGCCGCAGCGCCAACGCGCGCGCAATGCCCAGGCGCTGGCGTTGCCCGCCCGAGAACTCGTGCGGAAATTTCTTCATGGCTTCGGGGCGCAGGCCGACCTTGTCGAACAGCCAGGCCAGCTCGTCCACGCGCGCGCGGCCGCCCGACATCGGGTAGTTGCGCAGCGGCTCGCCCACGATATCGCCCGCCGTCATGCGCGGGTTCAAGGACGCATAGGGGTCCTGGAAGATGATCTGCATATCGCGACGCCGGTTGCGCATCTGCTCCGGCGTCAGCGCCAGGATCTCTTCGCCTTCCAGTTTGACGGAGCCGGACGTGGGCTGGATCAACCGCAACACCGACTTGCCGGTGGTGGTCTTGCCGCAGCCCGACTCGCCCACCAGCGCCAGCGTTTCCCCACGAGCAACGCTGAACGACACGCCGTCTACCGCCTGCACGACTTTACGGCGCGGCGTGAACCAGCCGCCCGCGCCGGGGTAGTGCATCTTCAGGTCGCGCACGTCTAGCAACGGCGCCGTCGATGCAACCACCGGCGGCTGAGGGTGGGCGCTCATGCTTGAACTCCGGTCAGGGTGGCGCCGGGCGCCACGGAAGTCGCGGCCAGCAGGCCGGGTTGCGCCGCCACGCGCGCCACTTCATGGCACGCCACCACATGGTCGACGCCATGCGTGGATAGCTCGGGCGCTTCAACGTGGCAACGCGGCGTGGCGTACGTGCAGCGCGGCGCAAAGCGACAGCCTTTGCCCAGTTCGCTGGGCGCGGGGACCATGCCGGGAATTTCGGCCAGGCGTTGCGTCGAGGCGTTCATGGACGGCATCGACCCCATCAGCGCGCGGGTGTACGGATGCAAGGGGCGGTCGAACAGTTCGGTGACCGGCGCTTCCTCGACCTTGCGGCCGGCGTACATCACCGCCACGCGGTCGCAGCATTCCGCCACCACGCCCAGGTCGTGCGTGATCAACACGATGCCCATGCCCAGCGTCTTTTGCAGGTTGCGCAGCAGGTCGACAATCTGCGCCTGGATCGTCACATCCAGCGCGGTGGTGGGCTCGTCGGCAATCAGCACTTCGGGGTTGCAGGCCAGCGCCAGCGCGATCATCACGCGCTGACGCATGCCGCCGGATAGCTGATACGGGTACTCGTGCACGCGGCGTTCGGGCTCGGCAATCTGCACCAGGCGCAACATCTCTTCGGCACGGCGGTACGCGTCGCGGCGGCTCAGCTTCTGATGCACCATGACCGTCTCGGCAATCTGCCGGCCCACGGTCAGCACCGGGTTCAGCGACGTCATCGGTTCTTGAAAAATCATCGAAATCCGGTTGCCGCGGATCTGGCGCATCTGCTTTTCCGTGAGGCTGAGCAGGTCGGTGCCGCGATAGCGGATCTGGCCGCCGGCAAAGCGCCCGGGTGGCGTCGGCACCAGGCGCAGGATAGACAGCGCCGTCACGCTCTTGCCGCAGCCGGATTCACCGACCACGCCCAGCGTGCGCCCGGCGCGCACCTGATACGACACGCCATCGACCGACCGGACGGTGCCCGAGACGGTGTCGAAGTAGGTGCGCAGGTTGTCGACTTCAAGCAGCACGTCGCCAGGGGCAACGGCGGTGGCGGGGGATAGGGCCATGGCGTCCTCCTAGCGTTGGTTGGTCAGGCGCGGGTCCAGCGCATCGCGCAGGCCGTCGCCCATCAGGTTGATGGCCAGCACGGTGATGGCCAGCAGAATGCCGGGGTAAAGAATGGTGTAGAAAGCCACGGCCACGTAGTTGCGCGCGTCGGCCATCATGTTGCCCCAGCTGGGCACCTGGGCCGGCACGCCGACGCCCAGGAACGACAGCACGGCTTCCGTCAGCACGGCGGTAGCGGCGATGAAGGTTGCCTGCACCACCAGCGGCGTCACCATGTTGGGCAGCACATGCCGGCGCAGGATGACGGGCAGGCGCGTGCCGATGGCATGCGCCGCCTCAACGTACAGTTGCTCGCGCAAGGTCAGAGCCAGCGAGCGCACCAGCCGCACCACGCGCGGCACCTGCGGAATCGCGATGGCGATGATGACCGTAGTCAGGCTGGCGCGAATGACGGCCATCAGCGCAATGGCCAGCAGGATGTCGGGAATGGCCATCATGCCGTCCATGATGCGCATGATGATGGCGTCGGCCCAGCGCACAAAGCCGGCCAGCAGCCCCAGCACCACGCCGATCACGCTGGCCACCAGCGCCACCACGATGGCCACGACCAGCGACACGCGCCCGCCCCAGACCACGCGGCTGAACACGTCGCGGCCCATCGCGTCGGTGCCGAAGTAATGCTGGGCCGAAGGCGGCTTCAGGCGCTGCAAGGGGTTGATGGTGATGGGGTTGTGCGTAGCGATCCACGGCGCGGCAATCGACAGGCCCGCCACGATCAGCAGCAGCACCAGGCCGATGATCAGCGTGGGATGCTTGCGCACCCAGCGCCAGCGCCGGCCGCTGGCCGTGAGGGCCTCGTGCAGCAGGATGGGCGCAGCGGGCGCGGTGGGCACGCTGGGGGAAATCAAATTTTCTGACATGGTTCTTTCCCGCGACGGCTCAATAACGGATACGCGGATCGAACAGCCGGTAGCTGAGATCGATCAACAGATTGATCAGCACGTAGGCGCCCGCCGAAATCAGCAGCACGCTCTGGATGACCGGGTAGTCATGGTGCTGGACGGCGTCGATCACCAGCCGGCCGATGCCCGGAATAGCGAACACGGTCTCGGTGACGACCACTCCGCCGATCAGCAAGGCGATGCCCACGCCCACCGTGGTGGCGATGGGAATGGCGGCGTTGCGCAATGCGTGTTCCAGCACCGGCAACACCGCCAGGCCCTTGGCGCGCGCCGTGCGGATGTAGTCTTCGTGCAGCACTTCGACAACGGTGGCCCGCGTCATCCGCGTGATCAGCGCGATGTACACCAGCGCCAGGTTGATACACGGCAAGGTGAGGTTGCGCAGCCATGGCCCCACGCCGCTGGACAGGCTGACATAGCCCTGCACCGGCAGCCATTGCAGCTTGACCGCAAACCCGTAGATCAGCAGATAGCCCACCAGGAACACCGGCAACGAAAACGCCAGCACCGAAAACAGCATGACCAGGCGATCGATCCAGGTGCCGGCGCGATATGCCGCCAACACGCCCAGCGGCACCGCCACCAGGATCGATACCAGCATGGTGATGGCGGCGATCGACAAGGTGGGCTCCACCCGCTGCGACAGCAACTGCGTCACGGGCACTTGCGTGAAGATCGACGTGCCCAGGTCGCCTTGCATCAGCTTGGCGGCCCACAGGCCGAACTGCCGCCACAAGGGCTCGTCCAGGCCCAGCGCCGTATGCAGCTTGGCGATGTCCTCGGCCGTGGCGAAGTCGCCGGCGATCAACGCCGCCGGGTCGCCGGGCGACAGGTGGATCAGCAGGAACACGATCACTGCCACCACCGCCATGACGGGCACGATGGCAAGCACGCGCCGAATGATGTAACCCATAGTTGTCTCGCGTATCGGTAACGGCGGGCGCCGGATTACTTGTCCAGCACCCAGAGGTTCGGCAGGCTCCAGATCTTGTCCGTGTTCTTCAGGCTGTTATGCGCGGCAAACGCTCGCGAATACTGGCCGATGGAAATGGCGGGAAAGACCTCGTAGGCGCGCTCCTGAAACAGATCCAGCACGCGCTTGCGTTCGTCCGAACTGGTGGCGGCAATCCACTGTTCGCGCAGTTCGTCCAGCTTCTTGTCGCACGGCCAGCCCGGCAGGCTGTTGCCGCACACGGCGCCCAGATACGTATTGCTGATGGGCGAGTCCACGTTGAACTCGGACGCGGCCGACAGGAAGATGTTCCAGCCGCCCTTGTCCAGCGTTTCCTTGCGCGCACGGCGTGCGGTCAGCGTGGCCCAATCCATCGACTGGATGTCCAGATTGACGCCGATGTCCTGCAAGGCCTGGATGGCAACCAGCGTTGCGGAATTCAGATAGGCCAGGTCGGTCGGCAACAGGATGGCAAGCTTTTCGCCCTTGTAGCCGGCTTCGGCCAACAGCTTCTTGGCCAGCGCCGGGTCAGGCTTGGCGTAAGGCGCGGCGCCCGCCGTGCTGTCGTTGGGACCGCCGCAGATGAAGACCGTGGCGCAGTACTTCATGCGCAGGTCGTCCGGGTACCCCATGGCAGCCGTGAACTTGTCCTGATCCACCAGATGCGCCACCGCCTGACGCGCCTTCGGGTTATCAAACGGCGGCATCGACTGGTTCAGGATGATGTAGCCCTGCGCGCGTTCCAGCACGCCGATCTTGACGTTCTTGTTGGCGCGTAGCGCGTCGATGTAGTCGGCGGGCGCTTGCTCGATCATGTCCACTTCGCCGTTGGTCAGCGCGGCGGTGGCGCTGTTGGAGTCCGGCAGCACACGCCATTCCACGCGCGGAATATGCGGCGTCTTGTCGCCCGCCAGGCCGTCGGCCGCCATCTTCGGCCCCAGGTAGTGCGGGTTCTTTTCGAACACGATCTTGCTGCCCGGCACCCATTCATCGCGCTTGAACACGTAAGGGCCGGAGCCCACCACTTCGGTCAGCGGCTTGGTTGCCGGCTGCGACGCCAGCCGCTTGGGCAGGATGAAGGCGGGGTAGCTGGACACCTTGGCCAATCCGTCCAGCACCAGGTCAAAGGGCTGGTTCAGCGTCAGCTTGAAGCGGCTGGCGTCCAGCGCTTCCCACTTGCCGCCGGCGCGTGTGATGGCTTGACCGATGTTGTCGCGCGCGGACCAGCGTTGCAGCGATGCAATCACATCGTCCGTCGTCACGGGCTGGCCGTCGCTAAATTTCAGGCCGGCCAAGAGCGTGAACGTCCACGTCTTCTTGTCGTCGCTGGCCTCGTATTTTTCGACCATCTGCGGCTGCGGCTTGCTGTGCGTGTCCATCGCAAACAGCGTGTCGTACACCATGTAGCCGAAGTTGCGCGTGATGTAGGCGGTGGTGAAGGTCGGGTCCAGCACCTTCAGGTCGGCGTGCGGCACAATGCGCAGGGTCTTGGCCGGCTGCGCGCTTGCGGGCACGGCGCCCAGGGTGCAGGCCAGGCCCAGCGTGGCGGTCGAGATCAGGCAAAGCAGGCGGTTTTTCATCGCACTAGGTTCCCGTCAAATAAGTGGATTCGCCGGCGGCCATGCGCCGGCGGGATCTTAAAGCGGCCACTTCGGCAGCCGGATGTTGCGATACGTCAGCGTCTTCCAATCCGGCGTCGCCACGCCCTTGCCACCCACATAGATGATGTGGCGCGCGACCTTTGAAAACGAGGCGTGGAAATGCTGCGCGGACTTGACCACCACGATCTTGCAGGCCGATAGATCACAGCCCAGCTGGGTGAACAGGTCCATGTTGATGGCCTGGTTACGCACGGAAGTCAGCACGATCTGTACGCCCTGGGCCTGCACCAACACGCAGTCGCCCATCGGCGCCGGTGCGCCGGACAGGCCGGTCATCACCAGGTCCGCCTTCACGGCAAGCACGGTGCAACGCAGGTCGATCGGGTCGCCTGACAACGGGCCGACCTTGCCGCCGATGCGCAGGTCAAGTTCGGCGCCCACGCCCGCATCGAAGGCGATGCGCGCGGCCACCGGGTCCCACAGCGGGCCCAGCGCCACATTGCTTACGCCGCGCTCAAGCACGCGTTGCAGCACGAAGGTGGCGTCACCGGGCGCGCCGCTGCCGGGGTTGTCGGGGCGGTCGGCCAACACCACCGGGCCACCGTCGAACGCCAAGGCTTCGTCCAGCGCTTCGTCGACGCTGCGGTACGGCACCATCAGTTGTTCGCGCATGCCGATCAGTTCATCGGCAAGCGCGCGTGCAAGCGTCTGCGCGGCGGCGGCGTCGCCATCGGCATAGACCAGCACCTTGGTGCCCATCTCGGGCACGTCGCCCGTGGCGAAGCCCTGCGCGGCCGATATCGACAGAATGCCGTCGCGCCCTTCCAGCGCCTTGATACGGCTGACAAAGCCGCGCGCCGGCTCGCGCGTGGTGTGCATGGGCACGATCATGTGGCAATCGATCAGCGCCGCCACGGGACGCGTGCGGCCCGCGTGCGCGTCCAGGCACAGGGCCAGCAGGTCTTCGGCGCGTTCGCGGATATCGGTGTGCGGGTATTCCTTGAACAGCACCAGTACCGTGGCCTGTTCCACCATCAGCGGCGTCAGGTGCGCGTGCGGGTCCAGCTCGGCGCCCACCGTTACGTCGGGGCCGACCAGTTCACGCACACGGTGCAGGATGTCGCCTTCGCAATCGTCATAGCCATCGGCCACCATTGCGCCGTGCAGGCCCAGCAGCACCATGTCCACCGGCATCGCGGCGCGCAGGTCGGCCAGGATCTGGTCGCGCAAGGTTTCGTAGGCGGCGCGCGTGGTGATGCCGCCGGGCTGCGCGGAAGCCACCAGGCCGTCCACCAGCGTCCAGCCTGCTTCGCGGCCTTGCAGGCGCGCCACGAAGAGCGGCGCACCGGCGAAGGTGACGGAATCGGGATGCGTGCCGGCCGGGTAGTAGTCGCGTTCCTGAAAGGCCGCAAGGCTGGTGGGCATGGGTGCGAAGGTGTTGGTCTCGGTGCCCAGACCGGCGCAGAAGACCTTCATGGCTGCGCTCCGGGACAGGCTGGCGCAAGCGCCACGGCTGCCGTGGCGTTCCGGTAAGACGTCATCATTTCCCCTTGTATAGGCCGGCTATGTCGTCAGCGCCTGCGTGTTCGGCATGGCGTTGCGTTCCGTAAGCGGATCATCGGCGGCACACCGGCGCGGCACAAATAGCTAACGTGGGCCTATGGATAACCCAAGGTTATGGTGTGGGCGCTTTTGCCCTGAAAACGCAGGGAAAACGCAGAAAAAGCGAGGTTGATGCGCACCACCGCTAGGGAAAACGATAGGGCGGCAACGCCGCGCGGGCGCACATATCGCAAGGTTATGGATGGGACGCGATTTGGAATTTGCCCGGCCCCGGTGCGCGGATCAGAATCGTGCCCTACCTGAACCTACGAGGCGAGTCATGCGGGTATGCGTAATTGGGGCGGGCGTGGTCGGCGTTACGACGGCGCACCTGTTGGCGCGGGCGGGACACGCGGTGGTTTTGGTGGACGAACGGGCAGAGCCCGCGCTGGGCAGCAGCTTCGCCAACGGCGGGCAGCTCAGCTATAGCTATGTGGCGCCGTTGGCGGGACCGGGCGCGTTGGCCGACATGCCGGGCTGGCTGTTCCGACGCGATTCGCCGCTGCGCCTGCGCTATCGCTTCGACGTTTCGCAATGGTTGTGGCTGGCGGGCTTTTTGCGCGCGTGCCGCGCCTCGGTGTCGCGCGCGTCCACCGCCCAATTGCTGTCCCTGTCCTACCTCAGCCGCGACACGCTGCACGCGATGCTGGCGGAGGCGCCCATGGATTTCGGCCTGTCAAAAACCGGAAAGCTGATTGTGTACCGCGATGCCGGGCAACTGGACAAGGCCGCGTCGCTGGTGCGTTACCAGGCGGCTCACGGCACCGACCAGCGCGTGCTGTCACGCGACGAAACGCTGGCGGCGGAACCGGCGCTGGCCGGCATGGGTGCGCGCATTGCCGGCGCCGTCTACACGCCCAGCGAAGAAACCGCCGACTGCCATCGCTTTACCGACACCCTGTTTCAGCGGCTGCGGCGCAACGCCAACGTCAGCGTCCACATGAACACGCGCGTGCAACGGCTGCGGCGCGAAGGCGGCCGCATCGTCGCGGCGCAGACGGATGCCGGCGACCTGCAAGCGGATGCGTTCGTGGTGGCCTCGGGCATCGGCAGCCGGCCGCTGCTGGCGGCATTGGGCCAACGCGTGCCGTTGTATCCCTTGAAGGGCTATAGCCTGAGCGTGCCGATCACGGCGGACACCGCCGATATTCCCGCCATCAGCGTGACCGATTACGAACGGCGCATCGTCTACGCGCGCCTGGGCAATGTGCTGCGCATTGCGGCCATGGTCGACATCGGCGCCAAGCATGGCGAGGTTGACGCGTCGCGGATGGCGACGTTGCGGCATCAGGTCAAGGAAGCTTTTCCGCGCCTGGACCTGTCGCGCGCGCAGGCCTGGGCGGGCGTGCGGCCGGCCACGCCGACCAGCAAGCCGCTGATCGGCAAAAGCCGCGCGGCCGGCAACCTGTGGCTGAACATCGGCCAGGGCGCTTTAGGGTTCACGCTTGCCTGTGGCAGCGCCGCCTTGCTGACCGCGCAAATGAACGGCGAACCCGTGCCGATCAACGCCGCGCCCTTTCAACCGTAGGCGCCGCGCGCGCCCCCAGGAGCCGTCCCATGCGTATCTTCACCGGCGCTCTCGCCACCGAGACCAACACGTTTTCCCCTTTGCCCACCGGCCTGGCCGCGTTCACGTCGCGCGAGTATCTGCGCGCGGGCACCCACCCCGATCACATGACGTTTTACGGCGGGCCGCTGTGGGTCGCGCGACAGCGCGCCGCGCAACAGGGCTGGACGGTGATCGAGGGCCTGGTGGCCTCGGCGCAACCGGGCGGCACCACCACGCGAGCCGCCTACGAGACATTGCGCGACGAACTGCTGGCTGACCTGCGCGGGGCCTTGCCGGTGGACATGGTGCTGCTGGGCCTGCATGGCGCGATGGTGGCCGACGGCTATGACGATTGCGAAGGCGACATCCTGCGCCGTGTGCGGGAGCTGGTCGGCCCCGACGTAACGGTCGGCGCCGAGCTGGACCCGCACGCGCACCTGACGCCGTTGATGGTGGAGCAGGCGACGGTGCTGGTGCTGTTCAAGGAATATCCACACGTTGACGTCTACGAGCGCGCCTGTGAACTGGTGGACCTGTGCCACGCGGCCCACCAGCGGCGGCAGCATCCCGTTGCCGCGCTGGTCGATTGCGACATGGTCGTGCCGATGCACACCACGCGCGAACCGGCGCGCGGTTTTGTCGCCCGCATCAAGGCGCTGGAAGGGCGCGACGGCATTCTGTCGGTGTCGGTCGCGCAAGGCTTCGCCACGGGCGACGTGCCCGAGATGGGCACCAAGGTGCTGGTCTATGCCGATGGCGACGCCGCCGCCGCGCAGACGCTGGCGCGCACGCTTGCCGACGAACTGATCGGCATGCGCGAACAACTGATGGTGCCGTACCGCGGCGTGGACGAAGCGCTGGACGAAGCCTTGGCGTTTGGCGAGGGTCCCGTTGTGCTGGCCGACCGGTCCGACAACCCGGGCAGCGGCGCGGCCGGAGACTCCACCTATCTGCTGGCGCGCATGCGGGAACGCGGCATCCGCAACGCGGCGCTGGGACCGATGTGGGACCCGGTGGCCGCCCGCATCGCCTTCGATGCGGGCGTGGGCGCCGAGCTGGACCTGCGCATCGGCGGCAAGGTCGGCCCGCTGTCGGGCGCGCCCGTGGACGCGCGTTGCCGCGTTGTGGCAACCCACGCCGATATGTTCATGACGGGCAATTCCGGCACGCGCATCGCGCTGGGCGACTGCGCGCTGGTCGATGCCGACGGCATCCTGATTGCATTGGTGTCACTGCGCACACAGGCCTATCACACGGACCTGTTCACGCAGTTGGGATGCGACCTGACGGCGCAACGGCTGATCGTGGTGAAGTCGGCCCATCACTTCCATGCGCAGTACGCGCCCTTGGCGCGCGCCGTGGTGTACGTGGCCGCCCCCGGCTCGGCCAGCCCCGACTGGCGCAGCCTGCCGTACCGCAAGATACGGCTGCCCAAATGGCCGATCGGGTGATGCTGGCCCCGCGGATGTTTGCCGCCTCAGAGATGCCCAGCCCGTGCCCTAACCCGCGCCGCCTTGCCGCGCGCCCATCATCGACCGCGACAGCCGGCTGGCCGTTGAAAGAATGGCTTCTTTATGGCCCAGCAGCACCGCTTCGTTCAAGCGCGAGATCGGGCCAGAGATGCAGATCGCGCCCAGCAGGGTCCAGTTGATGCCGTAGACCGGCGCCGAAATGCTGGAGACTTCGGCGTCGCGCTCGCCCAGCGAAATCATGTAGCCGGCACGTCGTACGGCCTCGTACTCGTCGCCCGCCTCGCCTGAAAACGCCAGCAGCACGCGGCCCGGGCTGCCCAGGTTCAAGGGCAGCGCCGCGCCAACCCGAACGTGGTGGCGGATGGACTTCGGGCCTTCGACACGCGCCATGCAAATCCGCTGATTGCCTTCGCGCACATAGAACGTTGCGCTTTCCCCTGTGGCGCCGGACAGCTCGCGCAGCACGGGCTGCACCAATTCCTGCACGTTGAACGTGGCCTGGTAGCACGCGCCCAGCCAACCGGCCGCGCGCGCCAGGCGCCACGTGCCGTCCGGCCGCTGGGCCAGGTAGTCGTCCATGGCCAGGGTGCGCGCCAGGCGCAGCACGGTGGACCGATGGCAGCCCGTGCGGCGGCTGAGTTCAGCCAGCGTCAGGTGGGCGTCGTCCACACCGAAGGCCTCCAGGATGCGCATGGCGCGCCGGACGGCGACCACGCCGTCTTCGGCGCCGTCGGCGTCATTTTCTATTCCTGCGCTGCCGCCGCCTTCGCGGTCTTTGCCGTCATTGCCGTCGTCGTTCAAGCCTCGCCCCCCAGTCTTTTAAATCAACCGCCGTACGAAACGTGTTCCGTACTGCGAACCTGGATTGTATTAGGCGGAACACGCTCGCACAATGCGCGGATCAAAACAAAGACTGGAGACAAACCATGAAAGTGATTGCGCGCGTGTTGTCGGGCCTGGCGCTCGTTTGCGTGGCGGGCATCAGCGCCGCCCAGGGCTACCCCGACAAACCCATCCGCCTGATCGTGCCCTTCCCTCCGGGCGGCGGCACCGACGTGCTGGCCCGCGAAGCCGCGCTGAAGGTGGCAAAGAACACCGGCTGGAACATCGTCACGGAAAACCGCCCGGGGTCCGGCGGCAATATCGGCGTGGACGCGGTGGCGAAGTCGGCGGCGGACGGCTATTCGCTGGTGCTGGGGCAGACCAGCAACCTGGCCATCAACCCCACGCTGTACGCCAAGCTGCCCTACGACCCGGAAACCGACCTGTCCGCCATCGGCCTGATTGCCGACGCGCCGCTCGTGCTGGTGGTGCCGGCCAATTCGCCGTTGAAATCGTTCAAGGACATGATCGCCGCGGCCCGCGCCAAACCCGAGGCGCTGAACTACGCCAGCTCGGGCAACGGCACCGTGGCCCACCTGGCCGCCGTGCAGTTGCAGAACGCCGCCGACATCAAGCTGACGCACGTGCCGTACAAGGGCGCCGCCCAGGCGTCCAACGACCTGATCGGCGGTCAGATCGACATGTACCTGTCGTCGGTGCCCACGCTGATCGGCCACGTGCGCAACGGCAAGATGCGCGCGCTGGCGGTGACCTCGGCGCAACGCGTGCCCGACATGCCCGACGTGCCGACCATTGCCGAAAGCGGCTACCCCGGCTTCGAGGCCGTGACGTGGTTCGGCCTGGCCGCGCCGGCCGGCGTGCCGCAGGACATCGTGCAGCGTCTGAACGCGGAATTCAACAAGGCGCTGCAAGCGCAGGACCTTAGTACGAAGTACCAGGAACAAGGCGCGCGCGTGCTGACCAGCACGCCTGAACAATTCGCCAAGCTGATCCATGACGACCGCATCCGCTGGGGAAAGATCGTGAAGGACTCGGGCGCCCGCGTCGAATGAGACCCAGGCCGCGCAGGCACCGCCCGGCCAAAAAAACCGAACCCAACATCGTCTTCTTCAGACAGGAATTTCCATGGCAAACCCCGACATCATCAAAGACTTTTCCCGCGTCCCGGCCGACATCGTGCGCCGCGCCGCGTCGTTGCAGCCGGCCATCCTGGCCGATGTGGCGGGCCGGCGCGGCGCGCTCAGTGGCCGCATTCGGCCGCTGGACCCCGGCATGAAGCTGGCCGGCACCGCCTTCACCGTTGAGGTGCGGCCCGGCGACAACCTGATGATTCACGCGGCCATCTCGCTGGCCAGGCCCGGCGACGTGCTGGTGATCGACGGCAAGGGCGACCTGAGCGCCGCGCTGATGGGCACCATCATGATGACCGCCTGCCGCCAGCTGGGCATCGCCGGCGTGGTGATCGATGGCGCGGCGCGCGACACCACCGAAATCATCGACATGGGGTATCCGGTATTCGCGGCCGGCGCCAACCCCAACGGCCCGACCAAGAACGTGCCCGGCCGCATCGGCCACCCCGTCTCGGTGGGCGGCGTGACGGTCCACCCCGGCGACTTCATCATTGGCGATGCCGACGGCGTGGTCGTCGTCGAGCGCGAAAAAATCGAAGGCTTGCTGCCCGCGGCGGAAAAGAAAGTGCGCGACGAAGCCGCCCGCATCGCCGCCATTCAGGCCGGCGACACCGCAGCCACCTGGCTGACGGCCGCGCTGCGCAGCGCCGGCGTGCTGAAGGAAGGAGAGGCGCTGTGACCATGCCTGCTGCGCCTAAACCGGCGTTGGTCGTTACCGCCGCCGACCTGGCCACCGAAGCCCTGGCGCTGCTGGACGGGTTCAACATCGTCTACGCGGGCAAGGCGCCGTCGGAAGACGACATCGTGGCGCTGTGCCGCCAGCACGATCCGGTGGCCATCATCGTGCGCTACAGCAAGGTGGGCGCCGCCGCGATGGACGCCGCGCCGTCTTTGCGCGTGATCTCCAAGCACGGCAGCGGCACCGACACCATCGACAAGGCTGCCGCCGCGCAACGCGGCATCGAGGTCGTGGCGGCGGCGGGCGCGAACGCGGCGGCCGTGGCCGAGCACGCGCTGGCGCTGCTGCTTGCCGCCGCCAAATCGGTGGTGCCGCTGGATGCGCGCATGCGGGCGGGCCATTGGGACAAGGCCACGCACAAAAGCGTGGAGCTGGACGGCAAGACGGTCGGCGTGGTCGGGCTGGGCGCCATCGGCCGGCGCTTTGCGGCGATGGCGCACGGCATGAACATGCGTGTCATTGGCCACGATCCCTATGCGCAAGACCTGCCGCCTTATATCCAGAGCGTGGCGTTGCCCCGCATCTGGCAGGAGTGCGATGCCGTGTCGTTGCACTGCCCGCTGACGGACGACAACCATCATCTGGTCAACGCCGACACGCTGGCGCAGTGCCGGCCCGGCGTGATCCTGGTGAACACCGCGCGGGGCGGCCTGGTGGACGAAGCGGCGCTGCTGGCCGCCGTGCGTAGCGGCCAGGTGATGGCCGCGGGCCTGGACAGCTTCGCCGTCGAACCCATGACGGCGGGACACCCGTTTCAACAGGAGCCCCGCATCCTGCTCAGCCCGCACATCGGCGGGGTGACCCGCGCGGCCTACGTGAACATGGGCGTGGCGGCGGCGCGCAACGTGCTGGCGGGTTTGGCCCGCAGCGGGGCGGCGGTTTAGGCCACGGCGCCGTCCCACGGCGCCGTCTTCATACCCTCCGGACCGCGTCGTCGTGGCGCCTTGACGGCGCCGCACCGCCCGCCCCCAGCTGCGGTATAAACGAACCCCCTTCGTTTCCAAGCAGGCGCCGCCTTGTCGCAAACATTCGGAGCACGTCGATACTTCTTTGCCACGGCCAGCGTCATCCGCCATCAGGGCCGGGCCATGCTGGCCGCCGCGCCGTGGTCGCTCGCGGCCTTTCTGTTGTCGCTGCCATTCGCCATCCTGGCCGCGACGCTGGCCTGGACCGGTAGCGCGCTGTATTTGTTGCTGGCGCTGATCAACCTGATCGCGTTCGCGCGCGTGACGTTCGCCTGGCATCGTGTCGTGGTGCTGGGCAGCGGCGCCAACCCCGACGCCACGCGCGGCGGTTCGGCCGAGGCGCGGCACCTGATGGTATTCAGCGTGCTGGTGCTGATCGTGGCCGTGCTGGCGCGCGCGACGGGCGACCTGCCTTATGTGCTTTACATGATGATGAACGGGCCGGGCACCAACAAGTTCCTGGCGGCACTGGTGCCGGCCGTGCTGGTGGTGTGGCTGCCGGTGCTGTTTTGCGTGGCGGTGTTGGCCTTGAGCCTGCCGCGCACCGCCGTCACGGGCGACGCGAGCTTGCAAGGTATCCGCGCCGCCATGCCTTATCCGCGCTGGCCGCTGGTGTTGGCCCTGGCCGTGCTGGTCAGCCTGGGCGGCTTTGCCCACAGCGGGCTGACGGAATATCTGCACTACGCCACGAACGCAGGGCTGTTGTGGACCGCCGGGTATGTCGTGCTGTTCGCGGTGATGACGTTCGTGGTGGCGGCGATGGTGGCGGTGGCGTATCGGGATGGCGTGCGACGCTGATCCGCGCACTGATCACGGCGCACTGATCACGGCGCAGCGGTCACCGCGCATCAATCGCCGCACATCAATCGCCGCGCATCAATCCACCACCCCGCCCTCCGCTTCCAGCTGCGCTCGCAGGCTGGCGATGAACGCCTTGGCGGCCTCGGGCAGCACGCGTCCGGCCAGCGTCTGGACCTCGAAGTGGCGTTCGTTCATTTCGCGGTCGCGCAGCGGCACGGCCACCACCTGCTTGCCGCGCAACCGATAACGGATTGCCAGTTCCCCGCAGAACGCCACGCCGCCGCCCGCCCCCGCGAACGCCACCAGCGCATCGACGCTGCGGCTGGAGAACACGGGCTCGCACTGCAATTGCTGGCGGCTGCAACTGATGTCGATCAACTGCCGCAGCGTGGAATCGGCGTCGGGCAACGCCAGCGGATACGCCATCAATTGCGCCAGCGACACTTCGGATTGCGCAGCCAAGGGATGGCCCGCCGCCACCACCGCGCGCACCGGCGCGGGCATGCGCAATTCCACGCGCACGTCTCGGTGTGAGGTCAGGCTGAGCGTGATGCCGATATCGGCCGCGCCGTCGCGCACCCGGACAGGAACTTCACGCTGCGAGCACACATCCAGCGTGAAACGAATGCCTGCATATTGCTTGCGAAATTCCGCGATGGCGGCGGGCACCACGTCGTGCACGAAACCCTCGGTGCACACGACGCGCACCAGCCCCTGACGCAGGCCGCGCAGGCTCATGATTTCACCGGTCACGCGGTCCACGTCCTGTTGCGCGCGCTTGGCGTGCGCGGCCAACAATTCGCCGGCCGCGTTCAGCGCCATGCCACGCGAGCGGCGCTCGAACAGCAAAGTGCCCAGCTCGCGTTCCAGCCGGGCGATCTGGCGGCTGACGGCCGACGGCGCCACTTCCAGCCGCTCGGCCGCCACGCTGACGGAGCCGCAGCGCGCCACTTCCAGGAAGTAGCGCAGGGCCATTTCTTGCAGAATCTGGGGGTTCATCGGGTTTGCCCTTGGTTTGCGCAAAACGCAACAGACAATTCTATCAATTCATATTGCGGCAACGTTAAGGGCGAGCCTAGGATGTGACCGTTAGATGACGTCTTCTGGACGCCCCCCTTAGGCAAGCGCAGTCATGATCCCGTCCCCCGCTTCTGTTTCGTCCCTTTCCTTGCAGGCGTTGCGCGCGGCGCGGCCCGTGTTGTGGACTCGCCCGGCCGTGGGGCTTGCCCCCGTTGCCGCCCCCGTCGCCGCGCCCACCGTTGCCCCCTTCAGCCTGGCCGATGTGCAAGCCGCGCAGGACCGCTTCACGCGCTTCGCACCGTTACTGGCGCAGCGCTTTCCAGAGCTGCAAGCCACCGCCGGCGTGATCGAATCGCCGTTGCTGGAAACCCCCGCCATGCAGGACGCGTTGGGCCTGCCCAAGGCGTCGGGGCGGTTGTGGATCAAGGCGGATCACGCGTTGCCCGTGGCGGGGTCGATCAAGGCGCGCGGCGGCATCCACGAAGTGCTGGAATTCACCGAAAAGCTGGCCCTGGAACGCGGCCTGATCGCGCCCGGCGATAACTTCATCAAGCTGGCCTCGCGGGAGGCCCGCGCCTGTTTCTCTGAATACCAGGTAGCCGTGGGCTCAACCGGCAACCTGGGTTTGTCCATTGGCGTGATTGCATCGGCGCTGGGGTTTCGGGCCGCCGTGCACATGTCGGCGGACGCCAAGGAATGGAAAAAAACCCGGCTGCGCGCGCGCGGGGTCGAGGTGGTGGAACACCCCGGCGATTACGAAAAAGCCGTGGCGGCCGGACGCCGCCAGGTCGAGGCCGACCCCAAGGGTTACTTCGTTGACGACGAACGCTCGGCCTCGCTGTTCCTGGGTTATGCGGCAGCCGCGCTGGCGCTGCGCGAGCAGATGGCGCAAGCCGGCATCGTGGTCGACGCCGAGCATCCGCTATTTGTCTACCTGCCTTGCGGCGTGGGCGGCGCGCCGGGCGGCATCGCCTTTGGCTTGTCGTTGCTGTTCGGCGCGCACGTGCACTGCTTCTTTGCCGAGCCGGTCCAGTCGCCGTGCTTTCTGCTGCGCATGATGGCCGGCAATGGCCAACTGCCCGGCTTGCCGGTGCCGCCGTCGGTCTACGACATCGGCCTGACTAACCAGACCGAGGCCGACGGCCTGGCCGTGCCGCGCGCGTCGGACCTGGCGTATGCCGCCGTGGGCGACCTGCTGGCCGGCGTCTACACCGTGGCGGACGATACGCTTTACGGCGACCTGGCGCGCCTGCATGACAGCGAAGGCCTACGCATCGAGCCCTCGGCGGCAGCGGGCTTTTCTGGCCCGCGCCACTTGCTGGGCAGCGTCGCGGGCCAACACTGGCTGCGCCAGCGCGGCTTGCTGCCGCACCTGCCGCGTGCCACGCATCTGGCCTGGACCACGGGCGGGCTGTTCGTGCCGGCCGAAGAATATGAGCAATTCCTGAGCCGCGGGCAACGACTCGCGGCCGACCCTCAGGCGCCGACACAAGCGCCTTCTCTCCACCACTCTCGTTGAGCATGACCATGAAGACTGCCTTGATTGCCCTTGGTGTCACCCTGGCGGGCACCCTTGCCGCCTCTGCCCCGGCCGCCGCCCAGACCGGCTACCCCACGCGCCCCGTCACGCTGGTGGTGCCCTTTCCGCCCGGCGGCGCCACCGACGTGCTGGGCCGCGTCATCGCGCAAAAGCTGGGCCAGGAATTGGGCCAGACCGTGGTGGTGGAAAACCGCGCGGGCGCGGGCACCGCAATCGGTGCCGGCTTCGTCGCCAAGGCCGCGCCCGATGGCTACACGTTGCTGGTCAGCTCGGGCACCACCTTCACGGTCAACCCGGCCATCCAGAACAAGCTTCCGTACGATCCGGTCAAGAGCTTTGAACCGCTGGGCATCGTGGGCCGCACCGGCCTGGCGCTGCTGGCCAACCCGCAGGTGCCGGTCAAGGATCTGAAGGAACTGGTGGCCTACGCCAAGGCGCGCGACAAGGAGCCGCCGGCCTACGGTTCGTTCGGTGCCGGCACCACCGCGCATTTTGTCGGCGAAGCCTTCCTGTCGGCCGCCGGCATCAAGATGATTCACGTGCCCTACAAGGGCAGCGCCCCCGCCATGACCGACCTGATCGGCGGCCAGATCCCGTTCTCGGTCGACACCGTGGCGGCCGCGCTGCCGCAAAGCAAGCAGGGCAAGGTGCGCGTGCTGGCGGTGTCGGCCCCCACGCGTTCGGCCTTCCTGCCCGACGTGCCGACCTTTGCCGAACAGGGCTATCCGTCGGTGGCCATGGACACGTGGTTGATGTTCACCGCGCCGCGCGGGCTGCCCGCCGACGTGAAGACCAAGCTTGAGACCGCCTTGCGCGCCACGGTGGCATCGCCGGACGTGCGCAAGAGCCTGGAGGCGCAGGGCTTTGAAGCCGCGTTCTCCAGCGCGGCCGAAGGCGAAGCGCTGATCCAGAAGGAACTGCCGCAGATGCGCGACGTTGCGCAGCGCGCCAATATCAAAATCGATTGAAGGAAGTTTTCATGACCCTGGACGATTCCCTCGTCTCGCTGTCGGCCGTGGAGCTGCGGCGCCTGATCGGCGCGCGCCAGCTCTCGCCGGTGGAATTGCTGGACGCGTGCATCGCGCGTATCGAGGCGGTCAACCCGTACATCAACGCCGTCACCGCCACCGCGTTCGAACGCGCGCGCCTGGAAGCGCGCGCCGCCGAACAAGCGGTGATGGCAGGCGACGCGCTGGGCCTGCTGCACGGCCTGCCGCTGGGCGTGAAAGACCTGGAGCCCACCGCCGGCCTGTTGACCACCTTCGGGTCGCAGATTTATCGCGACCACATCCCCACCGAAGACGTGACGCTGGTGGCGCGCCTGCGCCGCGCCGGCGCCATCGTCACCGCCAAGACGAACGTGCCGGAAATGGGCGCGGGCGCCAATTCGCGCAACACCGTGTGGGGCGCAACCGGTAACCCGTTCAACCCCAACCTGAATGCCGGCGGATCGTCGGGCGGGTCGGCCGCCGCGCTGGCCAGCGACATGTTCCCGGTCTGCACGGGGTCGGACACGGGCGGCTCGCTGCGCATTCCGGCGTCCAAGTGCGGCGTGGTGGGCTTTCGCCCTTCGCCGGGCGTGGTGCCCAGCGTGCGCAAGCTGCTGGGCTGGACGCCGATCTCCGTCGTCGGCCCGATGGGCCGCACGGTGGCGGACGCGTGTTTGCAAATGGCGGCCAGCGCCGGCCCCGACGCCGGTGACCCGCTGAGCTATCCGCTGGACCCGCTGCAATTCTTGACGCCGGGCATGGCCGACCTGGGCCGCCTGCGCGTGGCCTACACCGAAGACTTCGGCCAGTGCGAGGTGGACGACGGCATCCGCGCCACCTTCCGCGCCAAGATCGCGGCCATGCGCCATCTGTTCGCGGCCTGCGACCCCATCGAGCTGGACTTCGGCGAGGCCCATCGCTGCTTTGACGTGCTGCGCGCCGAGGCCTTCGTGGCGGGCATGCGCGACGCCTACGAGAAAGACCCCAACAGCCTGGGCCCCAACAGCCGCGCCAACTTCGAGATGGGCGCCGCGATGAGCCTGAAGGATTGCGCCTGGGCGCAAGCCGAACAGACGCGCCTGATCAAGCGCTTCCAGCGTGCCTTTGACGACTACGACCTGATCCTGTCGCCCACCACGCCGGTGTCGCCGTTTCCGTGGACGCAGCTGTACGCTGAATCCATCAACGGCCGCCGCCAGGAAAACTACTATCGCTGGCTGGCGCTGACGTATGTGGTGACGTTGACCACGCACCCCGCCCTGACGCTGCCTTGCGGACTGGACCACCAAGGCATGCCGTTTGGCATGCAGATCGTCGGGCGCTTTCGCGGCGACCGCGAGGTGCTGGCGGCAGCCCAAGGCATGGAGCAGGCCTTTGCCGGCAACGCCGAACTGCAACGTCCGCGTCCGGACCTGGCGGCATTGAAGCCCGCCAGCCCGTCGCTGACATCGATCGTGACCGTGCCGCCGGATGCGGCGGCCGCCACAACGGCGGGCGTACCCGCGGCGGGCGAACCCGCTGGAAAATCCACGGGCAACGTGTCGGCGGTATAAGCCGACGCGTCACGCAGGGGCCGGGCAACCGGCCCCTTTGCGTTTCCGGCGCGGTCGTTCAGCCGGCGCGCATGGTTTCGCACAGCTTGCGAATCGCCCCGATGTCGCCCTGTTTTGCCAGGCGTTGCAGCGCCGCGCAAAAGTCCTTGAATGCCACATTGCGCGCCTGCAACGCGCGCGACCAGTCGATCAGGTCAGAGATGGCGCCGCTATCCAGCAGCACTTGCACCTGCGCCAGCTCGGCGCCGGACAAACGCGGCGCAAACGTGGGCGATGACGCAGGCTCGCCCTCGTCGCCGACGGCCTTGATCGTCAGGTTCAACAGCCTGCCCAACACATGCCGCAACTCGACCAGGCTGATGGGCTTGAGCAGGCTGGCGTCATAGCGCGCGCCGCCCAAGGCCAGGGTGTCGTGCGGGGTGGCCGACACCGCCACCACGGGCAGGTCCGGCCAGCGCGCGCGCGCCGCCGCCAGCACCGCCGAGCCATCCACGCCTTCCATCCGGTGGTCGGTCAGGATCAAGTCGGGGCGCCGCGCGTCCTGCGCCTCGATGCGCGCCACCATGCCCCGGCCATCGGCTTCGCTGTCCACTTGAAAGCCCATGCTGGCCAGTTCCTCGACCAGGAATTCGCGGATCTCGGGCGTATCCTCGGCCAGCCACAGATGCTTGCCCGACCCGTCCAGCGTTGGCAGCACATGCGGCGCGGCGGCGATGTAGTGATGCGAAATGCGGGACTCGTCCATCTTCCTGACCGGCAACGTCACGCTGATCAAGGTGCCCAGGCCCACGTGGCTTTCCACACGGATATCGCCGTCCATGCGCTCCACCCACTGCTGGACGATGGCCAGGCCCAGCCCCACCCCCGGCTGGTTATCGGCGGCCGCGAGCCGGTGGAAGGGTTCGAAGATGCGCTGACGATCGCACGGCGCGATACCGCAGCCCGTATCGCGCACCGACAACACCAACTTCCCCGCAGCGTCGACAGCAGCAGGGCCAGACGCCGCGTAATCGGCCGTCAACGTCAGCACGCCGCCCCGGGTGAACTTGGCCGCGTTGTCGATCAGGTTGGACAACACCTGCCGCACGCGCTTGCCGTCCATTTCCAACACGGCGGGTACCGAGTCCGACACGCGCAATACAAACTGGTTGTTATGGCGGGCAGCAATGGGCGCCGATTCCTTGGCCACGGCATCCAGCAAGGCGTGCACGTATTCCGGCGATACGCGCAGCGCCTGGCCGCCGACGCCCGCCGCGTAATCGATCAGGTCGTTCACCATGCCCAGCATGTGATCGGCGCTGCGTCGAATGATGGCGCCGCGCGGCGCATCGTCGCGCCCGCCCGCCTGGATCAGATCCGCGAAACCGATGATCGAGGTCAGCGGCGTGCGCAGGTCATGGCTGATGCGCGCCAGGAAGTCCTGGCGCACGCGGCCCGCTTCGTCGGCCTGGATCAATGCTTCCTGCAAGGCCTGCGTGCGTTCCCTGACGGCGTAATCCAGGCGCTGGTGCTCGCGTTCACGCGCCTGCGTGAGCTCGGCTTGGACCGCCAGCTTTTCCTGCCGATGCTGGCGCGTTCGTCCGTGCACCAGCACGGCCAGCATCAGCGACACCGACAACAGGTCCCACGCCACCTCGGGCCCGCCTTCCCACCGGCCGGGCAGCAGTCCGTTGATGAATGCCAGCCGCAGGAACAGGCAGGCGCAATACACCGCGAACGACAGCAGGAAGATGCGCGCGTTGGCATGCCCGCGCCGCCAGCCATCAGCCATGGAAACCGGCCAGACCAGCCCCCACAGGAAGATCAGCCCGACCAGCGCCTGCGCGCTGGCGCGATACTCGCCAAACGCCGCCCAGACCGAGCCCACAAGGCCCACGGCGATCAGCGCGCCGTACACCCAGCGCCACAACCGCACCCGATGCAGATCGGCGAACAGCATGACCGAGAACCCGAACACCGTGGCCGCCAGCGTGCCCAGCACACTGGGCGCGCGCAACACCACTTCGCCGCCGCCCGTCACCACATAGCGGTACAGCAAGCCCTGGTACGAAATGCTGTAGAGGATTTCGGTAATGATGGCGGCGGACAGCAGCAGGAACACCAGGTCGCGCTGGGCCACGCCCAGCACCCCCGTGTAGATCACCACCATCAGCAGCGCGCCGATCAGCAGCGCCAGCACCAGCGTGCCGCGCTGCGCCGCGCCCACGAACGCGCCCGGCGTCCACAAGGTGGGTTCCATGCTGATGGCCGAGCGGCTTTGCACCCGCACCAGCACCGTCATGCGTTCACCCGGATTGAGCAGCAGCGCGGCCACGGACACCGACGACGGCACTTGTCGCGATGCGAGCGGCTCGCGGTTGCCTGCCAGGATGACTTGGGAAGGCTCCCGCTGTCCGGCGGGATACAGATAGAACCGCACGTCTTCCAGCCTGGGGACGCCGAACGACAACCAGCGTTCAACAAAGCCCTGCGTGGGGTTGCTGACGTCCAGCTTCAGCCAGTACACCGATTTCGAAAAGCCCCGATTCAGCCAGGCGGGCGCCACGGGCTGCCAGGGCCCGTCCAGGATCTGGCCGACGTCCTTGGACGCGGTCGTGTCTTCCTGCCCCAGCAATTCGTGGTTCAGGGGCAGCTTGCCGGTCACGGCGTTCAAGTCGACGACGGGCGTTGCAGGCGGTATGGGCTGTGCGTGCACGGGCGACATCACGCATGACAGGACCCCTAGCAACAGCAACAACAACGGCAACATCAACGGCAACATCACGTTCAACGGCAGCCTGCCCGGCAAGCCCAGGCGGCGATCATGCATAAGGATCATGCTCCTGGCGCAAGGCCGTGGGGGGCATGCCGAAGCGCTCGCGAAAAGCCGTAGAGAAATTACCCCGATTGCCATAGCCCACCGCCTGCGAAATGGCCTGGATATCCAGGCTGGTTTCGCACAGCAAGCGGCGCGCCTCGCGCATGCGCTCTTCGCGCAGGAATTCAAAGACCGTCGTGCCGGCGCAGCGCCGGAACGCCTGGTTCAGCCGGCGCGCGTTCGTGTTCAGCGCCTGCGCCAGCGCCATCAATTCCGGTGTGTGGTCCAGCCGTTCGCGCAGCAGCTTGCGGGCGGCGCGAAACAGCACGCCGTCCAGCGTCGCACCGGCCGCGGCGGCCGAGGTGCCATCGTCCGCATGGATTTCGGCCACGGTGGGAACAGGGGTCGGCGTGGCGTTGGGCGTGGCCCCTACCCGCAGATGAATCAGCAGGCGCAGGCGCACTTCCTCGAAGTCGAAGGGCTTGGCCACGTAATCCACCGCACCGGCCGACAGACCCGCCACGCGTTCGCCGGGCAGGCTAGCCGCCGTCAGGAAGATGACGGGGATGCCGCGCGTGGCCTGGTCGGCTTTCAGCAGGCGGCAGGCGGCCAGGCCGTCGCACACCGGCATGGTCACGTCCATCAGGATGATGTCCGGCTGCACCAGCTGCGCCTTGCGGTAGCCGTCATTGCCGTCCTCCGCCACATAGACGCGGCAGTCCTGGCTGGTCAGGAAATCGACCAGCAGCATGCGGTCTTCGGGGCGGTCCTCCACGACCAGTACGCGTAAGCCCGCGAGCTGGCCCGGAGCCATCGAAAAGAAGGCGTCGTTCATGCCGCGCATTCTTTCATGCTGGCCCGCTTTAGCGTTGGTAACACGAGACAAATCCGGGCCCTGGACTCGAATAATTTTCCTTGCGGCAAACCTGCCTGACATTCCAGCAAACCTCGGTAATGGAATATTTGCGTACTTACGATAATGTTTGTTACAGCGCGAAACTGGTCGGCGAAGGGATGTTTTCGTGTCGTTGTGGCGTTGCCGCCACAGACCCACGACACCGGGATTCCCCTGTATTTGCCCGCTCTACCGGTGACGGCGTCACGAGCGTAGGCATATCCCAAGGCTTGGAAGTTGCAAAAATTCTGTGTACCCAAGCGTGACAAATATGTCAAATAGCATCTATTAAATCCGAATGTAACAAGCCGCCGTCCGAGTACTCATGCGCCGTTTATCCCGATTTTGCCGCCCCGTTGTCCTCTGCCTCTCCCCCCTTTCCCTGCATGTCGGCCTGGCCTTAACGGCCCTGGCGTTGGCGACCAGCCCCGCCGCCGCGCAAAGCGTGCGCCCGCAGTTGCCGTCCGCCGCCGAGCCCGGCCGCGCCCTGCCCCAGCCGGCCATGCCGGAAAGCATGACCACCGCCCCGGAAGTGACGGTGCAGCAGGGCAGCGCGTCCGAGGCCCCGGTGGGCGCCGACAAGCTGAGCTTCACGCTGGCCAACATGCGGGTGGAAGGCGTGACCCACTACGCGCCCGAGACCATCAGCGCGTTCTACCAGGGGCTGGTCGGCAAGACGATCACCGTGGCCGATGCCTTCAAGGTGGCCAACGACATCGAACTGCTCTACCGCAATGACGGCTACGTGACCACGCGCGTGATCGTGCCGGCGCAGACAGTCGATGGCGGCGTGTTCCGCATCGTGGTGGTGGAAGGCTATGTGTCGGACGTGAAGTACGACGGCGATATCGGCCCCGCCCAAGCGGCGGTGGAAAAGCTGGTGCAGCGCCTGCGTGGCGTGCGCCCGATCAACGTGGCCGAAGTCGAACGCCAATTGCTGCTGGCCAATGACTTGAACGGCCTGGTGGTGCGCGCGTCGCTGGAGGCCTCGCCCAAGGAAGTGGGCGGCTCGGTGCTGGTGGTGCATAGCGAACGCAAGCCGGTCGATGCGCGCCTGGGCATTGATAACCGTGGCTCGCCCTACCTGGGCTGGAGCGAAATGACCGGCCAGGTCACGCTGAATTCGTTCGGCGCCCGCGCCGACACCTTCACGCTGAGCGGCCGCCTGGGCTTTCCGGCCTACCGCAGCCAGGCCGTTGCCGCCAACTACGACATGCTGGTCAGCGACAGCGGCATGACCTTCGGGCTGGCCGCCAGCTACGCCAAGAGCGAGCCGGGCCGCGACCTCGCCCCGCTGAACGTGGCCAGCGACGTGCAGGCCTACACGGCCACCGTCACCTATCCGCTGATCCGCTCGCGCCTGGAAAACCTGCGCGCCTTCGGCATGTTCGACGTGCGCAACGTGGCTACCGACATTACCGAGACGCCCTTTACGCGCGACCGGCTGCGCGTGCTGCGCGCGGGCCTGAGCTATGACCGCACCGACAGCTGGAACGGCATCACCGCCATTCGCGGCACGGTGCACCAGGGCCTGGACGCGATGGGCGCCACACAAGAAGGCGCCGAGCTGGCCTCGCGCGCCAAGGGCCGGTCGGACTTCCTGAAGCTCACCGCCGAACTGACGCGCCTGCAACAGCTGACCGATCGCCTGTCGCTGGTGGCCACCTTTGCCGGCCAGTACAGCGCCAGCCCGCTACTGGCCAGCGAGGAATTCGCGCTGGGCGGCCCCAACTTCGGCCGGGGTTATGACGATGGCGAAATGTCCGCCGATTCCGGCCTGGCCGGCTCGCTGGAACTGCGCTACGCCGTGTCCACCGACAACTTCCTGCCGCACGGTGCGCACGTTTATTCGTTTGTTGACGGCGGCCGCATCTGGTCGCGCAGCGAAAGCGCGCCGCTGACGCGCGCCAACGTGTCGTCCATTGGCGCGGGCATGCGCGCCAACCTTAACAAGACCCTGTACGCAACGTTTGAAGTGGCCAAGCCCACAAGCGGCGACGTCCTGACCCAGGGCAACAAGAATCCCCGCGTATTTTTCAGCATCTCGGCGCAGTACTAAGCAGCGAACGACAAGAGACCGACCATGAATCGCAAATCCCGCAGCCTCGCCCAATCCGCTCGCCGCATGCGCATAAAGAAAGACACCGCCCTGCCCGCGCTCAGCACGCTGGCCGTGCTGATCGGCTCGCTGGCCTCCGGCGGCGCGCACGCCAACCCCACCGGCGGCAACGTCGTGGGCGGCGCCGCCACCATCAATGACCGCGGCAACGGCACGCTGGACATCAACCAGTCCAGCGGCAAGGCGATCATCAACTGGAAAGACTTCAGCATCGGCGCCAACGAAACGGTCAACTTCCGCCAGCCCGGCGGCAAGAGCGTCACGCTGAACCGAGTGGTCGGCAACGACCCGTCGGCCATCTTCGGCAAGCTGAACGCCAACGGCACCGTGATGCTGGTCAACCCGAACGGCGTCGTGTTCGGCAAGGGCGCGCGCATCGACGTGGGCGGCCTGGTCGCCACCACGGCAAACATCAGCGACAAGGACTTCCTGGCCGGCAACTACAAGTTCAACCAGGCATCCACCAAGGCCAATGCCCGGATCGTCAACGAAGGCACGATCACCATCAAGGACAGCGGCCTGGCCGCGCTGGTGGCGCCGTCGGTCAGCAACTCGGGCGTGATCCAGGCCAAGCTGGGCCGCGTGGCGCTGGCGGGCGCGAACACCGTCACGGTGGACTTCCAGGGCGACGGCCTGCTGTCGTTTGACGCCACCTCGACCGTGGGCGAACTGCCCAAGGACGCCAGCGGCAAGCCGGTATCGGCACTGGTCACCAACACCGGCGTCATCCGCGCGGACGGCGGCACGGTGCTGATGACGGCGCGCGCCGTCAAGGGCGTGATCGACAACGTCGTCAATACCGACGGCATCATCAGCGCCCAGTCGGTGGGCACGCAGAACGGCAAGATCGTGCTGTCCGGCGGCGACGCCGGCACCGTCAAGATCGCGGGTACCGTCGACGCCACGGGCGCCGGCGCGGGCCAGCAAGGCGGCAAGGTCGTCGTCACCGGTGAACACGTGGACGTGGCGCGCGGCGCCGCCATCGACGTGTCCGGCGCGGCGGGCGGCGGCGAGATCGCCCTGGGCAGCCTGGGCGTTACCCCGGACGACGGCTCGGCCGCGTTCAGCGGCAAGTCGTCCACCGTCAAGGTGGCGGCGGGCGCCACGCTGAAGGCCGATGCGCGCGTCAACGGCAACGGCGGCAGCGTCACGATGTGGTCCAACGAGGCCACCGCCTTTGCCGGCAGCCTGTCGGCACGCGGCGGCGAGCAAGGCGGCGACGGCGGCTTTGCCGAAGTCTCCAGCAAGAAGAACATCGGCCTGACCGGCTCCGTGGACATGCGCGCGCCCAAGGGCAAGACCGGCCTGTTGCTGATCGACCCGACCGACCTGCGCATCGTCGATTCCGGCAGCGGCTCGGGCGCGCTGGACGGCAGCGCGGGCGACGGCATGCTCAACAGCGGCGACGCCAACGCGGCCAACAACACCGTGTCGCGCGGCCTGTTGGAAAGCCTGGCCGGCACCACCAACATCAAGCTGGAAGCCACCGGGCAGATCACGATTGCGGACATGGCCGCGATCAACCTGAAGACGACCTCGGGCAACAGCTTCACGCTGCGTTCGACGCAAACGGGCGGCATCCGCTTCGAGAATTCGAACACCGAAATCAGCACCCAGGGCGGCGCCATCACGCTGGAAGCGCTGGGCGTGGGCAGCACGCTGAGCAACATCGGCAAGCTGACCAGCCGGGGCGGCGCGATCACGCTGAACGCCACCGGCGACATCAACCTGGCCAACGTCATTGACGCCGGCAGCGGCGCGGCGCTGGTCCGCACCAGCGCGGGCAGCATCCGCAACGTGGGCGGCGCCAACCAGGTGGTGGCGGGCAACACCGTCACCCTGGACGCCAGCGGCGGCAACATCGGCGAGGCCGGCAACGCGGTCAACACCCAGACATCGCGCCTGGCGCTTGCCACCGGCGGCAACCTGTTCGCGGCCAACCGCTCGGTACTGAGCACGCTGGACATCACCAGCCGCCACGCGCAACCGGGCGTCAACAACACGTACCAGCTCACCTCGGCGGGCGGGCTGGATTTCTCGCTGGCAGACAACGGCGGCTATCAGCTGAACTCGGTCGTGCAAGACGGCCTGGGCTTCTCGTTCACCGGCGACCGCACGATCCGCGTGGGCACCGTCTCGTTGGGCTCCGGCACGCTGGCGCTGACGTCCACGGCCGGCGACATCCTGGCCAGCAACATCCCGGGCAGCATGAGCGCCGGCAGCATCGCGCTGAAGGCCAGCGGCAGCAACGGCAACAACGGCGCCATCGGCAGCGCCGGCCAGGCCCTGAACACGCAGACCGCCACGCTGACGGCCGCCAGCGGCGTCGGCGGCGTATACCTGAACAACACCGGCGCGCTGAACCTGCGTTCCGTTGAAACCACCGGCCCGCTGTCCGTGTGGAGCAGCGGCCACCTGACCGTGGGCGCCATCAAGGCGGGCGCATCGACCTCGTTGGCCTCCACCCTGGGCAACATCGTGGACGACGGCGACGACGCCACCACGATCTCGACCAACACGCTGGCCTTGTCGGCGCAGAACGGCGCCATCGGCGCCGCGTCGCGCAGCCTGAAGACCAACGCCGGCAACGTGTCCGCCACGGCGGGTCCGGGCGGCGTGTACCTGGACAGCAGCAACACCAGCCTGACCATCACGCAGGCCCAGGCGGACAACGCCGCCATCGCAATCACCGGCGCGGGCAGCGTGTTGGCCAACAACGTCAGTTCCGGCGGCGGCGCCGTCAACCTGACGGGCAACAGCATTTCCGCCGGCCAGGTCAGCGCGGGTTCGGGCAACGTCACGCTGACCGCGCGGGCCGGCAACATCACGGGCACGTCGGCATCGCTCATCACCGGCAACGTCGTCACCCTGCTGGCGCCGGCATCGAACAGCAGCTACACCGTGGGCACGACGGGGACCTACCTGCGCACGGCCGCGGGTGAACTGCACGCCACGGGCGGCAGCATCTACATCAACCAGGCCCAGGGTTCCGTGCTGCTGGATGACCTGAAAGCCTACAACGGCATTTCCGTCATCGGCGTGGCGGACCTGACCGCGAACAAGGTGGACGCCGGCCTGGGCACCCTGTGGCTGAACGCCCAGGGCGGCAACATCCTGCGCGCCAATGCCAACAGCGAACTGCTGGGCAACGCCATCAACCTGCAAGCGCAGCAGCACATCGGCACGGCGGGCGACCACATCAAGACGGCCACGACCAGCCTGACGCTGGGCAGCGGCGGCGACATCTACGTCGACAACCCGGGCAAGACGCTGACCTACCTGGCCGTCAGCAACACCCACGCCGACCCGCTGCGCAAGAACGTCCTGCAAGTCTCCGCGCCCTTCCTCGCGTTCGACGTCAACGACGATGTGGGCAATGCGTATGAATTGAAGCAGGTCTATAGCTCGTTGCTGAACCAGTTCGTGTTCAGCGGCGACCAGACCCTGAAGCTGGGCAACATCCGCGCCGGCAGCGGCGTCACGCTGACGTCCACCCAGGGCAGCATCCTGGATGACGGCATCGCGGACACGCGCGTCACCGCCAGCTCGGTCAGCCTGACCGCCGCCCAGGACATCGGCACCAACGCCGATTTCGTCTCGGTCAACGCGCCGCTGCTGTCGCTGGACACGCGCGGCAACCTCTACGCGACCAACATCGCCGACCTGAACAGCTTGACGGTGACCGCTCGCCACAAGGGGCCGGACGATCACTACGTGCTGGACGTGCGCGCCCCGTCGCTGCTGTTCAACATTACCGACGATGCCACCGGCCACACCATCCACCAGGTGCGCGACAGCAACTCGGTGACCTTCAACTTCGCCAGCGACCGCGACATCACGGTGGGCAGCATCGACGCCGGCTACAGCGGCGCCATCACGCTGAACACCACCGGCTCCATTGCCGACGACGGCAACAAGAACACCCAACTGCTGGCCAATCTGGTGAGCCTGTCGGCCGGCCGCGCCATCGGCGCCACCGGCACCGGCTATCTGGACATCCTGACCAGCAGCCTGTACGGCTCGGCCGGCAATGGCGGCTTCTACGTCCAGTTGCCCAAGCCCACGGGTTCGAGCAACACCACCGGCGTCATCACGCTGAACAACATCACGGCCACCGACGCGGTGCGGATCGACGCGCGCCAGGGCGACCTGCTGGTGTCCGGCACGGTGCGCAGCGCAAACGGCGACGTCACGATCAACGCGGCCAACGGCTCCATCCTGGGCAACGGCTCGGGCAATGTGTACGCGGGCGGTGGCGATATCTCGTTGACCGCAACCGGCTCCATCGGCGGCAACTACGGCGGCGGCGTGCGCTATGTGGGCGTGGGCGGACCCAGCCAGGTCAACGTCCTGGCCAACGCAGGCGGCGACCTCTATCTGAACGGCACCTACGGCAACATCAAGCTGGCCTCGGTAACGGCAGGCGGGCAGCTTGGCTACACGCAAGGGAACGGCACGACTCTGATCGGCAACGTGCAGGCCGCCGGCCCCGCGTCGCTGGCCAACAGCGCGGGTTCCATCCTTGACGATGGCGACGCCGCCACGAAGATCCAGGCCAGCAGCATCGCGCTGTCGGCCGCCGGATCGCTGGGCGCGGCCGGCGCCGCGCTGACCTTGCAGGCCCCGGACGTCAGCCTGACCAGCGGTGGCGACATCACCGTCAACAACGAGACCGGGCTGACGCGCCTGGCCGTCACGCGCAATGGCTACGTCTATGGCTCGTACGCGATCACCGCACCGAACCTGTCGGCCTTCACGCTGACGGACGACGCCAACGGCATCCACCTGAAGGACATCGCCAGTTCCTCCGACCTGGATTTCGGGTTCACGGCCAACGGCAAGAACCTGTGGGTTGGCAACATCGATGCCGGCGCGGGCGGCAAGGTCAGCCTGATCGCGGGCGGCAACATCGCCAACGACGACCTGGCCAACCCCGGCACGATCCGCGCGGCGAATGTCGCGTTGACGGCGGGCGCCAGCAGCTCGATCGGCTCGTCGGCCACGGGCGGCACGCTGGCCCTGGCCGGCACGTCCGCGTTGAGCCTGTCGGCGGGCATCGACTTCTTTGTCGCCAGCGACACCGTGCTGCGCAGCCTGGCGATCAACAGCCAGCGCGCGTCCGGCGCCACCAGCACCATCGCCATCGGCGGCGGCGCGGGCCAGACCATCCGCATCACCGACGACGGCACCACGCAGTACCTGGAACAGATCACGGGCGGGCTGACGGACTTCAGCTTCAGCGGCCGCAAGAACATCCAGGTGGGCGCCATTACCGCCAGCAACCTGGTCAGCCTGACCACGGCCTATGGCGGCGTCAATTCCAGCATCACCAGTGACGCCGGCTCCGGCCGCATCACGGCGGGCACGGTCAAGCTGTCGGCCACCGGCAGCGACAGCTACACCGCGCGCGATGCAAACACCGGGGCCATCGGCGCCGCCGGCCGCGCGCTGCGCACCACGACCGCCAACCTGGCAATTACCAACAACGGCGACATCTTCCTGAACAACGGGAACCAGGCGCTAAGCAGCATCGACCTGAACCTGAGCCGCCGCGATGCGGGCAGCACCACCAACTTCGACACCAACGCCTATGCCTTCAGCGGGCTGGGCGGCCAGACGCTGTCGATCGCGGGTGGCACCAGCCTGACGATCGCGGCAGACATGAACGGCGCCGCACTGGCCGTCAACGCCGATTCCGCCATTGCCACCGGCACGATCAATACCGGCGCCGCGGGTTCCGTGACGCTGACCTCGCGCTACGCCAACACGTCGTTCCTGCCAACCATCAGCCGCAGCTCGGGCGTGATTACCGGCAACAACGTCAGCCTGAACGCGCTGGGCACGAACGGCAGCGTCGCCGCTTCGACCAGCGCGAACAATCTGTCGATCGCGTCGGCGGGCAACGTGTCCGTCTCCAACGACAAGCAGCTGACGTCGCTGTCGCTGACCGCGAACCACGCCAGCTCGAGCGGCTCGCAGAACAATTCGTACAGCATCTCGGCCACCGGCCTGACGTTCTCGCTGAGCGATTCGACCGGCACCTCGGGGCTGACGCTTAGCAACGTTTCCACCGCAGGCAACCTGGCGCTGTCGATCTCGTCCGACCGCGCGCTGACCGTCAACAATGTGGCCACCGGCGCGGGCGGCTCGGTCACGCTGGGCAGCAACAGCAACATCTACGGCAACAGCAGCAGCGCCAGCAGCCCCAACATCACCACGGGCGCGCTGACGCTCAATGCCAGCTCGGTCACGGGTACGTACAACACCAACCAGCCGCTGTACGTCAGCGTGGACAAGCTGTCCTCGAACCTGCGCGGCAGCCTGTGGATCTCGAACAACAAGACCCTGACCCTGGGCAACAACAACGTCGCCAGCTCCGCGCAGGTGAACGTCACCAACGGGTCGATTCTTCAAGGCGCGGGCAGCAGCTTCGTCGCCCCCTCGCTGACGTTGACCGCCACGCAGTCCATCGGCGCCGCCGGCAATGCGGTGCAGGCCGACACGCGGCAACTGACCACGCAGACCGGCAAGGATCTGTACCTGAACAACGCGTCGAACCTGTTCAGCCTGAACGTCACGGCCAATCACGCCAACCCGTCGGCGGACAACGTGGTGCAGGTCGCGGCGCAGGGCCTGACGTTCAACGTCACGGACACCGGCGGCTACAACCTGTTTGACGTGCGCGACACCACCGGCCTGAACTTCTCGTTCTCCGGCGACCGCACGGTGTACATCGGCAACATCGACACCGGCCCCGCGCATGCCGTCAGCCTGGCCGCCAACGGCGCGGGCAGCAACTTGCTCAACCTGTCGCCCGCCTCGCACGTGACGGGCGATTCGGTGTCGCTCTTTGCCACCGGCCAGATCGGCTCGGGTCCGGCCGACAAGATCAACACCACCACCAGCGAGCTCTACCTGACGAGCGGCAGCCACGTCTACGTGAACAACGACGTCGACCTGGCCAGCCTGTCGTTGTATGCAACGGGTGTCGCGCCTTCGACCTACGACGTCACGTCGAACGAATTGCTGTTCGATGTGGTGCATGACGGCCGCCTGCAAGTCAACAATGTCCGCGACAACACCGGCCTGAACCTGATGCTGTCCAGCAACGTTGGGCAGGACATCGGCATCATCGACACGCAGTCCACCGGCACGGTGCGCCTGTCCAGCAACAACAGCATCCTGGGCAGCGCCGATGACAGCCAGCGCATCACGGCCGCCCAGGTTTCGCTGACCACGCAGGGCTCGGGCGCCATCGGCGGCACGGGCCGCGAGATCAATCTGTCGGCCCCGCTGCTGAACATCCAGAACGCCGGCGACGTCTATATCGATTCCAACCAGCACATCGATGCGTTGTCGCTGTATTCGACGGGCAGCGGCGCGCGTTCCTACAGCATCAATTCCCCGACGCGCGACGGCCAGGGCAACATCGGCTTTACCGCCACCGACGGCGGCAGCGGCAGCACGGCCGGCCTGGTGCTGGGCAACATCACGGACGCGGGCGGCCTGAACCTGACCGTCAGCAGCGACCGCAACGTCACCGTGGGCACCATCAACGTCGGCTACGACAACGTCTCGCTGACCTCGCGCAATGCGTCGCTGCTTGGCGATGGCGATGCCAACACCAAGATCGATGCCGCGTCGCTGAACCTGACCGCCAACGCCGCCATCGGCGCAAGCGGCGTTGGCAACGCCATCGACACCCGCGTCAGCACGCTGAGCGGCCGCGCCGTCGGCGGCGGGGCGTTCATTACGGTGGAAGGCAACACCAGCCTGCCCAGCCTGACCTCGACCGGCGCCAGCTCGGTCAGCAACACCGTCGGCGACATCGAGCTGGGCTCGGTCAACACCAACGGCAACAGCTTCACCGTCAACAACTCGGGCGGCTCGATCCTGAGCGGCACGATCAGCAACGCCACCACCGTCACCCTGACGGCCAATGGCTCGATCGGCAACAAGAGCGCCATCCGCACCACCAACCTGAGCTCGGGCGGCACGACGATCGTCAACCTTAGCGCCACCAAGACGGCCACGGCGGACGGCAGCATCGCGCTGATCGAAACCTATGGCCTGCAGGCCGCCTCGGTCACCGGCGACGGCAGCATCACGCTGACCGCCGATACCGCCCGCGGCGGCCGCGACCTGGTGGTGGGCAACATCAGCACCAGCAATGGCGCGGTCGCGTTGTCGACCAGCACGGGCAACATCGTCGGCGCAAACAACAGCAACCGCATCACCGGCAACAGCGTCACGCTGACGGCCGACTACGGCTCGTCGCGCAGCATTGGCTCGGGCAACGCCAATCGCATCCATCTGGACACGCCGTCGCTGACGCTGAACACCCCGGGCAGCATCTACGTCGACAACCTGGCTGACCTGACCGACCTGACCATCAACCGCAACAACGCGCAGGGCAACCAGTACGGCAGCTACGGGTTCCTGACCATCGACGCCCAGAACCTGACGTTCAGCGGGGCCGACACCAGCAACAACACCGCGCTGACCATCGTTCGTGACACCACCGGCCTGAACTTCACGTACCAGGCCATCGGCTCGATCACGCTGAACGACATCGACGTCACGGCCAATGGGTCGGTCAACCTGTCGACCAACCCCTACTACTACACCGGCGGCTCCATCCAGGGCATGACCGGCACGTCGAAGATCACGGCGGGCAACCTGACGTTGTCCACCGGGTCGGGCGACACGCCCAACGCAATTGGCTCGTCCACCCGCGCCCTGAACACGCAGGTCAAGAACATCGCGGCCACGGCCTCGGGCGGCATCTGGTTGAACCAGGCGGGCTCGATCAACCTGGGCAACCTCAACGCAGGCGAAGACCTGTCCGTCACGACGACCACGGGCGACATCCTGGTCGGCTCCGTTCGCTACGGCAGCAACAAGACGCTGACGCTGAATGCGCAGAACGGCAGCATCCTGGACGGCGGCGGCGCCATCTCCGGCTCGGGCACCGGCGCCATCACGCTGACCGCCAAGAACGGCATCGGCACCACCGACGCGGCGATCAAGATCGCGGCCTTGAACAACGCCGTGTCCGCCAGCGTCACCGGCGCCGGTTCGCTGTACCTGGACAGCGTCGGCAGCATGCAAGGCGGCCTGAGCACCTCGGTGGCCAACGGCGAAACGCGCATCACGTCGTCGGGCAGCCTGTTCCTGACCAGCATGACGTCGGGCACGGACGCAGCGGGCAACGGCATTTCGGTGAAGGCGACGGCGGGCAGCATCTTCGTCAAGAACGTGCAGGCCGGCGCCACCCAAGGCCAGGTCACGCTGAACGCCGAGAACGGCGCCATCCTGGCCGACGTGGGCGGCGCCAATATCAAGGCGTACGGCGTCGCGTTGAACGCGCGCAGCGGCATCGGCGTCGACACCGCCAACGGCCGCATCAACGCCAGCGGCCAGCGCGTCGAAGCGACCACGCTGGGTGGCATGTATCTGGCGGCGGACAACAACGCCGTGTACTCGTACCTGTCGGGCGGCACCATCGACATCGCGGCGGCCGGCAACCTGCAAATCGCCAACGCCGTCGCCAGCAACGGCAGCGGCACGATCAAGATCGTGGGCAACGGCACCAACAGCCAACTGGTGGCGGGCAACATCGACGCGGGCACGGGCACGGTCAACATCGACTACAGCAAGACCGGCAGCACCATCGTTGACGACCGCGAGGAATCCACGCGCATCATCGGCAACTCGGTCACGCTGAAGGCCGGCGCGGGCATCGGCGGCGCCGAAGGCTCGGCCGACAACGTGCAGACGACCGCCGCCTTCATCAACGCGGAAGTCACCGGCAACGGCTCGATCTTCCTGGACGACAACCGCGCGGCCGGCACCACGCTGAACGCCATCGCTACGCAGAACGGCGCCATCGGCATCACCACCGCCGGCCCCACGCTGGTGAATAGCGCCGTCACCAAGACCAACTCGGCAACCAACGACATTTCGATTGCCACGTCCAACGGCGACCTGTTGATCAACACGATCGACGCCTTGGCCTTGGGCGACGTCACCCTGAAGGCGGCCGGATCCATCCTGGGCGCGATTCCCGGCAACCTGGTCTTCGGCAACAGCCTGACGGCCACGGCGGGCGGCAGCATCGGCACGGTGGGTAACCTGGCGACCGGCCTGGGCGGCATCGCGCTGCGCACCAACGTTGCGTCGCTGGGCGACCTGACCACGGGCGCCGACGGCGCGGTCATCGCGCTGAACAACGTGGGCACGCGCGCTTTGACGCTGAACGGCGACGTGACACAAACGGGCGACAACAGCTCGGTCTACCTCCGTTCGTCGGGCGACCTGGACGCGCGTTCGGGCCTGTCCAATACCGCCGACAACGTGCTGCTGTCCTCGAACGGCACGCTGACGGTGGCAGGCACGGGCGTGCAGGCCAACGACACCATCACCCTGGTGGGCCTGCAAGACGTGGTGGCAGCGGGCGCCACGCCGCGCAACATCATCGCGCGCGGCGATACGCTGAACGTCACCAGTGGCGCGGCGGGCGGCAACACGGCGCTGACCACTGAAGTGGCCAACGCCAACGTCAACCTGACCGGCGTCACCACGCCGGCCAACCTGACGCTGAACAATACCGGCGCGCTGACCGCCTCGTTGTCCACCGCCAACGGCAACATCACCGCCAACGCCACCGGCACGCTGGACGTGTCGGCCACGGCCGCCGGCAACAACCGCGGCATCGACCTGAGCTCGCAGCATGGCGACGTGGTGGTCGGTACCATCAACGCTGGCGCTGCGAACGGCACGGTCGTGCTGGCCGCCGCCGAAGGCTCGTTGGTGGCCCTGGGCAGCAACGTCACGACCAACAGCCTGGACCTGACCAGCAAGAACGGCATCGGCGACAGCAACGCCGCCTTCACCACGTCGGCGCGCTATCTGAAGGCCAACGTGCTGGGCGCCGGCGACATCGTCGTCGAGGCCACCGGCCCGCTGACGCTGGGCAACATTGCGACGGCGGACGGCAGCATCCAGATCGCCGCCGACGGCGACCTGATCAGCAGCGTTGGCCTGACCGCCGGCAATCACGGCGACGTGTTGCTGGGGTCGTCCTCGGGCAACGTCGGCATCAACCACGCCATCACCAACAGCCAGGTCAACAACCTGACGGTGATCGCCGCGCAGATCGGCACGGCAGCCGTCGACACCGCCGGCGCGCAAACCTACAACGGTAGCGTCACGCTTGGCGGCGACCTGACCGGCGCGTCCATCGACATCTCGGGCAACGCCACGCTGACGGGCGGCAAGCGCACGCTGACCGCCAACGGCGACGGCGGAAATGTCAACATCTCGGGCGCGCTGAACGGTGGCAACCAGAAAGCGGTGATCGTCGCCAACGACGGCAACGTCACGCTGGGCGGCAACGCCGTCAACCTGGCCGGCCTGAGCATCGACGGCGCCAACATCAGCCTGCAAAACGTCGCGACCAGCGGGGCCCAGCAGTACAACGGCGACACCACGCTGCGCGGCCTGTACACCACCGGCAACGGCGCTTTCGGCGTCGATGGCGACACCGTGTTGGCTGGCGGCGTCAACGTGTACACGGGCAACGGCGCGGTTACGTTCACGGGCGACGTCTCGGGCGCGAACGCGCTGACCGTTCTGACGGCCGGCGCCACCACCTACGGCGGCGCGGTCAACACCGCATCGCTGAACCAGGTCGGCACCGGCGTCACTGCGCTTAACGGCGGCAGCGTCACAACGACCGGCATGCAGTCCTACAGCGCCGCTGTGGTGCTGGGCGCCGACACGACGTTGAGCGGCAGCAGCGTCACGCTGGCCGATGGCGTAGACGGCGCGTACGCGCTGACTGTGGACGGCCCGGCCACGCTGGCCGGCGCCATCGGCGCCAACACCAAGCTGGCCAGCCTGACCGTCAACGGCCCCGCCACGCTGACCACCGGCAGCATCGCCACCACCGGCAGCCAGCACTACCAGAACGACGTCACGCTGGGCAGCGACCAGTCGCTGTCCACCACCACCGGCAACGTCGCGTTCGACGGCGCGCTGATCGGCGGCCGCAACGTCGTGATCAACTCCACAGCGGCGGGCGACATCAGCTTTAACGCCGTGGGCACCGCGGGACAACGCCTGGGCAACCTGACGGCCAACACCGCCGGCGCGACTACGTTCAACGGCGCGGTATACGCCGCGTCCGCGCAGACGGACGCCCCCGGCACGGTCGCGATCAACGGCGGCCTGGTCGACACGACGGGCACGCAAACCTTCCGCGAACGGGTCTCACTGGGCGCGGATACGGTGTTGAAGGGCAGCAGCGTCAACCTCTTGGGTGGCGGCAACGGCAAGCACGACCTGACCATCGACGGCGACGCCGTGTTCAAGGGCGCGTTCGGTGCGCAGGACGCGCTGGCGAGTCTGACGGTGAACGGTACGTCAAGCCTGGACGGCAGCATCGGCACGACCGGCAAGCAGTCGTACAACGGCGAGGTCACGCTTGACGGCGACGTTGCGTTGACGACCCAAGGCGGCAGCATCACGTTCAACGACAAGGTCGCCAGCAGCCAGGGCGACGGGCACGATCTGGCGCTGTCGGCCGGTGCGGGCAGTGTCACGTTTACGGACGCCGTGGGCGACGACGCGGGTGGGCGACTGGGTGACATCACCATCGCCAGCCAGGGTGCGACCGCGCTGAACGGCGCGGTGTACGCGGCGTCGGTCACGTCGGACGTAGGCGGCACAATCGGCATCAACGGCGGGCTGGTCGACACGACCGGTGCGCAGTCCTACGGCGAACGCGTGGTGCTGGGCGGTGACACCGTCCTGAAGGGCAGCACGGTGGGCCTGTTGGGCGGCGCCGACGGCTCGCATGAGCTGACCATTGACGGCGACGCCGTGCTGAAGGGTCCGATCGGTGCACAGAATGCGCTGGCCGGCCTGACGGTGAACGGCAAGTCCACGCTGGGCCAAGGCAGCATCGCGACCACGGGCGACCAGTCGTACCAAGGCGCGGTCACGCTGGGCGGCGACGTTACCGTGGCCAGCCGCGACGGCGACATTCGCTTCAACGACGCCGTTGACGGCGGGCACGACATGACTGTGTCGGCCGACAAGGGCAACGTCGAGTTTGCAGGCCCGGTCGGCCAAGGTTCGCGCCTGGGCAACCTGACGATCAATGCGTCGGGCGACACCGTTCTGGACGGCCCGGTCCGCACCGCGTCGCTGCAAACCAGCGGCAACGGCGACCTGCTGATCAACGGCGGTTCGGTCGACACCACGGGTTCGCAGCAGTATGGCCAGCACGTGATCCTGTCCGGCGTGGACACCACGCTGACCGGCACCAACGTGCAACTGAAGGCCGGCGTGGACGGCACCGAGTCGGGCCAGCAAGGCCTGATCATTGCCGGCAACGCCGACATCCAGGGCGACATCGGCGCGACGACGCCGCTGCGCGGCCTGGCGATCGAAGGCACCACCACGATGGGCCCGGGCAAGGTCGTCACGACCGGCGACCAGGTCTACACCGGCGCGGTGACGTTGACCGGCGACCGCGACCTGACCAGCACCACGGGTTCGGTCGTGCTGGGCAGCAAGCTGGACGGCAACGGCAACAACCTGGCCATCAACGCGGGCAAGAACGTGCAGGTGGCGGGCGACGCCACCGGCCTGGGCTCGCTGACGCTGCGCGCCGTGGACACCATCGTGTTCAACGGCGACGTCAGCGCCTACCGCGTGCAGCAGCTGGAAGCCAAGTCCGCCAGCTACAACGGCAACGTGCGCGCCTCGGGTCCTGACGGCATCGACATCAAGGGCGGCAAGGTCGCGTTCGGCAAGGACGTCACCGCCGACACGGGTCCGATCCGCATCACCAACACCGACCCGACCGGCACGACGACGTTCGCCGCCGGCTCGACGGTGAAAGCCGCCACGGGCTTCACGCAAACCGGCGGCGCCGGGCTGACGCTGCCCGCGCAACTGCTGGTGACCCAAGGCCCCATCAACCTGGGCGCACCCGCCACGCTGCAAGGCGCGAATGCCACCATTAGCACCAACGGCGACATCACCGCGGTTGGCCTGATGGGCCCGCAAACGGCGTTGACGCTGGCCGCCGGCCCGTTGGGCGCGCTGCGCATCGGCCTGAACGACGCCGATCTCAGCCACAAGCTGAACGTGGCCTCGTTGACCGTTCCGACCGCCGGTTCAGCCGACGTGTGGGGCACGGTGGGTGGCAAGACGGGCGCCGTGGCGGCCGCTTCCATCAAGAGCTCGCTGGTGGGCTCGCCTTATTACCTGAACGGCACCACGTGGGGTCCGACGGGCGTCATCGACCGCCTGTCCGCCATCACCGCGCCGCAGCCGGTCATCCCGACCACGCCTACCGCGTCATCTTTGTTCCGTGGTACGGTCCCGTCTGATAGTTTCGGCCCGGACCCGTTGGGCGCCTACGCCGATCCGCAGGTGCTGAAAGTGGCCTCGGCCACCTTCAACTGGCAACTGCCTTCCGGCGACAACGCCATGCTGAACGTTCCGAACGGCAACACGTCGGTACTGCAAGCCCCAGCCGCCAATCCGCAACAACCCGTCGCCGAAGGCAGCCCGTCTTCCGACGACGAGCGTCGCGACAACGACGCGCAATCCCGCACTCTTTGATTCGACACCATGACTACGCAGACTTCGCTTCCCCTGTTCTACGAACAACCCCGTCCCCTGGCTGCCGGCGTGCACGCCAACCTGTCGCTGGCCGGCAACACGGGCTTTGCCTATGCCGCCACCACCAACGCCGTGCCGTTGGTGGCCACCGAGCTGCCGACCGCCTGCCGCCACTTTCCCATCGTCTTCACTGACGGCGATCAGCCCACGCCCGTCGCGGTGCTGGGCGTGCGCGGCCAGGAAAACCTGTTCGTCGACGCCGACGGCCAATGGCGCGCCGGCACCTACATCCCGGCTTACGTGCGCCGCTATCCCTTCATCTTCATGGAGAACGAAGACCGCAGCCAGTTCACGCTGTGCGTCGACGAGAAGGCCGCCTCGGTGGTCGAAGGCCGCGACAATCCGTTCTTCGACGAAGCCGGTGAGCCCACCGACCTGGCCCGCAGCGCGCTGGAATTCTGCCGCGACTACCAGAACCAGCACGCCTACACGATGGAGTTCGCGCAGGCCCTGGCCGCCGCCGATCTGCTCATCGAGAACCGCGCCGACATCACCCTGCCCGATGGCCAGCGCCTGGCCATGTCCGGCTTCAAGGTGATCGACGAAGCCAAGTTCAACAAGCTGCCGGACGACGAGTTCCTGCGCTGGCGCGCCAATGGCTGGCTGCCGCTGGTGTACTGCCATCTGCTGTCGATCAACACCTGGCCCGCGCTGATTAACCAAGTGCAGCCGACGGCTGCGGTTGAGGAAGGCGCCGCCGACGCGTAAGCAGTGTCGTGGTGGATCAAAAAGGCCGGCCCGCTCTTTGCGGCCGGCCTTTTTTGTTTTGAGGCGGCCCTTTGGTCTGGGGCCGTTTCGCTGCGGTCTTGTTGCGGTCTTGTTGCGGTCTCGTTGCGGTCTTGTTGCGGTCTTGTTGCCTTTCGCCTAGGGCTTTGCGTATGCCTGCGCAATGCCCTGCCGTTCGATACGACGCGCAAACATGGCAAAGCTGGCTCGCACGATGCTGGGCTTGAGCAGAAAGTCGTGCGACTCGGCCGCCAGTGCATCGTCCACCGGCTTCACCTCGCCGTAGGCGGCAGCGGCCAGCAATTGATTACGCGCGGCGCGCTCGATCAGCACCGACAGATACAGGGTTTCTTCCACAGAAGCGGTGGCCGCCAGGAACCCGTGGTTGGCCAACAGCACGCAGCGCTTTTTGCCCAAGGCGGCGGAAATGATTTCGCCCTCCTGGTCGGCGATCGGCAAGCCCGGCCATTCCTTCAGATGTGCACAGTCGTTGTGAAACGGCGTCGCGTCCATGTGCGACACCACCAGCGGGCGCCCGGTCATGGCCAGGGTCGACACATAAGGCGGGTGGGTATGCACGATGCAGCGCACATCCGGCCGGTTGCGATAGACCCAAAAATGAAACCGCACGGCGGGATTGGGCGTGCCCTCTCCTTCCAGCACGTCCATGTCGTCGTTGATGCGAATCACCGTGTCGGGCCGGATCTCGTCGAAGGCCTGGGCCAGCGCCGTCGTGTAGTAGGAGCCGTCATCGTTCTTCACGGTGATCTGCCCTGCCAGCGTCTCCGAGTGCCCTTCCCTTGCCAGGATGCGGCAGCTTAGGGCGATTTTTTCCCGCACGTTCCAGTTGCCAAAATCCAGCTTGTCGGCCGAGCGCTTGAAAAACGCGTCGGACTGCATTGCCTTGTCATCCACACTCATCTCCTGAAGCCTTGCCGGGTGGCACACCCTTGCCATTACATCCGGCAGCGGTTTTCCGGGCCTTGCCCCCAACTGCACAGGGCTTGTCCTAGAGTGCCAGGGCCTAGGGTAAACGGCAGGTGCGTGCGCGATCAGCGTCGATACAATGATTTCGCGGGCGCTTGGCCCGCCCAGAAAGTCGGGTTCATCCATCGACATGCAAGCCGTCCCTTCGCTTCCGCCTGCCGCTTCCCAGCAAGAGCCGGACCTGAATTTCGCCCCCCGTTTTCGTCCCTTTTACGAGGCCGAACTGTCCGGCTATCAGGCGCGGCTGAACAAGCTGGTGCTGCCGGGAGACTTCCTGCCGCTGACCCTGCAACCGCGTCTGCATTTGCAGGCATGCCGCCTGCGCGCGGGCGGCCTGGCCGTGAACCTGGAATCCACGCCCATGACGGTGCAGCACCGGGCCGAACACGCGGCCGATGCGCTGCGGGCGGAATTCCTGGCCAGCTTCATCATCGAGGGACACGGCACCATCAGCCAGAACGGCGCGAGCCTGCCCGTGGAAACGGGCGACATCATTTTTCGTACCACCGCCCTGCCTTCCGAAGTGCGCATGCTGACGGACTCCAGGCTGGTCGTGATCAAGGGGTCCTTGCTGAACCTGCTGGGCATGCACTTGCAGGATATCTCGCAGTTCACGGCGCAACGCGCGGCATCGACGCTGCCGATGGTGCGCACGGCCCACCACTGCCTCGGGCATGTTTTTTTTGAGCAGCCCGACGCCGCCAGCCCCACGTCCAGCATGTTTGCGGAACAGGCGCTGATCTCTTTGCTGGCGGCCATCTACACCAGCCAGGCGCTGGAGCAATTGCCGACCACCGAGCGCGGCCCCATCGAAAGCTGGCAGGCGATTACCAGCTACGTGGATACGCACATCACCGACAACGACTTGTCCGTGGCGGCGGTGGCGCGCGCGCTGCGCGCTTCCAGCCGCTGGGTGCATCGCTTGTTCCAGATGCGCGGCATCCAGTATGGCCAGTACGTGCGCGAGCGCCGGCTGCAACTGGCCCGCAGCGCACTGGAAGATCCGTGCAGGGCGCATGTCCCCGTCAAGGACATTGCGCTGGCCTGTGGGTTTCAGGACGCCAGCCACTTCAGCCGATGCTTTCAGCAACGCTTCGGCAGCCCGCCGAACAAATATCGTGCGGCGGCGCTGGCGCGGGATCAGTAATCGGCCGGCTGAAGATCAGGGCGCGGAGCGTGCCCGGGTGGTGGGCTTCATCAAGAACGCCGACGTGCCCGCAACGACGCCCAGCACCGCCAGGTACGCGCCCACGGGCACGATGCTATCGAACCGAGCCACCAACATTGCCGACACCATCGGCGCCAGGCCACCCCCGATTGCGGCGGAAAACTGCACGCCGATCGACAGGCCCGAGTAACGCAGCTCTGGCGGAAACTGGGCCGCGTAAAGGCTGGACTGAGGCGCAATCATCATGGCGTAGTTCAGGGCCATGGCGACGAACGCGGCCACGCTGTAAGCAAACAGCGAGCCGCTGCCCACGGCCATGAAAATCGGCACTGCCATCACGGCCAGCAACAGCCCACCCCATCCGCAAACGCGTCTTGCGCCGAAGCGGTCGCCCAACATGCCGAAGACGGGAATGGTGAACGTCATCACCGCCGCGCCGTAAAGCAGCGCTTGCAGCGCGTCTGATCGGCTAAAGCCCAGCGTGGATACCGCATACGACACGGAGAACACGAGGAAGGTGTAGATCAACGTCACTTCGGCCAGCTTGCATCCCACGCACAGCAACAACGCCTTGCCATGCTTGCCCAGCAATTCGGCCACGGGCAGTTTTACCTGCGTCTGCTCGGCCTTGACGCGGGCGAAATCCGGCGACTCGTCGATGCCACGGCGTATCAATATCCCCACCACGATCAACACCGCACTGGCCAGGAACGGCAGCCGCCAGCCCCACGCCAGAAAGTCTTCTTCAGGCAGCCGCGTGACCAGGGCGAAGGCGCCCACCGACAGCAGGATGCCCAGCGGCGACCCCACTAAAGGCAGGCTGCCAAACAAGCCCTTCCATCGCGGTGGCGCGTGTTCCACCGCCATCAGCATGGCACCGCCCAGTTCGCCACCAAACGACAGGCCTTGCCCGATGCGTAGCGCCACCAGCAAGATCGGCGCCCACACGCCAATTTGCTCGTAGGTGGGCAACAGCCCGATCAGCACCGTACAGATGCCCATCATGAGCAGGCTAAGCGTCAGCATGGACTTGCGCCCGATGCGGTCCCCGAAGTGCCCGAACAGGATCCCGCCGATGGGCCGCGCCAGCATGCCGCTGGCAAAGGCGGCAAACGCCGCCAGCGTGCCGGTCAAGGGGTCGAACTGCGGGAAGAAGAGCTTATTGAAAACCAGTGCGGCGGCGGTGCCGTACGCCAGAAAATCAAACGCTTCAACGGCTGTGCCCACTACCGTGGCCACAGAGATTCGAAGCAGGTTCGGCTTTTTTCCAGCCCCTACGTTCACGTCAGGTCGAGAGATCGCTTCCATGTTTTTCCCCAGTGTGTTTTGTGTTGGTGTGTTGTGGCGCGACGTAACCCGGCAGTTCTTCGATGCGCCGGCGCCAAGCCGACAGGGCGGGATAGCCGTCCAGATCGATGCCGGCCTCTTCTGCCAATGCCAGATAGCCATAACAGGCGATGTCCGCGACGCTGCGTACGGTCGCCAGCCAAGGGCTGACGCCAAGGCGCTTTTCCAGCTGGTGCAACAGCCGATCCGTTCGCTGCTCCAGCCCCTGCACATCAAGCAGCGCTTCACTGACGCCCAGGTGATGCGCGGCCTCGGCATGGCTGACCACCTTGGTCAGCCGCAACGGCTGCAAGCTGTTGGCAATTTCGTTGGCCGACACCGACAGCCACGCGTGCATCTGCGCGCTATGAGGAAGCGGCGCCAGCCACTGCGGGGCGTGCTTCTGCGCCAGGTACATCAGGATGGCGTGGCTGTCCCAAACGGCCAGACCCTCGTCATCGATCGCCGGGACCTGCCTCCACGCGCTGATGCGTTCGAACGCCTCGGTCTGGTTCTTGCGCGCCAGCACATCCATGAACTCACGCCGATAGGGCAATGCGATCAACGCCAGGAAGAGGCGCACCTTGTAGCAATTGCCGGATCGGGGATGGTCGTAGAGCGTAATCATGGGGAGCGGGGCCGGATGCCTGTCAGATAGCCTGCACGGGGAGATGCAGGGAATCTTAGGGGCGCCCGCTCGGGGGGAATTGACAAGACGCGCACGGCGATTGACCGGAAGCGACAGGCGTTGGCGGTCGGAAGCCGGCAACGGGACGCTTGCCGACCTGCCGCTGCCGACAAGCGCCTTCGCACCCCGTCGCGTCAAGCCGACATATCAAGAATGACCTTCCCGCGCACGTGGCCGCCCATGCTGCGTTCGAGGGCACGGTTTGCCTCCGCCAGGGGAAAGGCCGAATCCAGATGGGCGTGCAGACCACCGGATGCGTATAGCGCCGCCAGATCCGTCAACAGCTGCCCGTCGGAGCGGGTTGTGAAGTGCTTTCCGGTTGCCCCCGCCGGGATGTCGGCATGGTCGGTGTCCGGCCGGCTGACCGTCGACACCAGGGTGCCTCCCTGCTTCAGTACCGACCACGAACGCGCCTGCGTGCTTGCGCCGACCAGATCAATCACAAGATCAACCTTGGGCACCTGCTGGGAAAAGTCGCCTGCCCGATAGTCGATGAATTGCGTGGCGCCAAGTTCAAGAACATAGTCGCGGTTGCTGGCCGACGCGGTGCCGATCACCTGCGCGCCCGCCAGGCTGGCCAACTGAACCGCTGCGCTTCCCACCCCTCCGGCCGCCGCATGAATCAAGACCGACTGGCCCGATTGCAGCGCGCCGTGTTCGTGTAGCGCCTGCCAGGCCGTAAGCGTTGCCGCGGGCATGGCGGCCGCCTGGGCAAAACTCAGCCCCGCCGGCTTTCGCGCCAGCCGGGCCGCATCGACGACTACCCTGCTTGCGTAGGCGCCAACGATGCCGATGAAGCCCATTACCTCGTCCCCCGGCGCCAACGTAGTGACATTACGTCCGACGGCGACGACGGTACCGGCGGCATCGACGCCCGGGGTGAACGGCAGCGCCAGCTTGATGAACGCCTGCATCGAGCCGCTGACGATTTTCCAGTCAATCGGGTTTACCGCCGCCGTGGCGACGTCGATCAAAACTTCGTTTTCGCCGGGGACGGGATCGTCCACTTCGGCCAGGGTCAGCATGTCGGGGGTGCCGTAGGCAAACACACGGATGGCTTTCATCAGATGCTCCTTGAAGGAACGCCCACAATCGGGGCATCGAAGGCCAACGCGGCCTTCACCGGATCGAAGTACTCACGCAGCCGGGCAATACGCCCGTCGCGCACGGTCAAAAACACCACGTACTCTTGTTGATAGTGCCGTCCCGTCGCCGCAACCTTGCCTTCCGCCTGCACTCGGACGACGGCATGGTGCGCGTCGTCGGTGGCGACGATCTGGGTATCGAAGAAGCGGAAGTCGCTCACCGCGTCCACGAACCAACCCGCGTGGCGCAGGACGGCATCGCGGCCCTCAAGTTGCAACGGGTGGCCCAGGCTGGGCGCATAGGGCAGGTCCCACACGATGTCGTCATGAATCAGTGTCTGCCACGTCGGGTTGTCGTCAACCAGCAATTGCAGGTGTTGCCGTAGCAGTTCTGTCGCGATGGTCATGATGGTTTCCTTTGTTCCGGTGGATGCGATCAGGCCAGCGCGCGCTTGGCTTGCGCACGGCGGTTGTCCACGCTGAAGCCGCCTGCGCCGAATGCCACGACCTGTAGCAGGCCGCCTGCCATGGCCAGGTTCTTCAGGAAATGAAACATCTGGTTCTGGTCGGCCAACGCATGGTGGAAGATCAGCGCGGTCACCAGGGCGTAAACGGCCAACAGCAGGGCGGTCGGCCGCGTGCGGTAACCGACTATCAGCAACAGAGAGCCACCCAATTCCAGCGCCGCGGCGGCCACCAGGCCCAGCTCCGGACTGGGCAGCCCCAGCGACCCGATATAGGCCAAGGTGGCGCCGGGGTCCATCAGCTTGCCGATACCGCTAAGCAGGAAGATTGCCGCGATGAAAGCGCGGCCGATAGCCGGGATGGCTGGGTGGGCATTGAGGTTCGAGGTCATGTGAATCATCCTTTCCAAAGAGTTGATGTCCGCAGAATAGAGACTTGACAGGTATCCACATAGCCTATATTTCTAGATGCAATCCATCTACTTCATCGATATATGCTCGACGCCGTTTCGTTAGACCAGTTGCGCACTTTCATTGCCGCCGCTGACGAAGGAAGCTTCTCAGCCGCGGGCCGCAAACTCAGGCGTGCCCAGTCGGTGGTCAGCCACACGCTGGCGAATCTTGAAAACCAGCTTGGCGTGCGTCTCTTTGACCGCAATGGCCGCTATCCCCGCCTGACCGAAGAGGGCGCCGCGCTGTTGGCGCAAGCGCGCCTGGTGGTCGGCGGCATGGACGGGTTCAAATCCAAAGCCCGCGCGATTGCCGAGGGGCTGGAAGCTGAACTGTCGGTGGTGGTGGACGTCATGTACCCCATGGCATCGTTGACGGACACCGTTGGCGCTTTCCGCCAAGCGTTTCCGCACACGCCGCTGCGGCTGTATGTCGAAGCCCTGGGCGCCGTCGTGCAACCGGTGCTGGAACAGGCTTGCCGGCTTGGCATCAGCGGTTCGATGCCGGCGGTGCCGGATCTGCTCGACGCAGAAAAGCTGTTGGACGTGCCCATGTTGACGGTGGCCGCACCGTCACACCCGCTGGCGTCGCATCAGGGTCTTATCCGCACGCGCGACCTGGAGGAACACGTGCAACTGGTGCTGACAGACCGCACCACGCTGACCGAAGGCGCGACATTCGGCGTGCTTTCGCCCCAGATCTGGCGGCTTGCCGATCTTGGCGCCAAGCACGCGTTCTTGCGTGCCGGCTTCGGATGGGGCCACATGCCCACGGAAATGGTGCAGTCGGACCTGGAGGCCGGCGCGCTGGTCAAGTTGCGCATCGAGGCTTTTCAACCGCGCACCCCGCCCATCGCCATGTTCGCGATCTACCGGAAAGACACGCCACCGGGGCCGGCGGGCAGATGGTTCCTGAAGCGGCTGAAGGGGCCACCGGAAGAGACGGCGCACGCGCTGGGTCGGTAGATAAGGGAAATACCGCCTGTTTTGCATCGCTGTATCCGTCTGCCGGGACGGTACATTGCGACACCCGACACCATCGCGCAGTCCCTATAAATCGTTCGCAGCCCGTCCAAACCCGCGAACTTTTTCAGGAGCTTTCACGATGACCAAACCCACTGACCCGCAGCGCCGCCGCCTGCTCGCCACCACATCGACACTGGCCGCCGCTCCGAAGATCACCGTACCCACGATCACGCTGGAAGGGGACGCCAGCGGTGCCCCGCACCCGCCACCCGCCGCCTACGCCAAGCAGTTCACGGGCAAATACCAGCACCGCACGATCACCGGCGGTATCGGTCACAACCTGCCGCAAGAGGCGCCGCGGGCGTTCGCCGACGCGGCGCTACAGGTGGCGGGGCGTTGACGGGAATCGGCGCCGACGGGCTGGCCGAACCTGCACACGTTTGCAGAGCGTCACACCGTGATTCATTGCCTGGGCTTTGCAGCATCGAGGACGCAAAGTGATCGGTCGTCGCGCTGCAATGGCCTTGCCATCCCGCCCGTCACGCCACATTGACGGCCTCCTGACCCGCCGGCGTTTCCACGATGTCGTTGACGAACGCCGCTACCCGCGCGGTCACGTCGTTGCGTTCGAGGGCAAGCGGGGTCATTGCGTTGCGGTTGTCGTCCAGCAAATGCAGGGACACGTTTGCGTTGCAGGCGCGCTTCACAATGTCGAAGGCGTTCGAGACCGAGGCGATGTCATCGTTGCGCGCGTGCAAAACGAGGCACGGGGCGCGCAATATATGCATCCGTCGCCATACCGACACCGCGAGTTTTCGCGCCTGGGCCAGCGACCACCAGGGGATGCGGGGCAGCGACGTGTCGCGGTTCGCAATCACGCGATGGCGACCGATGCGCAGAGTATGCAAAAGCGTATGCAAAAGCGGCAACAGCAAGCCCAGCCTCGCGTAGCGCCGCAAGCCTGGGCCGTCGTGACGGAACACGGGGGATAGCGCCAGTACGCCGGCCACGTGCAGCGGGCGTTCCTGCGCCAGGGCCAGGGCCAGCATGGCGCCGACCGCCTGTCCGCCCACCACCAGGTGGTCGACGCGGCTTGCCAGCAGGTCGGCACCGCGCCGCACGCTTGCAAGCCAATCCAGCCAGCTTGTGCGCACCAGTTCATCCAGCGTGCCGCAATGACCGGCCAGCTTGACAGCCAGCACGGTGTAGCCGCGACGGTGCAACCCCAGCGCCAGCGCACGCATGTCTTCCGGTGTGCCCGCCAGGCCATGAACCAGCAGGATGCCCGTGCGGCCGCGCGCGCCTGTGCCGGTCAACAAATAGTCGTGCGCCTGTACCTCCAACGGTTCGATATAGGCCGGGACGGCGCACACGGCTGACGGCGAACGGTAAGCACCCGCGCGCAAGCCCGGCTCCATGGCGCGGCGGTACGCGTCCAGCGTGTGGAACATCTTTTCGCTCAGCCGGAAATTCGTCTCGGCGTATGTCCGGGCGCGGGTCACGACCGCCTGCGCATCGCAGGCGTTGCGTCGGATTTGCAGGATGCGGTCGACATAGCCCGCGATGTCACCCGGCGCGGCCAGCCAGCCGGTCTGGCCGGGCACGACAATTTCGGGCAGGCCGCCGACGTCGCTGGCGACAACGGGCCGGCCCATGGCGTAAGCCTCGGGCACCACGCGCGACCAGGCTTCCGCTGCCGAGGGCACCAGCACCACGTCCGCCGCCCGGATCATGTCGGGCACATCGGTGCGGTGTCCGGCGAACACCGCGTGGTCCGAGATGCCCAGCTCTATCGCCAAACGGTAAAGCTCGTACGCATAGGCGCGGGTGGCGGCGGTGGGCATGCCCACGACGAGAGCCACGGCAGGCACGCCCAGCGCGCGCAGTCGATGCACCACACGCAGCAGATCGGCCTGGCCTTTTTCCGGACGCAACATGCCCACGGTGGCAATGACGTATGCCTCGTCCGGGGCCGGCATCTCCAGGCCTCGGCGAATGCGCAATGACGCGTCCGCGTCCTCGGCCTGGCGGAAGAACTCGTCGCCCGCCCATTCACCCACGACACTGATGCGGTCGTCGCGAAACAGCCGCGCCGCCAGCAGTTCCTGCTTGCCCACGTTGCTGGTGGCGATGACGTGATCGCAGCCGAAGCGCCATTCCAGCCGCCGGCGTGGCGACGTGCGCATGGGTTTGGCGAAATGCCGGGTTCGAACCACCGCGCACAGGTCGCGGCACAGCGCGGCGGCTTTACCGTCGGCGCGACTGTGGCTGTCGATTACCTGGATATTCAATGCCTTCACCGCGCGGCGCAATGCCAGCACGGTCGACGGCGTGTACGCCGGCTTGAAGTCGATGTCCACGGTTGTCAGGTTGCGCTCGCGCGCCGCGCCACTGACGGCGCTACCCGAGGGTGCTGCGATAGCTACGTCGTAGCCATGCCTTTGCAGCCAACTTGCCTGTTCCAACGTGCGAAATTCCAGCCCGCCAAGACTGGGTTCAGCCAGCGTGTGCAGGATGCGCATGATGCTCCAGTACATTGCGGCAGGCAGCCAGGACCTCGTCGGGCGTGATGGCGTTGATGCCGTCCTGAGGGCGGCGCGGCACCACAGCGGCCGAGCCGGGCCGCTGCCAGAACCACTCAGGATTCGTTTCGTTGAAAATGCCCACGTAGGGCACACAGGCGCCTTGCGCGATATGCGAGGGCCCGCAGTCGTTGGCGACCACCAGGCGCGCGTGCAGCATGATGGCGCTTAGCTCTGGAATCGAGCGGCAATACGCAACCGCAAATTCCGGCCGCTGCATCGCCTGCAAGGCGTCTCGCTCAGCGGCCTCTTGCTGGCCCAGCACGAAGAGGAAGCGGGCGCCCTCGCCCATCACGCGCTTCAGGCCGTCTGCCAACTGCACATAGTTGGCCAGGCTCCATCGCTTGAACGCGCCCGAACCGCCGCCGGGAATCATCACCACATCGGCACTTTGCGCGGTGCGCAAATGCGAGCCCGCCAGCGCTTCAAAACAGGCGCGCGGCACGCGCTCAACGTCAAAGGGACGATAGGAAGCCAGCATGTTCAAGTTGGCCTGCCCGATATATTCGGCGATGTTCTTGCGGTGCCAATGCGTCCACACGATGTCGGTCAGCCGTCCGTGGCGAAAGCCCAGGCGGATGGGCGGCAAGCGCAGCAGATTGACCAGGCCGAAACGTTCGCTGCTGTGATGCAGGCTGACGGATACCTGCGTCTCTTTTTTCAGGCAGCGCAGATAGCCGCCAAGTGTCGAGGTGCGCACGAATTCATCCACCCACGGCAGCGCCTGGTAGAACGCGCCCACATCGTCACGCGCAACCACGCTGATTCGTCGAGACGGCCACCATTCTTTCAGCTGATATAGCGTTGGCATGGCAACGATCTGGTCGCCCAGCTTTTGCTGGCTTCTGACATACACCACGATTTCCGACATCGGCGTCCTCCATGCTTGTCAAAGCGGCCGATTGGCCGCAGGCGGCAATGTATCGAGACGAGAGCGGAAAAGTTCTCGGATCTCATTAACCTTTGTAAAGAAAGGTACGAGGGCACTTAAAACGTCTACACAATTTATCAGACGCCCCGCCTGCCCACACGTACGTTTTTCATCCCTGACCGGCGCCCTGCCGGGCCTGGCGCATCATGCGCATCGCCAGGGTGGCCACCGCCGCCACCAGCGCCTCGCTGGAATCCGAATTGCCCATGACCAGCACCGCCAGCTTGTCCTGCGGCGCCAGCACCCAGCGCGAATGAAACGCTTCCGTCGCCCCGCTGTGTTCGCGCAGGGACGTGGCGGTGACCACGCCGTCGTCACAGGGCGCGGCCAGCCACGACAAGGCGAATCGGCAATCCAGGTCCAGCCCGTCGCCCGCCACCGTTTGCAGCCCCAACAGGGTTTGTGCGGATTGCGCCGTCAGCACGCGCCGGACATCGGCGCTGACTTTGGCGCTGACTTTGGCGCTGACATCTGCGCTGACATCGGCGCTGACGGCGGCGCTGACGTCGACATTGACCTCGGCCCTGCCTCCGGGATTTCCCGCAGCCCGGCTTCCGTAAGCGCCGCCCGCGAACAACATGCTGCTAAACCGCGCCATCTCGGATGCGCTGACCCATAACCCGTCCGCCGCCTCGTTGGGCTGTGGCGCTTCCGGCCAAGGCCGGCCGCGCCGGTAGCCCACCGCGCGTTGCTCCAGCATGCGCTCGTGCGGTCGAAACCCGGCGCGCGGCATGTTCAAGGGTTGAAGAATTGTGCGGCGCACATAGGCGTCGAACGGCTCTTCGGACACGTGCGCCACCATGTCGCCCAACAAGGCGTAAGCCATGTCGGCGCGGGCGCGGCCCATCGTGTCTTCCAGCGTGCCGGGATGCAGATTCAGCAAGCTTCGTGCCGTGTAAGGCGCGGCGCCCATCCACTGCATGGCGTTGCGGCGCGGCTCGACGTGCCAATCGGGCAAGGCGCCCGCAGCCGGCGCGTCCAGCGACAACCGGCCATCGTCGGCAGCATGCAGCACACCGGCCGCCGTGACGATTTTGCTGATGGCGCCCACGCGATACAGCGTGTCCCCGGTGGCGCGGCGGTGCCGCGACGCATCCGCCACCCCAAAGCCCGTGCTCCAGACTATGCGCTGGTCCTCAACGATGGCGATCGATACGCCGGGCACCTTGGTCAGGGCCATGTCGTAGGGAATGCGCTGGGTCAGGTAGCTCACGACCGCCGCGTAATCGCCTTTGGCGATCGTGGCGGGCGCGGCGGGCGGCAGCGTCTGGCAACCGCCGCCGGCAAGCAACAGCGATCCGATGGCGACCAGGCGGCTTAGCGAAAACATGGAGGACGCATACCCTGCGAAAGAGGAATGCCGTGATGCTATCCATGCCGCGTCGCGGGATCTTTCCCGGTTTGTATGGAGTTTGTGAAGATCTTTGTCGTGACGCGCGCGACCTCGTCGGCGGCGCGTTCGGTCGGGCCGCGTTCGGTCGGGCCGCGTTCGGTCGGGCCGCGCTCGGCCGGGCCGCGCTCGGCCAGACAGCGCCAGGTCAGGCGGCGTTCCAGCTGATCACGAAGCGGGCGCCGCCCAGGGGGCTGTCGGCCACCTGCGCGGCGCCGTTGTGCCAGTGCGCCACGCGGCTGACGATGGCCAGCCCCAGCCCCGTGCCGCCCGTGTCGCGCGCCCGGCTTTCGTCCAGCCGGATAAACGGTTCAAAGATTCGTTCGCGGTCGGCGGGCGGCACGCCGGGTCCGTCGTCGTCCACCGTCAGCACATAGTGCTGCGGGGCCGGGCTGGTCAGCCCGACCTGTACCCGTTCGCCCGCGTGCCGGATCGCGTTTTGCAGCAGGTTGAGCAAGGCGCGCGTCATGTAGCGCGCGTGCAGGTGGACGTCATCCGAGTCGCACCGCGTCACCTCGCAATGCACGCCCAGCAGCTCGGCCTCGAACGCGGCATGCTGCACCACGGCATCCAGCCAGCCGCGCGCGTCCTGCGCTTGTAACGGTACGTCTGCACTCTTGTGCTGCAAGCGCGCATACATCAGCAGTTCCGAAGCCATGCTGTCCAGCTCGGCCACGTCGCTTTTCATGTCCTCGACCAAGCGCTTGCGCGCCTCCGGGTCCGCCTCGCGGTCGATCATGTCCAGCTCGAACGACAGCCGCGCAATGGGCGTGCGCAGTTCGTGCGACACCGCGTTGGTCAGTTCGCGCTGATTGCTGATCAGCGCGGCAATGCGATCCGACATCTGGTTGAACGTATCGCCCAGCCCACGGATGCTGGAATAGCGCGACAGGCGGGCGCGCGCCTGCAAATCGCCCTGCCCCATGCGGTGCGCGGCGGTTTTCAGCGCTTCCAGATCGCGCCAGATCGGCAGCGCCCACACCAGCATGAAGCCGCACAGCAGCAAGCCCAGCGCGGTGTAGATAGCCACGATCACCCAGGTGCCGACAAGCGGCTCGGGCGGCATCTTGACCATCAACCACTGCGCGCCCGGCCCGGGCAGCGCGGACACGAAGCTCATCTGCTTGTCACGCAGAAAGAAGCCGCCCGCTTCGATGGTTCGCCGCTCGTCGTCAGTCAGCGCGAAGTCGGGCGAGTTGTAGTCGGCGGGGTCCATCACCCGCAAGGCCAGACCGTAATGCGGGGCCAGGGTATCGCGCACATAATCGCGGCGCGCCTCGGGCGGCACATTGGCCAATTCCAGCTTCAGGCTGTGCAGCTGCCCGCGCACTGCTTCGCGTGTGTAGTTCGCGGTCTCGGGCTCGAAAAGGTAATTGGCCACCCGATCGACCACTTCGTTCGACAGCACAAAACCAATCGCCAGCACCACGAAGATGCGCAGAACGAACTTAAGCATCGCCGAGCTCGTGCGCCTTCGGAGAAAACAGGTAGCCCTTGCCCCAGACGGTCTTGATACGTGCCGGGTCGCGCGGGTCATCGTCCAGCTTGCGGCGCAGTTTGCTGACGCACACGTCCACACTGCGGTCCAGGCCATTGAATTCAATGCCGCGCACCGCGTTCAGCAGATCGTCGCGCGTCAACACCTGGCCGGCCTGGCTGGCCAACGCCCACAGCATCTCGAATTCCATGGTGGTCAGATCGACTTCCACCCCGGCAAGGGCCACCGAACGCGTCTGGCGGTCAATCGACAGCGGACCGAACGCCAGTTGATCCGGCTGCGCGTCCGTCTGGTTGTGGCGGCGCATCAAGGCGCGAATGCGCGCCAGCAGCACGCGCGGCTCCACGGGTTTGATGACGTAATCGTCGGCGCCGGACTCCAGCCCCAGAATCTGGTCCAGATCGTCTTCACGCGCGGTCAGCATCAGGATGGGCGCGGAAGAAAACGCGCGCAGGTCGCGGCAAACCTGCAAGCCGTCGCGGCCCGGCAGCATCAGGTCCAGGATGGTGATGGCCGGGTCATGGCGCCGAAACGCTTCCACCGCCTGGTCACCGCGATAGGCCTGGGCGACCTTAAAACCGTGTTGCTCCAGAAACTGCGCAATCAGGCGCGAGAGCTTCGGATCGTCTTCAACTAACAAGGCCTTGATCATGGTGTCGGGACAAGAGGAGATCGGAAGATAACGGACCGGATGGCAATGGCTACCGGCATTTTTGCCCGGCAAGCATACACCGAATAAAACGGTGCCTCGGCGCCCCCTTCTTGAGGGTGGCAACGCCATGAAAGTGGCCCAGGCCGCATCGGAAACGGGATTTTCAGGCGTACTATCGTTGGTGTTCATGCATGCGCGTAAAGCCATCACTACAAGGCGGGCGGCATGACGTCGTCGCACACAGCGGCAACCGCGCCGCCCACAACTTCGGGCGGCCTTATCGACCTATTGTGGAGTCGATCATCATGAACACGTCCAGTGGCGAACGCGCCTTTGCCGGACCCATTCCCCAGCTATACGAGCGGTATCTGGTGCCGATGATTTTCGACGGATATGCGCGGGACATAACGCGGCGAGTCGCCGCCCTGGCCCCGTCATCCGTGCTGGAAATCGCCGCGGGCACCGGGGCGGTCACACGCCATCTGGCGGCCCAACTGCCCGCCGGCACCTCCGTCGTATCGACCGATCTTAGCCAGCCGATGCTGGAACATGCCATGAGCCTGGGCACGAGCCGCCCCGTCACGTGGCGCCAGGCCGATGCCATGAAGCTGCCCTTTGCCGATGGCGCTTTCGATGCGGTGGTATGCCAGTTCGGCGCCATGTTCTTTCCGGATAAGGCGGTGGCTTTCTCCGAAGCGTACCGGGTGCTGCGGCCAGGTGGCGCATTCCTGTTCAACGTGTGGGATCGCATAGAAGACAACGAATTCGCCGACTGCGTCACGCAGGCAATGGCTGCGCTGTTCCCGGCAGACCCGCCCCGGTTCATGGTGAAAGTGCCGCACGGCTATTACGACCAGGCGCAGATCCGCAGCGCGCTGGCGGCGGGCGGGTTCACCGGGGCCATCACCTTCGATACGATTGCCATGCAAAGCCTGGGCGAGTCACCCCGCAGCGTCGCCGTCGCCTATTGCCAGGGCACGCCAATGCGCGCCGAACTGGAAGCGCGCGACGCCGGCATTCTGGAGAAGGCAACGGACGTTGCCGCTTCGGCGATTGAAGACCGCTTTGGCCCGGGCGGCATCACGGGCAAGATTCAGGCGCACGTTGTTGTGGCGACGCGATAGGCAGTCCCCCGGCGTGTTCGCTCCCCGCGTTCGCCACCCGCGTTCGCACCCCTACTCTGCCCTGGCCCCCGACACCTTGACCGTCTCGGCCCACCGTTTGGTCTCGGCCGCGATGAATGCCGTAAATGCTTCCGGCGTCGAGCTGATCGGGTTCAGCGACATCGCGGCGTTGGCTTGCACAACTTCGGGCGTCTTCAACGCCTGGCCGATCGCCTCGTTCATGCGATTGATGATGGCCTGCGGCGTGCCCTTGGGCGCCACGACGCCGCCCCAGGCCACCGCTTCAAAGTTGGGAAACCCGGATTCGGCCATCGTCGGCACGTTGGGCATGGTGGGCAGACGCTTGGGGCTGGTGACGGCAAACGCTTTCAACGTTCCGTTGTTGATGAACTGCTGGACGCCGTTCACGTTATCGAACATCACGTCGACCCGGCCGCTGACCACGTCGGACAGCGCCATCGACCCGCTTTTGTACGGTACGTGCGTGATATCCAGGGCGCCGACCGCTTTCATCATTTCACCGGTCAGGTGGCTGCCCGAGCCCACCCCGGTTCCCGAGGCGAAGTTCACCTTGCCGGGGTTCTGCTTCACATAGGCCATGAACTCTTGAATTGAATTCGGCTTGAAGTCCTTGCCGGCGACAAGAATATAGGGGTTGTCGAAGAGCAAGCCGACGGGTGCGAAGTCTTTGATCGGGTCATAGGGCAGGCTGCGATAGAAGCTGGCATTGACGGCCAAGGTGATGTTGTTGCCAAAGCCGAACGTGTACCCGTCCGGTGCCGCCTTGGCCACCGTGCGGGTGCCCACGATGCCGCCCGCGCTGGCCAGGTTTTCCACGATCACCGGCTGCTTCAGTATTCGCCCGATCTGCTCGGCGACGGGACGCGTCGCCACGTCGGGGCCGGACCCCGCAGCATAGGGAATGATGAGCTTGATGGGCTTGTTCGGCCAGGACTGCGCCTGCACGGCCGTCGACAAGGTAAGGGCCAACAGCGCCAAGCATTGGGAAATTTTCATCGGATTCTCCGGGTCTTCCTAAACAGGGCTCATCCCTGCATGATTTGAATCAGGCGCTTCATCCAGGGCGAATCCGCCTGCCCTGCCGCGATTGCCGGCGCAAAATGATCTCCCGCTAACACCATGGTTTCCACGGGCCGACCCAGCCGACGCAGCTCGGCTTCCATCGTTTGATTGCCCTTGATGATGCGAGGCAGGTCCTCCCGGGCGTACGCCAGCAACATCGGCGGCGTGTCCTGATTCACCCGACACACGGGGCTTGCCGATTCGGCCTCCGATACGTCATCCAGCAGGTTCTGATGCGTGCGCTCTTCGCCGCTGCCCGGCGTGCGTTCGGGATACCGGATATCCAGCGGCGCACACAGGGGCAAGCACGCAATGATCGACGACGCGGGAATACCGTGGCGGTGCAGGCCTTGCGCGCTTAATGCGGCAAGCGTCATCAGATGACCACCGGCGGAATGGCCTCCCACCGCGATGCGAGCGGGGTCTGCGCCATATTCGTGAATGTTCCGGACCACCCACGACAGCGCGGCATGGCAGTCGTCCAATAGCGCCTGCCATTTGAAGCCTGGCGCGAGTCGATACGATATCGAGACAAACGTAATGCCCGCGGCGACCAAGGCAGGAGCCATCAACGCCACCCATTCCTTGTAGCCATTCGTCCACGCGCCGCCATGGGCGAAGACCAGGATCGGGCTGGTTTGCCCCGCTTGTTTTCGGCTTGGGTACACGTCAAGTTTGTGCGAGGCAGTGTCGCCGTATTGAATGTCGGCAATGCGTTCGCAGCGCTGTACCGCCGCAGCCGAAAGCGCCAACGCCGCGCGTGCGTAGTCCTCGGCTTCGGCGGGATACAGCGGGGGTTGTGGGGCAAGATTGGCAAAGCTGATGTCTGTTGCCGACGCTTGGTGAGCGATCTTGGCCGGCTCTTCGGGGTGTTCGGGGATCACGATACGACCTTTCTCTAAGCGTTGGAACCAATCGGCTTGTACGCCACGGCCTTGATTTCGATGCGCAGCAGCGGATGCGGCAGCTGGTGCACGGCGACGGTGGTTCTGGCGGGGCCGTCGTAGTCGAAGTACTCGGCGTAGACCTCGTTGTAGCCCTTGAAGTCGCCCATATCGACCAGGTACGTAGAGACTTCGACCAAGTCTTTCAGGCTGGCGCCCGCGCTTTCAAGAATCGCCTTGATGTTCTCGATGACAGCGCGCGTCTGCGCGCGGATGTCGGCGTCCAGCACGCCCATGGCGTCGGCGTCGGCGCCTGCAAAGCTGTTGTCGGGGCGGCGCGAACTGGTGCCCGATACAAAGAGAAAGTCTCCGGCACGCTTGATGTGCGGGAACTTGCCGCGTGGCTGCGCGCGCCCTTGGACGACGGCGGAGGACAGCTTGCTTTGGGCCATGGGTTTCTCAGTCATTGACGGCGTCCGGTGCATCCACGTGAATGCAAACGTTGGTGAGTTCGGAGTAGAAGTTCAGGGAATGCAGCCCGCCTTCGCGGCCGATGCCCGACAGGCCGCTGCCGCCAAAGGGCGTGCGCAAGTCTCGCAGGAACCAGGCGTTGACCCAGGCGACGCCTACGTTCATGGACTGCGCGACGCGGTGTGCCTTGTTGACGTTGCTGGTCCAGATGGTGGCCGCCAAACCATACGGCGTCGCGTTGGCGCGACGGATGACTTCCGCTTCCGAATCAAACGGCGTGACGTGGCCGATGGGGCCGAATATTTCTTCCGACACGCATCTGGCGTCATCGGCCAGGCCGGCGATCAAGGTGGGCTCGACCCAGAAGCCGCCATCCAGCGCGTTGCCAAAGTTTGGCGTGCCACCGCCCACGATGAATTGCGCGCCCTCTTGCCGCGCCAGCGCGTAGTAGCTCAGCACCTTGTCGCGATGGGCGGCCGAAATCACCGGTCCCATGTCGGTCGACGCGTCCGTGGGATCGCCCAGCTTGATGCGCCGGGCGCGTTCGGCAAGCGCGCCCACGAAGCGGTCGTAGATGGGCCGCTCAACGAAGATGCGCTCGGAGCACAGGCAGACCTGGCCACTGTTCAGGAACGCCGCGCGCGCCATGCCTTCCACGGTTTTCTCAAAGTCGCAGTCGGCGAAGATGATGGCCGCGTTCTTGCCACCCAGCTCGAACGACACCGGCTTCACGCCGGCAGCGGCGGCGTGCATGATGGCCGTGCCGGTTTTTGATTCGCCGGTAAAAGTGATGGCGCTGATGTCCGGATGCCGGGTGATGAATTCCCCCGCCGAGTTCGGGCCAAAGCCGTGCACCAGGTTGAACACGCCGTCGGGCAAGCCCACCGACTGCATTACTTCGGCAAGCAGCGTCGCGGTGCCCGGTGTTTCTTCGGAGGGCTTGGCCACTACCGCATTGCCGCACGCAAGCGCCGGCGCGACTTTCCAGCTGAACAAAAGCAGGGGCAGGTTCCACGGCGAAATGATGCCTACCACCCCCAGCGGCTTTCTGACGGCGTAGTTGATGGCGTGGGCACCGCCCGCCAGTTCGGTGCGAAACGTCTCCAGCGGGGCTGTCTTCAGGATGTCCGCAAAAATACGGAAATTGGCCGCGCCACGCGGGATATCAAGCTTGGATGCCAGCGACACCGGCTTGCCCGTATCGCTGACTTCGGCGTCCAGGAAGTCGTCCGCGCGGCGATCGATCTCGTCGGCGATGCGGTAGAGCATGTCGGCGCGGTCGGCAACCGACGTGGCGCCCCAGCTGCGTACCGCCCGGTGGCCCGCTGCGACGGCCTCGTCGACCATCGCTTGCGTGGCCTCGTGCACGTCGGCAAAGCGAAGGCCCGTTGCCGGGTTGATGCCGGCAAACCGCTTCTGGCTGTCTTGGAACCGGCCATCAATGAAGTTTCTGTACTGCTTGAACACGACTGCTCCTTGGCAAATAAGGGCTGGCCTGGCCGGCCCTGCGGAAACGCGCTACTGGAGCTTGAACTCCACGACAGCGCCGCCGCTGCCGTATAGCGGTGCATACCCATGCACGATTGCCTGCTTGAAACTTCCGCCCATCGCGCCCAGCAACCAATGGAACTGCTTGAGGCCCATGTCCGGATGCGCTTCTTTGGCATAGTCGGGCAGGCTTGCGCGCAGGGCTTGGACGTCGCCGCTTTCCATCAGGGCAAGCAGGCGCCGGTTCCACGCGTCATCGGCGTCGGAAAGAATGTGGTCTTCCTGAAGGTCGATGGTTTCGCGGAACATGCTGTTGGACAGGCCCCCGATTCCCACCACCGCCACACGCTTGTCCTGCAAGGCGGACGCGGCGATGGCGCCCAGCTGCTCGGTCTGCTCGGGGCTGTGATAAAGATTGTTGGCGGCGATGACGACGGGAAGCGCGGGCGTACCGAAGTTCATCAGCGTGGTCACGGTGATCGTGCCCGTGTCGATCGGAAACTGGTCATAGTCGACGCCGCGTGTCTTGATGCCGGCGTCATTGCAAGCCTGCACGCAGCGGTGCGCCAGGGCGGCATCCGAATAGATGTCGAACGCCTGCTCGCCGAACTCGTGCCAGTTTTCATCGACATGCAGGCCGGTACTGCGTGCCCGGGTGATCCATAGCTGGTCCAGCACGGCGAACCATTGCGTCGAATAGACCAGCACGCAATCGGGTTTGGATTCGGCCAGCGATTTGCCTGCTTGCGCCAAGGCGTCTCGAAGGCGGCCCCACGGCGCCACGTCGGGGCGCAACTGCGGCAGCGGACTGCCCGGTACAAGAAACGCGGATACGATGCTCATGTCATTCCCCTTTTTCTTTTGCAGACGGTGCGATCAGGCGGCCTGGGCAGCCGGCGCCAGGCGTGAAAGGCCCGCGTCCTGAAGGTTCCATTCGATCACCGCGTTGCCGGTGCCGATGACGGTGCCGTAGCCATGCAACTTGCCGGCCAGCTCGGGATAGCCCATTGCGGCATGCATCCAGGTGAAGGCGCCGGACTTCACTTCGGCAAACGCTTCATCGATAAACTGCGGCAACAGCTGGAAGGTCTCTTGCATGCGGCCCTGCCGCATCAGGTTGATCATGCGCACGTCCCACTTGTAGCCGTCATAGCGTTCGGGGTGCTCTTTGGTCATGTCTTCGGGCAGCTCTGGCTCTTCATGAAAATGCCAGTGGGACAAGGTGTTGCTGGCCAGCAGGACGGCGCGGCGTCCGGTTTTGCGGATGGCCTCGCGCGTGGCCCGGCCCAGCAAGTCCATCTCGCCCTGCCCTTCCTTGGTGTTCAGGAAATACGGCGTGTTGTTGGCGGATATCCCCACCACGGGAATGTCCCATTGCGGCCGCACCATGTGCAGCGTGGTGATCGTGCCGTAGTCCGGACGGAACTTCGGGTTGCGCATCATCTTGCTGACCAGCCCCAGGTTGGCGGCCTCTGCACAGCAGGCCTCGGCCAGTTCGACATCCACGTCCATGCCGAAGTCGTAGCGGAAGATGTTGGGGAAGATCGGGTCAACGGATCGTCCCGCCAGTCTGGGCACGCCAAGAAAGTGGTGCCCGACCTGCGTGATCCAGTGCGGGGAATGGACCAGCAGCACGTCGGGCTTCAGGCGTTCGATGCTTTCGCGTGCGTGCTCATACGCCCAGCGCAGCGGCTCCCAGCCGCCTTCAGAGCGCGGCTCGTTCTGGGGCGGGTTTTCGCCATAGACCAGATGAGGCGGATGGGGCGCCAGGAAGCCGGAAAGAATTTGACCTTCGCTCATGGTGAAGCTCCTTACCTTGACAGTTGAAGCCCACCTCGGTCGCGGCATCCGGCGGGGCGGCTTTATAAGACGTATGCGTACTATCGTAGGGCGGAGCGACACACCAAGAAACGCGGAATTACCCTATATTCTTCGCTTAAAACGGATCAGATGGGTGTTTGAAACGCGCTTATCTTGTACGTGTACGTGTTATTGTAACTACGCAGGGACCCATCCTAATCGAGACAACGACCGTAGAAGACTCCATCACAATGGCCCGATCACCTACCTCCAAGACAGCCCGACCCACGTCCGCCCGCACGTCAGCGCCGGCGGGCGCTTCGCTATCGGCCGCCGAGGCGCAAGTCGAATCCCTGCTGCGAAATTTCCGCCTTGAAGAGGTGCCGTCGCATCTGCTGCGGCGCGCGCACTTCAAGGCCGAGGAAATCTTCGCGGCGACGTTTGCGGGCGAAGGGGTAACGCCCCGGCAAAAGGCCGCCTTGGTGCTGCTTTACCAAGAGCCCGGCCTTAGCCAGAATTCCTTGGCGGAGCGCTTGGCCATGGACCGCAACACCGTTGCTGAAATGGTCAGGCGCATGCATGGCGGCGGGCTGATAGAACGCCGGCCGTCACCCACGGATGCCCGTGCTTACCAGTTGTATGTCGCGCCGGCCGGCTTGGAGCTGCTGTGCAGGGTGATGCCGCGCGATGTGGTGGTGGAAGACCAATTGCTGGCTCGGCTGCCCGAGGAATACCGTGGCCTGTTCGTCAAATGCCTGCGCATGATTGCCGAGTCCGGTAACGAGACAGAGGCGTCAAAGCCCGATTGATGGGAGCGCGTTGGGCGTGACCGGGGCGCGTCTGCGACTGCCGGTCGTCAGCACGATTGTCGGCCGGCTTTTCAGCCCGGTTTTCAGTCCGGCTTTCCGCCCATTTTTCAGCCCCACTGTCAGCCGCCTGACAGGCAGCCGCGCAGGGCTACCGCTACACTCTCGGAATCCCGCATCCATGGTCGCCGGGCCAGCCCCGCGCCAGCGGCAAGGTGGTCGGCAGACGGCCAAGTTCCCACCGTTCCTTCATGTCGCACTCTGATTCGTTCAATCTGAAGCGCATCGCCGTTCCGGCGTTCGGCCCGTCGCTGCTCTACGGCATCAGCAACGGCGCCATCCTTCCCGTTATCGCACTGACCGCGCGCGACCACGGCGCGTCGGTAGCCACTGCCGGCTTGATCGCCGCGTTGATCGGGGTGGGTTCGCTGCTGTCCAACATTCCGTCCGCCCTGATCACCGAACGCTTCGGCGAGAAGCGGGCCATGGCGGGCGCGGCACTGTTAAGCGTGGTTGGCCTGGCGCTGGTGATCGGCCTCCCGCACCTGTGGGTGCTGGCGGTGGCCATGCTGATGCAGGGCTGCGCGCAGTCGGTGTTTCAGCTGGCGCGCCAGAGCTACATGATTGAAGTCGTGCCGCTGGCCTATCGCGCGCGGGCGTTGTCCACGCTGGGCGGCACCACGCGGATCGGCACCTTTATCGGCCCCTTCGCGGGCGCGGCGCTTATCCATTTCGTGGGACTGGACGGCGCCTATTGGATTGCCATCTGCGCCATGCTGGGCGCGGGGCTGATCGCGATCAAGGCGCCCGATATCGAACCCTCGGGCAGCGCGCACAAGGGCGGCCCGCGTGCCCGCATCGGCGAGGTGGCGCGCGACCATCGCGGCGTGTATGCCACGTTGGGCGTGGGCGTGATGCTGATCAGCGCGCTGCGCGCGTCGCGCCAGGTGGTGATCCCGCTATGGGCCGATCATTTGGGTCTGGACGCCGCCACCACGTCGCTGGTGTACGGCTTGGTGGCCGCGGTGGATATGTCGGTGTTCTATCCGGCGGGCAAGGTGATGGACCAGCGCGGCCGCCTGTGGGTGGCGCTGCCCTGCACGTTGCTGATGGGGTTGAGCCTGATGGCAATCCCGCTGACCGGCGGCGTGGCCAGCTTCATCCTGGTGTCGGCGCTGCTGGGCTTTGGCAACGGCATCGGGTCCGGCATTGTGATGACGCTGGGCGCCGACGCCGCGCCGCCCGGCGCGCGCACGCAGTTCCTGGGCATCTGGCGCTTCATGGCGGACCTGGGCGCCAGCGGCGGGCCGGTGGCACTGTCGGTGCTGACCGCCTTGGTATCGCTGGGCGGCGCATCGTTCGGCGTGGGCACGCTGGGGCTGGTGGCGGCCGGGGTGTTCTGGCGCTGGCTGCCCCGGCGCGCGCAGGGTTGAGCTTGTTCGCGCCCTGAAGCGGGGATGCAGGCTTGTGATGTCGGGGCGATCAAGTCGGCGGATCGTCCCTATTCTGCGTCCCTATTCTGCGTCCCTATTCTGCGTCTCTGATCGCGTCGCTGCCTGCGCTGCTGTCTGCGCTTTTGCCTTCGTTGCCGACTTCGCTGTTGCCTTCGTTGCCGCCGGTGCGCCGGCCGCCGGTACGCCGGCCGCCGGTGCGTACTGCCCCATCAGCGCCACCACCCAATCGATGAACACCCGTAGCTTCGTGCTGACGTGCCGGTTGGGCGGAAATGCAATGGTCAACGGCATCGGGTCCAGCCGCCAGTCCGGAAACAGCGGCGTCAATTCGCCCGTCGCCACATGCGGCTCGGCCATGTATTGGGGCAGCCACAATACCCCCATCCCGGCCAGCCCCGCCGCCAGGTACGCGTTGCCGTCATCCACCGCCAACACATAGCGTCCATGCACCCGCACATGCTCGTCGCCGCGATGCATGGCGTAGGGAAACGCCTTGCCCAGCCGCTGCCACAGGTAGCCGACCACGCGGTGATGCGTGTTTTCCAAGTCGTGCGGATGCGTGGGGTGGCCGGCGCGCTCCAGGTAGCTGGGCGCGGCGTACACCGCCAATTGCAGATCGCCCACGCGGCGCGCCGTCAGCGACAGGTCGGTCAGCTCGCCGCCCCGAACCACGCAGTCCACGTTGTCGGCGATGACGTCGACGATGCGGTCGCTGACGCCCATGTCCAATTGAATGTCGGGATACTGCGCGTGAAACGACGGCAGCGCGGGGATCAGCACCATGCGGGCCAGCGGGCTGGGCACGTCGACTCGCAAGCGCCCCCGGGGCAAGGCCGAGGCCACCGACAGGCTGGTCTCGGCATCATCCATGTCAGCCAGCAGCTTGATGACGCGCTCGTAATAGGCCGCGCCGTCGGCGGTCACGTTCACCCGTCGCGTGGTGCGGTTGAACAGCCGCACACGCAGGCGCGCCTCAAGCTGCTGCACCAGTTGCGTCACGGTGGTCTTGCTGATGTGCAGCGTTTCGGCCGCCTTGGTGAAGCTGCCGGCCTCCACCACGCGGGCAAACGCCTGCATTGCATCGAAACGGTCCATCGTCGGCCCCCGCCGGTTGAAGAATGTTTGGATTCTACAAACAGTGATGGACAAGCTTGCGCGTTTATCGGCCGTGGGCGCGTCGTTACAGTGAACTCATCGCTAACGACGGGCCGTGCCGGCCCGATTGAAGGAGCTTTCTATGACGACGCGAGACCCCGTTTTTCCGCCTGACCGCCACGCGCTGTACGCGCGCCACCGGTATTCGCCCGCCATCCGGTCCGATGGCTTTCTCTTCGTATCCGGGCAGGTGGGCAGCCGCGCGGACGGCACGCCAGAGCCCGAGCTGGATGCGCAGGTGCGGCTGGCGTTTGACAACCTGAACGCCATTCTCAAAGCGGCGGGCTGCACGTTCGACGATGTGGTGGATGTGACCGTCTTCATGGTCGACCCGCAATCGCACTTCGAACGGATCTGGACCGACGTGGTGCCGCACTACTGGGGCCAGGCGCCGTATCCCACCGCGACGGCCGTGGGCGTAACGTGGTTAAGCGGCTTTGACTTCGAGATCAAGGTGATCGCGAAACTGCCCGAAGGGTCGTAAGGCGACCCCGGGCAGCCTCGGGCGGCGCCGGCCCGCCACCGAAACGCCAGGGCGGGCAATACCGGGTTTACGGCAACCGCGGCTGGGCACGTTTGGCGATATCATGGCAAAAAAATCGAGCCGCCTCGCGCGCCGCCAAGGAGACTTCCCGCTTGTCCGCAGGCCCGCACACGCCCAACGCGCAACCCTTCCCCACCTTTGAAACCTCCGATTTCTCGGGCGAGGGTTCGTTCTATTTCGATCTTGTGCGCTTGCAGGACCGCGACGATATCCCGCGCGGCTTCCTGCATCGGCACAACTACTACCACTTGCTTTGGATGAGCCAGGCCAGCGGCACCCACATGCTGGACTTCGAGCAGCACGAGGTGCGCGACCACTCGGTATTTTTCCTGTCGCCCGGCCAGATCCATGCCTGGACCTCGTCCGTCAAGCCGCGCGGCTACGTGTTGAATATCAGCACGGACTTCTTCGCCCACATGTTCCCGCGCGCGGACGACATCGCCAAGTTTCCCTTTTTTCACCTGGCCGGCGGCTCGCCGGCCATCTATCTGTCGCGCGAACAGCACGACGGCATGCTGCCGCTGCTCAATGAAATCGAACGCGAAACGCGCGACCGCCAGACCGGGCGCTTTGACGTGGTGCGTTCGTACCTGCTGATCCTGCTGACGCAGCTGCGCCGCCTGTACCCGGCCGACGAGCGCGAGACCACCGCCGGCCCCAGCTATTCGCTGGCCAAGCGGTTCACCATGCTGGTCGAGGAACACTATCTGGACTTCGACGCCATCCGCCAGTACGCCGACGCGCTGTGCGTTAGCGAACGCCAGCTTAATGATGCCGTCAAGCGCAGCGTGGGGCGCACCGCCAGCCAGCTGGTGCAAGAGCGCGTTGCGCTTGAGGCCAAGCGCCTGCTTAGCAATACGGGCCTTGGCATCGCCGAAATCGCGTTTCAGCTGAACTTCGAAGACCCCTCGTACTTCGCCCGCTTCTTCAAGAAACACACCGGCAGCACCGCGGGCGATTTCCGCAAGAAGTACGACCGCCCGATCGGCTGACGGCGGCGCGGGCAGACGCGCGAAAAAGTGCAATACAAGCTCTGATCTGTCCTAACGCGCCCGCCGCCGGGCTGCGTACAGTTCATCCAGACCCAACCCGCCGCCTTGCGGCCTGATTGAAACTGCGATGAACGACACCCCAACATTGATGACGGGCGGCCAGCATGTGGTGCGCGCGCTGCTGCAACACGGAGTGGACACGGTATTCGGCGTGCCCGGCGAAAGCTATCTGGACGTGCTGGACGCGTTGTACACGGAACGCGAGCGGATACGCCTGGTGTCCTGCCGCCACGAAGGCGCGGCCTCGTTCATGGCCGAGGCGCACGGCAAGCTGACCGGCCGACCGGGCATCTGCATGGTCACGCGCGGTCCCGGCGCGACCAACGCCAGCATCGGCGTGCAGACGGCGTTTCAGGATTCCACGCCGCTTATCGTGCTGGTGGGCCAGGTGGGCAACGACATGGTCGAGCGCGAGGCGTTCCAGGAAATCGATTACCGGCGCATGTTCGGCCAGTTCACCAAATGGGTGGCGCAGATCGACAGCGCCGCGCGCGTCACCGAATACCTGAACCGCGCGTTCTCGGTCGCGATGTCTGGCCGGCCCGGCCCCGTGGTGTTGGCGCTGCCCGAGGACATGCTGACCGAGCTGGCCGCGCCGCAGGACTGCGGCACGATCCAGTTTCCGCAGGCGCATCCGGCGCCCGACGCGCTGGCCGACATGCGCGCCCTGCTGGCCCGCGCGCAGCGGCCACTGATGATAGTGGGCGGGTCCGGGTGGACCGACGCCGGCCTGGACGCCCTGGCCCGCTACGCCGGCCGCAATGGCCTGCCGGTGGCCTGCTCTTTTCGCCGGCAGGATCTGTACGACAACCACCACCCGCAATACGTGGGCGAGGTGGGCATAGGCGTCAACCCGGAACTGGCTGACGCCGTGCGCAACGCCGACGTGATCCTGGCGGTGGGCGCGCGCCTGGGTGAAATGGTGACGGGCGGCTATACGCTGCTGCAAGCTCCCGTGCCCAGGCAGACGCTGATCCATGTGCTGGCCAGCCCCGAGGAGCTGGGGCGGGTGTATCAGCCCACCCTGAAGATACCGTCGGGCCTGGACGCCTTCGCCCACGCAGCCGCCGCACTGGAGCCGGTGGACGCCGCCCCGTGGCGCGGCTGGCTGGAGGGGCTGCGCCAGAACTACCAGCGCTATACGGAACCGCCCGCCAGCGATCTGCCCATGGACCCGGCGCGTGTCATCGTTGCCCTGCGCGAAGGGCTGGACGCGCGCGCCATCCTGACCAACGGCGCGGGCAACTACAGCGCCTGGGCGCATCGCTATTACCGCTTCAGCCACCCGCGCACCCAGCTTGCGCCCACCAGCGGCGCCATGGGCTACGGCGTGCCCGCCGCCATTGCGGCCAAGCTGCGCCACCCGGAACGGCAGGTTGTCTGCCTGGCGGGCGACGGCTGCTTTCTGATGACCTCGCAGGAGCTTGCGACCGTCAAGCAGCACCGTCTGGCCATCGTCTTCATCGTGTTCAACAACGGCATGTACGGCACGATCCGCATGCATCAGGAAAAGAACTACCCGGGCCGGACCATCGGCACGGACCTTTGCAACCCCGACTTCGTGACCTACGCGGAATCGTTCGGCGTGCCAGCCGAACGCGTGGACAGCCACGAAGGCTTCGCGCCCGCCTTGACGCGGGCGCTGGACAGCGGGTCGCCCTATCTGATCGAACTTTGTCTGGACCCCGAGGTGATCACGCCCCGGGCCACCCTGACGAGCCTGCGCAAACAAGCGCAGCTTGCCGCTTCCTGACGTTCAGGATCGGATTGCCGCGCAGCAGTCGCAAGAACGGCGCGCGGCGACCCCATAAAAAATATCCACACCTGGAGAGAGACTATGAATACCCCCCTGCCCGCCCTGCGGCGGCTGGCCGTGGCCGCCTTGCTGGCCGCCTCGACCCTTGGCGCTGCATCGTTCGCGGCATCCTCCGACACCGCCTCCGCCTACCCCGAGCGGCCCTTGCGCATCATCGTGCCCTTCGCCGCCGGCGGCGCCACCGATGTGATTGCGCGCACGGTGGCGCAGTCCATGTCCACCCGCCTGGGCCAGCCGGTGGTGGTGGAAAACAAAGCGGGCGCCAACGGCAACATTGGCGCCGTCATGGCGGCGCGCGCCGAGCCGGACGGCTATACGCTGCTGATGGCCACGTCCAGCCATGCCATCAATTCCACGCTGTATCACAAGCTGGACTACAGCCTGACGGGCGACTTCGCGGGCCTGTCGAACCTGGCATCGGTGCCCTTGCTGCTGGTGGTGAACCCGTCGGTGCCGGCCAAGACGCCGGAAGAACTGGCCGCCTACGCCAAGGCAAGCGGCAACCGCGTGAACTACGCCTCGGGCGGCACGGGCACGGCGTCGCACCTGGCGGGCGCCCAGTTCAATTCACTGGCCGGCGCGCAGATGACGCATGTGCCCTACAAGGGCGGCTCGCAGGCGCTGAATGACCTGATGGGCGGCCAGGTCCAGATCATGTTCGCGAATTTGCCCGAAGTGCTGTCGCAGGTGCAGGCCGGCCGCTTGCGGCCCATCGCCGTCACCGGCAAGCAGCGCCATACGGCGTTGCCGGACGTGCCGGCGTTTTCCGAAACGTCCTACCCCGCCATGAACGCCCGGTCCTGGTTCGGCCTGTTCGTGCCCGCGGCCACGCCCGCGCCCGTGGTGGAAAAGTTGTCGCAGGCCATCACCCAGGGCGTGGCCGACCCCGCCGTGCAGGACAAGCTGAAAGGGCTGGGCGCCGATCCGGTCGGCGACGGCCATGCCGCGTTCCAGCAGTACGTGAACCAGGAAGTCGATCGCTGGAGCGTGCTGGTGAAACAGTCCGGCGCCACGGCGGACTGACGATCGATCAGGTCCTGCAATGCGCGTTGCAACGCGCGTTGCAACCCGCATTGCCCCCTTCGCAATCCCCATTGCAATCCCCATCGCAACCCCTCAAAGGAAACACCATGCTTTACGACGTACGGACCTACACCTGCCGCGCCGGCACCATCAAGAAGCACCTGGCGCTTTATGCAGAGCACGGCTATGCGGTGCAAAGCCGCCACTTGGGCAAGCCGCTGGCCTACATGCAGACCGAGACGGGCGACGTCAACAGCTACATGCACATCTGGGTCTATGACAGCGCCGCCGACCGCGAAGCCAAGCGCCTGGCGCTGCAAAAAGACCCCGCCTGGGCCGGCTACCTGACCAAGAGCGCCGAGGCCGGCTATCTGATCCGCCAGGAAAACCGGCTGATGACGCCCACGGCGTTCTTCCAGCCTTGATGGCCCAAGGCCCAGGCCAAGGGCCAAGGGCCGAGGACCGTCCTCGGCGGCGCAACGCGCGGTTGAGCCGCAACGGGCGGGAAGAAAAAATTCGGACATAATTATTGCCCTGGCACCCCGGCAGTCGCCTTGCGCCCGCCACCCGCCCTGGCCTATCCGTGCCCGATTTTTCCATGAACCTTGCCCGCATCGACCTCGTCACCCTTGCCTTGTTTGTTGCCGTTGCGCGCCAGGGCAGCATCTCGGCCGGCGCGCGCCAGTCGCATCTGGCGGTTGGGGCGGCCAGCAAACGCATTTCCGACCTTGAGGCCGCCCTGGGCACCGCGCTGCTGTACCGCAACGCCGCCGGGGTAGAGCTGACCGACGCGGGCCAGGCCTGCCTGGTCCACGCGCTTCGTGTGTTGCAGGAAGTCGAGCAGATGACGGGCGCGCTGTCGGACTTTGCCCAAGGCGTGCGCGGGCAGGTTCGCATTGCCGCCAATACCTCGTCGCTGACGCAGTTTCTGCCCGAAGACCTGGCCGCCTTCATGGACGGACACCCGGCCGTGCGCATCGACCTGGAAGAGCAGAACAGCAGCGACATCGTCACCGCCGTGCTGGAGAACCGCGCCGATATCGGCGTATTCGCCGACCGGACGGCGGCCGAGGGGCTGTCGACCTTTCCGTATCGGCTGGATGAACTGGTGCTGATCGTGCCGCAGCGCCATCCGCTGGCCGCCGAGGTGCAGGTGGCGTTTGCCGAGACCTTGGCCTACGACTACGTGGGCCTGCCGCCCGCCACGTCGCTGGCCACCCGCTTGTCCGAAGAAAGCGGTCGCCTGGGCCGGGCAATGCGGCTGCGCATCCAGGTGCGCAGCTTTGACGCGATCTGCCGCATGGTCACGGCCACGGGCGGCGTGGGCATCCTGCCGCGCATCGCGGCCGAGCCGCATGCGCGCTCGATGCCGCTCAAGCTGATCCCGCTGACCGACGAATGGGCGCGCCGCTGGCTGCTGCTGGGCGTGCGCGATGCCGACACGCTGACCGTGGGCGCCCGCCTGTTGCTGGCGCATCTGCGCGGCGACCACTAAGGCGGCGATCACTAAGGCGACGATCAAGAAGGCGGCGACAAAGAAGGCGGCTGCCGCTGCGGGTTTGCCCGGGGTTTCTCGTTCCAGGAATACCCCTTTCCCCGATTGTCCATTCCGCTTCCCGCCGCTTCGCGGGCACACTGCCGCCTGTCGATCATCAATATCAAGCGTTGCCAAGGAGGCGAAATGGCTGGGCAGATTCTTGCTGGCATCCGCGTGCTGGAGCTGGGCCAACTGATAGCAGGGCCGTTCGCCGCCAAGACCCTGGCGGATTTTGGCGCGCAGGTCATCAAAATCGAACCCCCTGGGCAGGGCGACCCGCTGCGCAAATGGCGCTTGCTGCACGAAGGCACGTCGGTGTGGTGGGAAGCGCAGTCGCGCAACAAGCAGTCGGTATGTGTGGACCTGCGCCAGCAGGAAGGCCAGGACATCGTGCGTCTGTTGGCGCAACAGGCCGACGTACTGATTGAGAACTTTCGCCCCGGCACCCTGGAAAAATGGGGCTTGTCCTGGGAAGCCCTGCATGCGCTGAATCCGCGCCTGATCATGCTGCGCATCTCGGGTTACGGCCAGACCGGCCCCAAGGCGCGCGAACCGGGCTTTGCCGCCATCGGCGAAGCCATGGCGGGGTTGCGCTACCTGAACGGCGAGCCGGGTCGCGCGCCGGTGCGCGCGGGCCTGTCGCTGGGCGACACCATCGCGGGCCTGCATGGCGCGCTGGGCGTGATGATGGCGCTGTACCAGCGCGATGCGCGTGGCGGCGTCGGCCAAGTGATCGATGCGGCGCTGTACGAAAGCCTGTTCAACCTTAGCGAAAGCCTGCTGCCCGAATATTCCGTGTTCGGCGCCGTACGAGAGCCCGCCGGGGCCGCACTGCCGGGCATTGCACCGTCCAACGCCTATCCCTGCCAGGACGGCTACGTGCTGATCGCCGGCAATGGCGACGCCATCTACACCCGGCTGATGGCGCGCATCGGCCGCAACGACCTTGGCCAGGACCCGGCCTTGGCGCACAACGACGGCCGCGCCCGCCGGGTTACCGAGATCGACGCCGCCATCGGCGCATGGACGCAGGCCCGGCTGATCGACGACGTGTTGGCCGCCATGCGCGAAGCCGACGTGCCGGCCGGTCGCATCTATTCCGTGGCGGACATTGCCGCCGACCCGCACTACCGCGCCCGCAATGCCATCACCACCGTGCAATCGGCCGCCGGCGTGCAAGTGGAAATGCCGGCCGTCTTTCCGTATCTGTCCACCAATCCCGGCGCGGTGCGCGAACGCGCGCCCACGCTGGGCGAGCACACCGATGCCGTGCTGGCGCAGGCGGGCTTGTCGAACGAACAACGCGACGCGCTGCGCGCCAAGGGAGTGATTGCATGACCGCCGGCCCCGCCAAGATCGAGATCAACGAAGTCGGCCCGCGCGACGGCCTGCAAATTGAAAAGAACTTGGTCGCCACCGATGACAAGGTCGCCTTTGTGGACGCCCTGTCCGACTGCGGCTTTGCGCGCATCGAAGTCACCAGCTTTACCTCGCCCAAGGCCATCCCCGCGCTGGCCGACGCCACGGAGGTGATGCGCCGCATCCGCCGCCGCCCCGGCGTGATCTATACCGCGCTGGTGCCCAACATCCGCGGGCTGGAACGCGCGTTGGAAGCGGGCACCGATGAGATGAACCTGGTCATGTCGTGCAGCGAGACGCACAACCGCGCCAACCTGCGCATGACGCGCGATCAGTCGCTTGCGGAACTGTCGCAGGTGCTGGCCGCCGCCGCCCGCAGCGGCACGCCGTGCAACGTGTCGCTGTCCACCGCCTTCGGTTGCCCGTTTGACGGTGACGTGGCCGTGGACCAGGTGCTGGACCTAGCCGCACGGCTGGCGGACGCGGGCGCCACCGGCATCACGCTGTGCGACACCACCGGCATGGCGTATCCGACGCAAGTGGCCGCGTTGTGCGAACAGGCGTCCGCGCGCCTGCCAAGCGTGGCGCTGACCGTGCACCTGCACAATACGCGCGGCATGGCGCTGGCCAACGCGATGGCCGCCTGGCAAACCGGCATCACCCGCTTTGACGCGGCGGCCGGCGGCCTGGGCGGATGCCCGTACGCGCCCGGCGCAAGCGGCAACGTCAACACCGAAGAACTGGTGCACATGTTCGCCTGCATGGGTGTGGACACCGGCGTGTCGCTGGAGCCTTTGCTGGCCATCGTGCGCGGCTTGCCGGCGCTGGTGCAGCGCGACCTTAGCAACGCCCTGCTGCAAGCAGGGCCACGTTTGGCAACGCATGCCGCGCCCGCCTGGCTGGCCGAGAGATTTCCGCAGTAGCAGTGATGCAGTGAAGTACGACGCAGCGCGGCCCAAAACCCGCAACCGTTTCATCCGTTTGTTTTGACCACACCTATAAAAAAGCAAGGAGACATCCCATGACATTGCCCAGCCTGCCCACCCTCCTGCGCGCCGGTATCGCCGCCGCGCTAGCCCTCGGCGCCAGCGCAGCCAGCGCGCAAGCGGACTTTCCCAATCGCCCCATCACGCTGATCGTATCGGCCGCGCCCGGCGGCACCACCGACATTGCCGCCCGCCTGATCGCCCAGCCCCTGGGCACGGCGCTGGGCCAAAGCGTCGTCGTCGAGAACAAGCCGGGCGCCTCCGGCGGCATCGCCGCGCAGGCAGTCGCCCGCGCCAAGCCCGACGGCTATACGCTGCTGCTGCAATACTCGGGCTTTCAGGTCATCACGCCCCACGTGACGCCTGCCGCCGGCTGGGACCCCATCAAGGACTTCGCCCCCGTCGCCAACGTGCTGTCGGCGCCGCAAGTCGTGGTGGTGCGCCCGGACCTGCCCATCAACTCGCTCAAGGAACTGGTGGCCTACGCCAAGGCCAACCCGGGCAAGCTGAACTACGCGTCATCCGGCAACGGCTCGCTGCAACAAGTGGCCACCGAACTCTTGAACCAGATGGCCGGCACGCAGATCACGCACATCCCGTACAAGGGCACCGGCCCCGCGCTGAACGACCTGCTGGGCGGCGCCGTGGACATGACCATCACCACGCCCCCGCCGCTGCTGGGCCAGATCGCCGCCGGCAAGCTGCGCGCACTGGCCGTCACCGGCAACACCCGCCTGCCGTCCCTGCCCAACGTGCCCACCGCCGCCGAAGCCGGCTACCCCGACCTGATCGTGTCATCGTGGTTCGCCATGTACGCGCCCAAGGACACGCCCGCGCCGGTCGTCGACAAGATCGCCGGTGAAATCCAGAAGATCATGAAGACCGACGCCTTCCGCCAGAAGGCCGCCGAACAAGGCGCCGAAGCCATTTTCATGGGGCCGAAGGAACTGGGCGCGTATACCCAGTCGGAACTGGACCGCTGGGGCAAGGTCGTCAAGGCCGCGAACATCACGGCGAATTGATTGGGGGGCCTGGTTCCTGGCTCCTAGTTCGCCACGAGACTCTGGCCGCTTTTTTTCTGCTGCTGACCGTAGTGCTGGGACAAGGGCAGCCACAGCTTGAACAGCGTGCCGCCCGGCAGTGGCTGCCAGGCGCACCGCGCCCCAAGTACCGTCACGCGATTGCGTATATTCGCCACGCCCCGCCGCCCCGGCAATGCCACCTCGGGCGGCGGTGGCATGAACGGTCGGCCGTTGTCCTGCACGCACACCCACACGCCGATCTCTTCCGAGCCGCCCACGGCCGCCGTCGCTTCGGCGGTGGTCACGGTGATCTCCGTCGCGTCGCTGTGCTTGACGATATTGGTCAGCACCTCTTGCAGGATACGCAGCACGTGTAGCGCGCTTTGCGCGTCGAGCCACTGCAATGGCGGCAGATCGCTCATCCGCCAACGCAGCGCGATCCCGGCCCCGGTCAACCTCGGCCCCAATCGAAAGCGCAAGGCCCCCAACAAGGCCAACAGGTCGGCATCGGTGCTTTCCAGGGAATCGATGGCGATCTTCAGGTCGTCGAGCGAGCTACCGCAGGGCGCCGTGTTGCGGCCGTTTGCCTACGCAGGCGTGTCGCTGCTGTCGGAAGACGGCTGGAAAACCAAGTCCAAACTCGCGGGCGCCCCCGACAGCGCGGGAAGCTTCACCACCACGATGCCCACCGACAATGTGGTCGGACGCATCGGCGCGGGCTTCCAGGTCACGCACGCCAATGCGCTGGACTTCAGGCTGCAATACGACGGCGAGTTCGCGTCGCGGGGCAACAGCCATTCGGGCTCGCTGAAGCTGGCTTATCGGTTCTAGAGGTATGCTTTGCTCACTGGCCGCCACGCCGCAGCGCGGGCCGTGGCGACGGCCCCACCGCAACCCAGGAGCATCGACATGAAGCTATCGAAGCGCGCGTTATTTGCAGGGCTGGCGCTGTCCGCGCTGTGCGCAGTGGCCCCCACGGCCATGGCGCATCACGGTTGGTCATGGGCGGAATCCGAACAGATGACCTTGCAAGGCACGGTCGAGCAGGTGCAGGTCGCGCCGCCCCATCCCACGTTAAAGGTGCGAGCCGATGATGGCGTCTGGGTGGTCGAGCTGGGCAATCCCACCCAGACGAAGGAAGCGGGATTCGCCGAGGGTTCCGCCAAGCCGGGCGACGCCATCACCGCCATTGGCAACCGCGACCAGGACGCCGGCAACAAGCGCATGAAGGCCGTCCAGGTCACGGTGGGCGGCAAGACCTACGACATCTATCCCAGCCGCATCAAGAAACCCTGAGCCACGGCTTTCACCCATGCCTGAACCGCTGCGGCTGGCGCTGGACGCGCTGACGGCCCTGCCCCCGGCGCTGTGGCTGCGACGATCCGGAACGCTTTATCTTCTGGTCAACGCCGCCCATATCGGCGCCATCGGCCTGTTGATCGGTTCGATCGTTCCGCTGGACCTGCGGCTGCTCGGCGTGCTCAAGCCCACATCCTTGGCGCTTCTGGCGCCTGTGCTGGCGCGCACCGCCGCGGTTGGCCTTGCGCTGGCCATACTGACCGGCGCAACGCTGTTCACCGTGCGGGCGCAGGAATATCTGGAAAATCCGGCATTCGTGGTGAAGATGGGCCTGTTGGGCGCGGGGCTTATCAACGCCTGGCTGGTGCGCCGGAGCGGGGCATGGGGACAGGTACTACAAGGCGGCCCCGCGTCCACCGCGCTGCGCTGCCAGGCTGCCGTCTCGCTGCTGCTATGGACGGGCTGCCTGGTAGCGGGCAGATGGATAGGGTTCCTGTAGTCGGGAGTCGCTCAGTGCAATGCGCTACATCACCTTGACGATCTGGGGAGGACTCCACGTGCCATTCCCGGGAGGCAGGATGGAAGGCGCCTCGGTCTTCGGCCAGTACAGGCGCATGACCAGGTACATGAGATCGTTTGGTGCAGGCAGCCAGTTGTTCTCTTTGTCCGCGCCGGGTGACGTTTTCTGAAGGTACAGCGTCAGCGAGCCATCCGCGTTTTTCGTCATGGTCGAGAGCATCGGCGAATTAATGAGGTACCGATCGATGGCGTTCTCGATCAGCAACTGCGTCTTGCCGTCGTACATCGTCACCGACCAGAAAGCATTGACCGGCGGCAGCTGCCCCTCGCGAAAGGTAATGGTGTAGTTGTGTTTACCAGCATCCAGCGGCTCGCCATCGGGCAAGGTCGTGGTCAGGGGGTAAGTGGCTTCCGCAGCGTCGTTGGCGTATATGCCCGCCTGCGCCACCGCGGCCCGCTTCAGCCAGTCGCCGTGGTAGAAGGCGCTGTCGCCGCCGGCCCCCACGATGTTCCAGCCATTGACCTTCGTGCCCAGATTCTTGATAGCATTTTCGACCTTGGCATGCCCGTCTTGCATGCCTTTGACGACGGCGCTCTTTTGCTCGGCGGACAGCTGTTCGAAGCTGAACTTCTTGTCGGCGCCAATGCCCAGACGGGCAAGCTTCGCACGAATTGCCACTTCTTCCGGCGCGGCCGGGCCGAATTGCAAGGCGAAACCCAGGTATGTGAAAAAGTCGGTCTTTGCCAGATCGTTATTGATTCTTGGAAAGTCGATGGCAGGCGCGGCAGGAGGCGCCGGCTGTTTGAGATATGCAGAAAGCGGCTGTGCTTTGTAGCCCGATTGAATCGCTACGACGTTGGGCATGTCGGCCGGGTTGAACAGTTGAGTCCGAAAGATCGCGAAGGGAAGCTGCGTTTCGGATCGAAAGACCTTTCTTATGCCTGGTGGCATTACGCCTTTCCAATCGGGGCCCACGATCATGTAATCGCCAGCCTCGTCCCCGGTGGAGCGACTTCCGATGTAGCCGAAATTGTAGGTACTGCCGTCAATAAGCTGAACCGAGTAGTACCGAGGCTTTGTCACTGCCGGTACCGATAAAACGATCGGCTCGCTGCGTAAGTCCATGAACATCATGGAATACGGCGTGTCGCTGTTCGGCGAGATGATGGCCGTGTCCTTGTAGCTCGCGACATGGTGCAGGCTGCGGATCTGGTTGAACGGTGCCTTGTACTGGCTCGAGTTCTTGTCGACCGCGTACTCGTACATGATTGCGTAGTTCATCACAATAGGAAGACCGTAGATGTACCCTTCCTCGGCGATGGCCCGCGTTTCGGAGAGACTGATTTCCGCGCAGGCATAGGACGATGTGAAGGACGCAATCACCAGCATCGCGCGACAAACTGCTTTTGGTAGTTTGATGTCCATGAGGCTCTATTCCATCTGTTAAGTCCAGCGGTGAATCGGCTCGCCACTGACTGACGACAGGGTGCGTCGAAGCGAGTCTGACAAGCAGCCTTTAAAAACGAATGGTCAAGCCGGCCATTGGGCCGTGCAGCACTGCGTCGAACTTAAAGCCGCCGGCGCTGTAATCCACGCCCACAGCGCGGTAGCCGGCAGTCGCTGAGACGCTCTTGCTGAAGTTGTATCCCATGCCGATTCCAACATCCCAATCCGCATTCGCGCCGCCAGCGCCTATCAGGCCCCAGCCTGTCGCGTACAGTTTTGTAGTGAAAACGTAGTTGCCCCGCACCCCTACGACGGCATCCACCCACGTGGCGCCATCGCTGCTTTTCCTGCCATTCAGGCGTGCGCCCTTCAGCGTGATGTCGGTGTCTACGGACCAAACGCGTAAACCCGCCACGACGTCAAGGCTGTGAGGTGACTGATCAAGGACCGAATACCCTGCGCCCAGTAGACCGGTGAAGGTCTTGCTGTGGACGTCCGCAGTGGTTGCCACAACTTCACGGGGCGTGTCGCCCTGAGCGCCGACCTTTGCATAAATCAGATCGCCGAAAAGGCTGTACCGGCCCTTACGTGCTTCGCCGCTAAGCATGGCCGCGAAATCCAGGTTTTCGAGAATCTGATCAAAGCTCGTGTCTACATCGATGACTGGCAACCGTCGGTGCGACACCTTTCCAGACAGCGCCGGTGCCCAGACATAGGGCGTGACTGAAAATTCCCATTCGCTTGATCGCCGACCGTCGGACACAGGCGTATCAACCTGGTCCGCGCCAAAACTCGATCCGGCGTAGAGCAGCCCACCAACCAGACATCCAAGCATGCGCTTTATCATCGTCCCGCCTCGGCCCGCAAGAGCCAGTGAATTACTCACGGCGGCCCCCAAAAGGGGCCCTATCGAAACGACATCAGTCCGCTACCTGCAAATTCAAGCCCGGCAAATCTGCCCGTCCGTGGCGGGGCGCGGGACCGAGGCGTTAGAAGCGCCAGCGGCCGAATATGAAAAGGACGTTACCCGTGCCGCTTGCACCTGGGATATAGGTGGCGTAGAGCATGGCTCCCTTGTAGCTCGCGCTGACCAGTGGCAGGATGCCGGGGAAAGGTACATAACAGCGCAGCGACGCGCTTCACCCTACTTCCCGGCAGAGGAATAATCCATACCTCATGTTGGGTACGGCAACAGGCGACCAAACGGTTCTTGCTTTTTCGGATGAGTCTTTGATTCAAGACGCCCGGCGCGAAAGCGTTGCGCCATGGCTTTGCTGTAACGAGGGCGGGGCGGGAAACCAAATAACGCCATCTCCCGCCGCCCGCATTATGCGTGCTGAGCCTCTTCGATCTTTCCGCCCTGCTCCGCGCGAATTTTGAACCAGATGGAATACATCGCCGGAAGGAAGACGAGCGTCATGATCGTGCCACCCAGCGTGCCCCCAATCAGGGTATAGGCCAGCGTTCCCCAGAACACCGAATGCGTGAGCGGAATGAAGGCCAAAATGGCTGCCAGGGCGGTGAGCAACACCGGACGCGAGCGCTGCACCGTGGCTTCAACCACCGCATGGAACGGGTCCAGCCCCTCGTTCTCATTGTGGTGTATCTGCCCAATCAGAATCAGCGTGTTCCGCATCAGGATGCCCGACAGAGCGATCAGGCCCACCAGTGCGTTGATCCCAAACGGTTGCTGGAAGATCAGTAGAGTCGGCACCACACCGATCAGCCCGAGCGGCGCAGTGAGGAAAACCATGACCATGGCCGACATCGAACGCACTTGCAGAATGATGATCAGCAGCGTCAGGGCGATCATGATCGGGAACAGTGGCAGCATCGCCGTGCTGGCTTTGCCGGACTCTTCAATCGACCCGGCCTGCTCGATCCGATATCCATTGGGAAGCTTGTCGATGATCGGTTGCAGGTCCTTGGCGATTGCCGAGGAAACGTCCGGCGGCTGTAGGCCTTCGGCAATGTCACCCCTTACCGTCATGGTGGGCGTGCGGTCGCGGCGACGCAGAATGGGATCTTCCATGCGAACCTCGACTTCCCCCACCTGAGACAGAGGAATGCGCTGGCCAGCGGAACCCACCAGGGTGAAACCTTCAATCTTGGCCGGATCGAGTCGGATATCGCCCGCTGCGCGCCCCATCACCTGGACCGAACGAATGTCTTCGCGAACGGACGTGATCGGCACGCCCGTGAGCAGGAATTGCAACTGCTGGGCGACGGCCGAGGACGTCAGCCCAACGGCCTGCAAACGATCCTGATCCAGCGAGAAATGCAGTGTCGGCACTAGCGGGCCCCAGTCAGTATTGACCGTGCGCATCATGGGGCTGGCTTGCATTACCTGCTGCACCTGGCCGGCGATATCGCGCAACTTGGACGGATCAGGTCCCATCACACGGTAGGCCACCGGGAACGGCGAATACGGGCCGAACACAAGCTGCGAGACCCGCACACGGGCTTCCGGCGCAAGTCCATCAGCCGTGGCTTCGCGCAGGCGCAGCTTGAGCTTGTCGCGCGCCTCCTGGCTGTCGGTAAGCACAACGATCTTCGCAAACGAGGGATCGGGCAGCTCAGGCGCCATGGCCAGATAGAAACGCGGCGCGCCCTGACCGACATACGCGGTGACGATCTTCGCTTCTTCCTGCTTTTGCAGCCACGCTTCGATCTTCGCCGTGGTGGCGCTCGTCTGTTCAATGGAGGTGCCATAAGGCATCTGCACCTCTACCAGTACTTCCGGACGATCAGAGTTTGGGAAGAACTGCTTCTTGACCACGCCCATGCCGGCGATCGCCACGATAAATGCCACGATTACCGTTCCGGCCACCAACCACTTGCGGGCGATGACCCGGGTCAGCACCCTGCGGAAGCGGTTGTAGCGAGGCGTGTCGTAAATCGCCGCGTGCCCCCCTTCGACCTTCTTTATCTCCGGCAGCATCTTCACGCCGAGGTAAGGCGTAAACACCACGGCGACGACCCAAGAGGCGATCAGGGCAATGCCCACGATCCAGAACATATTGCTGGTGTATTCGCCCGCCGTCGACTGGGCAAAGCCGTTGGGCATGAAGCCAACTGCGGTGACCAGTGTGCCAGAGAGCATTGGTGCGGCGGTGTGGCTCCAGGCATATGCCGAGGCTCTGATCCGGTCGTAGCCTTCTTCCATTTTCACGACCATCATTTCGATGGCAATGATGGCGTCATCGACCAGCAGGCCAAGCGCCAGAATCAGAGAACCCAGGGTTATGCGGTCAAAGTTCTTGCCCGTGGCCGCCATGATCACGAAGACCACCGCCAACGTCAGCGGCACAGCCGCCGCCACAACCACGCCTACGCGCCAGCCCATGCTGACAAAGCACACCACCATCACCACCAGCAGGGCGACGAAAAATTTGACCATGAATTCGTCGACCGCCGAACTGATGTTGACAGACTGATCGGTGACCTTGGTCAGGGTCATGCCCAGTGGCATGTCCTCATTGATTTTGACTACCTCTGTATCGAGCGCCTTGCCGAGATCCAGGCCATTCCACCCCTCGCGCATGATGACGCCCAGCAGCAAGGCTTCTTCGCCGTTATTGCGCACCAGGAACGTCGACGGGTCTTCATACCCGCGCTCGACGGTTGCTACATCCGAGAGCTTCAGCGTGCGTCCGCGAGCTACGATGGGCGTATCGCGGATCTTTTCCAGTTTGTCGAAGGCCCCGTCAAGCCGCAGGAAAATCTGTGGCCCTTCGGTATCAATGGAGCCGGCCGGGGTAAGTACGTTCTGACTGTTCAGGGCAGAAAAAATATCCTGTGGCGAGACCCCGAGCGTCGCAAGACGGTCATGCGCAAACGAGACGAATATACGTTCGGCTTGCTCGCCAATGATGTTGACTTTCTTAACACCCGGCACGTGCAGAAGACGTTGTCGCAGCGATTCGGCATCTCGCACCAACAGCCGCTGCGGCTCGCCCTTTGCCTTAAGCGCGAAGAGCGCAAAGGTCACATCCGAAAACTCGTCGTTGACCATCGGCCCGATAACACCGGCCGGCAACTTGCCCGATTCGTCGCTGAGCTTCTTGCGCGCCTGATAGAACTCCTCCTGGACTTCGGAAGGCGGCGTCTTGTCCGCAAGAGACACCATGGTGAAGGCCAGGCCCGGACGGGTGTAAGTTTCCGTTCGGTCATACCACTTCAGCTCCTGCATGCGCTTTTCGAGCGGCTCGGCCACCTGGTCTTGCATTTCCTGCGCCGTGGCACCGGGCCACGCGGTAATGACTGTCAGCTGTTTGACGGTGAAGGGCGGATCCTCGGCGCGGCCCAACTTCAAGAACGCCAACGTTCCGGCAATCGCAATCAGAAAGATCAGAAATACCGTAATCGAGCGCTCACGAACTGCAAGCGCGGATAAATTGAAACGTCCCTCGCTCATGGACGGCTCCCCGCTACGCTGGAAACGCCCTGAGACGCCACCCGAACCTGCTCGCCCTCATGCAGCAGATGGGCACCCAGCGCGATAATCTGCTCGCCGGCTTTCAGGTCGCCGGACACGCGCGCAGCATCATCGCCCAGGCTCAAGACGTCCACGGGTCGCCAAGTCACTATGGCCGGGTTGCCCGCAATAGCCCACACGCCCGTTCCCTTGCCGGCGTTGTAGACGGCAGCGATCGGCACCTGAAGCACCTGCTTGTTGGCGGGCCCGTCGGGAATATCAAGAGTGACCGTCGCGCCCAGTGGCGCGTTAGCCAGCGCGCCTTCCAGCACATAGCGCGCCTCGAACGTCCGAGTAAGGCGGTCCGCCGACTCAGACAACAGCCTGAGCTTGGCGGATACCGCACCGGCGTTGCTGCCATATAACGTCGCTTGCGCCGTGGAGCCAGGAGGCGGGCGCAGCGTCTCCGGCAGGTTCACGATCGCTTCTCGCTGGCCAGCCCGCGCCAGTCGAACCACGGGTTGCCCAGGGCTGACGACCTGCCCGGGCTCAGCCAATGTCTCCATAACCACACCGTCGGCGTCGGCCAGCAGCACGGCGTAGCCCGAGGCATTGCGGGCCACATCGGCCTGTGCGATGGAGGCGCTGAGCTGCGCCTTTGCCGAGTCGGCAGCTGCCTTGATCTGGTCATACGCCGATGCCGACACGGCGCCGGCCGCGACCAGGTCACGATAGCGCGCCTCGTCATCGGCGGTTTGCCTGGCGCGTGCCCGCGCGGCCGTCACCGCCTCTTGCTGCGCGCGCGCCTGGAGACCCAGGTCAATGGGGTCCAGCCGCATCAGGGGCTGACCGCGCTTGACGGTCTGTCCGGTATCGACCAGCCGCTCAAGGACCTTGCCCGAAACGCGAAAACCCAAGTCGCTCTGCACCCGGGCGGCGACAGTGCCGGTGAACGAACGGGATATGTCGGAAGAATGTTGGACCGCTGTCGATCTCACGAGTGGAGCGCGCGTGCGTGGATCGTCGGCCTTGGAGGACTCGCCACACGCCGTCAAGACGAAAGGCAGCAAGCAAACGGCAATAGTGGCAGGTCGAAGCCGGAGCATGGGTTCCCTTACTTAAATGAGTAGAACAGGAACCGCATTCTCAAACTAGTGACTATTAAAGTCAACAGTCACTGCACATTCAGGGCGACAGGCTCCTCAAGATGAGGGCGGAAAGCTGCACTGCCGACTCGGTCGCCATGTCGAGGTTGTACTGAAGCTGTACGGGATTGATATAAGGCCGCATGACCAGATAGATTGCGTTGGACGCTTCGTCCAGCGGCGTCTTGCGCTCAAATTCGCCGGATTCGCGCCCCTCTAGAAGGATGCCTTGGATCACCTGACGCAAATGCGCCTCCAGGGCGCGCACGGAAGGCCACTGGTCGCGTGCGGCAACGGCAGCGATGTCGTAGAGCTTGCGATCATGGAAGAAAAGATCGCTGCCGGTCTCGGTCAAAGCGCGGAAAAGCCTGCGCAATCGCTCTGAAGCCGTGGGCGAATCAGCGATCACAGAGTCAACCACCTGCATGATGATCGCAAGCCGGTTCGAGCAAATCACCTCGCCGATGGCCTGCTTCGAGTCGAAGAATTTATAGATATAAGCCTTGGAGAATCCGATCGCCTTGGCCAGATCGGACACTGTGGTCTTCTCATAGCCGTAGTGGCTGAAGTGCTCGGTCGCCGCCTCGACGATCTGGTCGCGTACGTTGTGCTCCGAAGGCCCACGCGAGTGGGTGGTAGTGCCGTTTTCAGTCATTTAATTAGCTTAGCCTGACGAACTGTGATTGACAACGAGTGACCATATAGTAATATCGTCACCTCAGATTGCTCATTCAAGGATCCCCCATGCTTTCCCCTCGCTCTCTCGCCCTCGTCATGAGCGCCTGCCTGATGACGGGTTGTGCGGTGGGTCCGGACTATCACCGACCGGATACTCCCCTTTCAGAGCACTACATGGGCCAGCGCGCCGTCGAAAATCGGGCAGCAGCGACCCCCGCTAGCCTTGCGATCTGGTGGGAGGGCTTTGGAGACCCAGTACTGAGTCACTTCGTCACAAGGGCGCTTGAGCACAACCTGGATCTGGCCCAGGCCATGGCCAGGGTGACTCAGGCGCGCGCCGGCCTCGGCGCTGCGACAGCCGCATTATTGCCCACCGGGAATATCAATGGCCAAGCAGGACGTTCTTATCAGTCTATTGAAACTCCGCTCGGGCAGGTGCTGAACGCCACCCCGGATTTTGACCGGTACGGCAATTCGTACGAGACCAACCTGGGAGCAAGCTGGGAACTGGACGTGTTTGGAGGGTTGCGCCGCGAACGCCAGGCCGCGATGGCCGAATACCAGGCATCCGAGGCGGGTGCTGCCGCTACACGACTGGCCGTCGCCGCGCAGACCGCCGACATTTACATCACCATTCGCGGATTGCAGGCGCGCCTGGACATTGCGAGCCACCAGGTGAAGACGCAACGTGGGTTATTGGAGAAGGTTCGCTTACTACACAGCAAGGGCCTTGCCGCCGAGTACCAGGTTCGGCAGACCGAGGGCTCGCTCGCCCAGGTGCTGGCAACGGTTCCCGTAATCCAGACCGGCTTGGACGCCGCGATGAATGCACTGGACGTAATGCTAGGCAGCCCGCCGGGCACCAATCGCGCGGAACTGGCGGCCACCGGAGTTATCCCCAAGGCGCCGCGGATCACCTCCACAGGGACGCCCGCGGATCTGTTACGCCGCAGGCCCGATCTCATCGTGGCAGAACGTCGGCTTGCCGCGTCCAGCGCGCGCATTGGCGTGGCTATCGCCGAGTACTACCCAAAATTCTCCCTGAATGCCTTGCTGGGTAGCGCCACATCCATTTCCAGCGGCAACCTGTTCTCCAGCGGCGCCAGCCAGTCGGCGGCGGTTCTAGGTCTACGGTGGCGGCTTTTCGACTTCGGTCGTATCAACGCGCAGATCGATCAGGCCAAGGGACAGGAAGCAGAAGCCCTCGCGGCCTACCGCCAGTCCGTGCTGCGCGCCACCGAAGACGTCGAGAACGCCTTCTCCGCCCTGGTCAACCGCGAGACGCAAGCCACGACGCTTACCGGTGGCGAAGATTCTCTGACCCGTGCGCGTCAGTCGTCATTCATGGCCTACGAGAAAGGCACAGCCAGCCTGATCGATGTCCTGCACGCAGACGAAACGCTGTTGCAGGCTTCGGATGCCCGAGCGCAAGCGCAGACCGATTCGGCACGGGCGGCCATCTCGGTGTTCAAGGCGCTTGGCGGCGGCTGGCAGCCCCCTCAATTCGAATCCGTGGCGGTTCGATGACGGGCATCCTGTACCACTACGACAAGCCCCTTGAGGCAGGTAGAGCTCGGCCCGCAAGGTCACGGTGCGCTCCACGAAACGCTCATCAGCTTCACCCAGCATGTCGGCGCCGGTAATCGGATCGGCGATGCAGAAGCTGACGTTCAATTCGTGGCAAACTTCGACAATAAATGCCTCCCATAGGAAACATCGACATTGTCGCGCGCTCTTCGATATCTTTCGTCGCCAGCCTTACGTTGGGCATTGCCAACGCTAGCCCTGCTGGCCACCGCCGGGTGCGGGTCCAGTAACGCCGATAGCACGGCCAAGGCACCGCTGCGCAAGCTGAACCCCGCTGCGACGCAGGCTTATGAGATACGGCTCACACTTGCCAATGCGTCCGATCTATCAAGCGCAGGCGACGGCAAATCGCCGTTTACGGTAGCAGAGGGCACTGTGCAGTTCGACGCCAGCAACGGCGCCCGCTGTGGAAAATCCAACGCCCTGTCCGGCCACGTGCCGACATTGTCCAGCCACGAACCGTTCCGCCTTTCCCGTATATCCGCCACCGAGTACGTGGGCACCGTGTATGCCGACATGCTGCTCGATGAGGACTATTACGGGCGCGGGGTATGCCATTGGGCATTGACGGAAGCGCGCGTCGCTTTGCAAGCGCGGACGGATAATGCCGATACGCGATTCGTAGCCGGGCTGCCCGCGAAAAAAATGCTCGCGGGCGGTACCCAGGCGCGCTATTTCTGGAAAGGGTATTACCCTCGATTCGAGGGCGGGCAACATACCGATTACGGAACGCACCAGCTGGATACCGTTTCGGCCGAAAAGCGAAACGAGTTTTTCACCGTGACGCTGACGGCAAGGAAGATCGCTGGCGACGCGCAAGCCAAGTAAACGTCTATCACCGGCGTCATGCCTCGCATTGACAAAACCCTTTTCGATGTCTTAGGATCCCGCCTCTTCTTCAACCCGCTTTTCCATTTGAGTGCAACCGTGTCTGCCATCCGTCACTACGCCTAAACGCCGACGACTACCGCCCTGGTAATCGCGGTCTGCCTGCGCGCCCCGTGCTGCTCGACGCCTGAGTCTTGAGCGCACGCCATGGGGTCCAGGCGCGGTTCCAGGAAGCACACACCCACTCGCTTTCCTTTCCCGTCCAGACTGCGTCGTCGGCTTTTCCATCACACTGGAGAAGATCCCATGACGCAAGATTTCTGCGCTTACGCGCAATCGCTGGACCTGTTTCGCTATCCCCGCACTCCCCACCTGGAAGGCTCGCGCCTGCAAGACGGCGACGAAGGCCACGACCACGTGCCGTACCGTCAATTAGCCGGCCTGCACCTGGTCGTCGAAGAAAAGCTCGACGGCGCGAACACCGGCATCAGCTTCAGCCCATCGGGCGAACTGCTGCTGCAATCGCGCGGCCACTACCTGGTGGGAGGCGGCCGCGAACGGCAATTCAGTTTCGTAAAAGCCTGGGCCGCGGCGCACACCGACTGGCTGCTTGACCGCCTGGAGGATCGCTACGTGATGTATGGCGAAACGCTGTCGAAGAAGCACTCGGTTTTCTACGACGCCTTGCCGCATCATTTTTTCGAGTTCGATGTCCTGGATCGTCACAGCGGCGAATTCCTGTCCACCCAGGCGCGCCGCGTCTTGCTGGCCAATGGCCCCGTGCTGTCGGTGCCCGTCCTGTATGAAGGCGTGGCGCCGCCCAGGCTCGACACGCTCAAGGCCCTGCTGCGGCCGTCGCTGGCCAAGACGCCAGACTGGCGCAAGGCTTTTGAAGCCACCGTGCAGCGAGAAGGCTTGGACGTGCAGCGCGCCTGGAAACAATGCGACAAATCGGACCTGTCGGAAGGCCTGTACGTCAAAGTGGAAGCCGACGGCAGGACGATCGCCCGCTACAAGTGGGTAAGACGAGATTTCGTTCAAGCCATCCTGGATTCGGACAAACATCATTCCGAGCAGCCCTACGTGCCCAACCAGTTGGCGCCCGGCGTTGATCTCTACGCGCCGCGTCTCGCGGTGGACTGGGACACACTGCGCGGCGCCGCCGGACAATAAGGAATAGATCATGCAATACGAAGCACTGCGGGCACTTACGCCTGCTCCGGGCAAGGCGCCCGATTTCAATGCCTGCCTGGCGGCATTTCCGGCGCTGGAGCTGGCCAAGACCACGCCGCAAGACCCGCGCTATCACGGCGAGGGCGATGTCTGGACCCATACGAAAATGGTGGTGGAGGCGCTGCTGGCATTGCCGCAATACCAAACGGCGGATCGGGCCGACCAGGAAATCGTATTTCTTGCCGCGCTGCTGCACGACATCGCCAAGCACAGCACGACCGTCATCGACCCGGTCACCGGCGCCATCGGCCAGCCCGGCCACTCCCGCAAGGGCGCCATCGACGCGCGTATTGCGCTGTGGGATGCAGGCGTGCCCTTTGCCGTGCGCGAGGCCGTGTGCCGGTTGATCGCGGTCCATCAGGTGCCGTTTTTCGCATTGGAAGGCTCGCGTCGCGGCAAGACGCCCGAGTTCATCGTGCGTGAACTGTCCTGGCACGTCGACATTCCATTGCTGGCCATGCTGGCCGAAGCCGACATGCGTGGACGCATCTGCCCGGACGGTCAGCGCGTGCTGGACAACATCGCGCTGTTCTGCGAGCTGGCGCGCGACGAACGGTGCTTTGGCCAGCCACGCGCATTCGCCGATGCCCATACCGCAGTCAGCTATTTTCGCGGCGCCGACGTGCACCCCGATTACCCGTTGTTCCAGGAACCTGGATCGCGGGTGATTGTGATGTCCGGATTGCCCGCGTCGGGCAAGAACACCTGGGTGAGCCGGCATCATCCCGAGTTGCCGGTGATTTCGTTCGACGATGCGCGAGAAGAACTGGGCCTGCGCCACGGCAAGAACGAAGGCATGGTGGCGCACCTGGCTATCGACCGTGCCCGCGAACTGCTGCGGCGCAAGGCGCCCTTCGTCTGGAACGCCACCCACCTTAGCGAGCTGATGCGCAAGAAGACGTTGGATCTGCTGTATTCGTATCATGCGCAAGTTGAACTGGTCTATCTGGAACAACCGCGCGCCGAGCTGCTGCGCCGGAACACTCGGCGCGACACATCGCTATCGAACAAGACGTTGACCAGCATGCTGCACCGCTGGGACCTGCCGCTGCCGACCGAGGCGCACCGGGTGACGTATGCGGTTTGACACGACGGACCTACCGTGCCCGCCCCGGGAAGAGCACCAGAGAAGCACCGGGAAAGCACAAACAAAAGCCGCGCGGCGGTTGCGAAGGCGGGTCGGTCGCCGGTGCCTACTGTCGAAGTTCGTCGAAGGGGGTTGCCTTGGCGGTGCCGGAGGAAGTGCAGGAGCTAGCGACCGGCGGCAACCAGGAACTGAGCGGCACCATCCGCCTGACCGCGCCCACTCCGTTCGGGCGCAAGTTCGTGGCCCCGGCGATCCACGATTTCTGCCGCCCGCATCCCCGCGTTGGCTTCGACCTGCGCCTGTCCGACCAGGTGCAGGATCTGTATAGCGGCGACCTCGACTTGGCGATCCGTATGGGCGAGTTGGCCGATTCGCGTTTGGTGGCGCAGCGCGTGGCCGACAACCGGCGCATCCTGGCGGCGTCTCCCGCCTATCTGGAGGCGCAGGGTCATCCGGGGCAACCGGAGGAACTGGAACGGCACAACTGTCTGGTGTTCGCGTATCCGGGGCTGCTGCAAAGCACCTGGCCGCTGCGCAAAGGCCGTCGGGAGAAGCCTATTGCAGTCAGTGGCACGCTGTGCAGCGACAGCGGTGACGTGCTGCATGCGTGGTGCCTGGCGGGGTTGGGTATCTCGCTGCGCGAGACCTGGGACATTCACGAGGAACTGCGCGACGGGCGGCTGGTGCGCGTGTTGCCGGACTGGGAAGCAACTCCCTCGAAGATCAGCATCGTGCGGGCACGGCGCGAACCTGTGCCGCGTCGGCTCACGGCGTTCAGTGATTTCCTGCTGGAACGCTGGCAGAACGCGCCTTGGGATCGCTGATCCCATTCGCTGCCTTTGGCTAAAATTGTGAGGTTCCAGACACTCACCCCTCGGTTACGTCGGTAGCGGACTGCCAAAGTGCCTCAGCCGCGCGCCCAATCATTGCCCGATCTCGGTAGAGGCGAATCTCCAAGTCCACCATCCAGTCTGTGCTTGCTGCGACGACGAGCCGCTCCGCGTCAAGGTCCTCTTGGATCAACGATTTTGGCAACCAGGCAATGCCGCGTCCGTCCAGGGCCATTGAGCGAAGGACAGACGCCAGATGGGCTGTGAGCACTATGTGAACCGGGGTTGATTCCAGTCGTCGGCCTTGCACCGCGCGCAGGATCCTCCCCAACCCTGACTCATCGGTATAGGCCAGCACCGGAACGTGGTCATGTTCCGGTCTGTCCAAACGGTGCTGTGGATGCCCCTTCAGCGAAGGCTTAGACACAGGAAGCAATTGGTCATGACCGATCACCGCCGACTGGTACGCGTCTGAATCCATCGCACCATGCATACGACTGTGCGCGTGACTCAAAAGGAAATGAACCTTGCCTTGCTGCATTTGAAACTCGCAGCGCGCCAGTACATCTGACATCAGTTCCACGGCGCCCAACGTCAGCCTCGACTCAAGACTTCTAAGCCAGCGCGGCAGGAAGGTAAATGAAAGAGCGTGCGTGCTAGCAATGCGCAAGGTCGTCGAACTGGCTTCGGCCACATGCTTGGCTTCCCCAGGCATTCGGGCGGTTCTGGCGACCATATCCTCCGCAACTCCCTTGAACCATTCACCGACTTCGGTGAGCTGGGCGGGCTGGCTGCTGCGATCCACCAAAGGTGCGCCGATCCACGCCTCCAGTGCGCGAATCCGTCGGCTAAATGCGGGCTGCGAGCTATGCCGTTCCTCCGCCGCACGGGAGAAGTTACCACTGGCAGCGAGCGCGAGAAAATCACCGAGCCAGATGAAGTTCATCGGCGGTTCTTCCACTGCATAGAAGTAGCCAAAATGAACATTGGGGTGGGAGGCTCCAGAGGAAGAAAATCAAAGCCTCGGTATCTTTTGTACAGAGGCATCATGAAGATCGTCGAAATCCGTGAAAAAACTGTCCCGATCAGTTCGGCTATCCGCAACGCCTATATCGATTTTAGCAAAATGAATCTCAGCCTCGTGGCCGTTATCACTGACGTTATCCGCGATGGCAAACCTGTGGTCGGCTACGGGTTCAATTCCAACGGCCGCTACGGCCAGGGCACGTTGATGCGCGAGCGGTTCATTCCCCGCATTCTCGAAGCGAATCCCGAATCGCTGGTGGACAGCACCGGCAACAACCTGGACCCGCACAAAGTCTGGCAGACAATGTTCACGAACGAGAAACCCGGTGGGCATGGCGAACGTTCCGTGGCCATCGGGACCATCGACATGGCTATCTGGGATGCGGTTTCGAAAATCGAAGATAAACCTCTGTTCCAACTTCTAGCCGACCGTTATGGCGATGGTAATCCCAATCGCAAGATCTTCGTCTACGCCGCTGGCGGCTACTACTATCCTGGCCAGGACTACCGCAAGTTGCAGGACGAGATGCGCAGCTACATTGATCGCGGCTATACGGTAGTCAAGAAGAAGATCGGCGGTGCGTCGCTAGACGAGGACTTGCGCCGGATCGACGCAATCATGGAAGTTTTGCAGGACGGTCAGAGGCTGTGTGTGGACGCAAATGGTCGCTTCGACCTCGACACCGCCGTCGCTTACGCCAAGGCGCTCTCGCAGTACGACCTGTTCTGGTACGAAGAGCCGGGCGACCCGCTCGACTTCGAGTTGCAGGCGACGCTACGCAATTACTACAAGAACCCGATGGCCACTGGCGAGGATCTGTTCTCAATGCAGGATGCGCGCAATCTGATCCGCTACGGCGGCATGCGTCCTGACCGTGATTGGTTGCAGTTCGACTGCGCTTTGAGTTACGGATTGGTGGAATACCTGCGCACTCTGGAGATGCTCAAGGAGCACGGTTGGTCACCCAGCCGCTGCATCCCCCATGGTGGGCACCAGATGTCGCTCAACATTGCGGCTGGGCTGGGACTGGGGGGCAACGAGTCATACCCGGACCTTTTCCAGCCATATGGCGGTTTCCCTGATGGCGTCAAAGTCGAGAACAGCTACGTCACGCTGCCCGACTTACCCGGCATTGGCTTCGAGGGGAAGGCCGATCTTTACCGTGAGATGCAGACATTGTCTGCATGACGCTCAAGTCAACGACAACAACATAGGAGACACAAGCCATGAAGAAGCTTTGGCGCGTTGCTACGGGCATTGCTCTGCTTGGAAGCACAGTTGCCGCTCATGCAGACTTCCCGAACAAGCCCATCACGTTGGTAGTTCCGTTTGCAGCTGGGGGGCCGACCGACAAAATTGCACGGGACCTGGCCGAGGCATTACGCAAGCCACTGGACGGCACGACTGTGGTTGTCGAAAACGCCAGCGGCGCGGGAGGCACAATTGGCGCCGCCAAGGTCGCTCGGGCAAACCCGGATGGTTATACGCTGCTTGTACATCACATCGGCATGGCTACCGCGCCATCCCTGTATCGCAAGCTAAGTTATAAGGTGCCGGACGACTTCGAGACGCTCGGCCTGATCAACGAGGCGCCGTCGGTCATCATTGGACGGCCTGGCCTGCCGGCCAATACGTTTGCGGAACTCAGGCAGTGGATCAACGCGAGCGGAGGCAAAGTCAACCTTGCCAATGCCGGCCTGGGCTCGGCATCCCACTTGTGCGGACTGATGCTTCAGAGCACGTTGAAGGCCAGCATGACGACTGTTCCATACAAAGGGACTGGGCCAGCCATGAACGATCTGCTTGGCGGGCAGGTTGACATCATGTGTGAGCAGGCGACCAATGCTGTTCCACAGATAGAGGGCAAGAGGGTTAAGGTCTTCGGTGTGACTAGTCTGCAACGTCTCTTACTACCTGCTCTCAAGGATACGCCCACGCTGGATGAGGCTGGACTCACCGGCTTCAATGTGCAGATCTGGCACGGACTATACGCACCGAAAGGAACCCCGCCGGATGCTATCGCCAAGCTGAACAACGCGCTTCGCACCGCCTTGAAGGACCCGGTATTTATCAAGCGGCAGGAGAGTCTGGGCGTGACGGTAGTGACCGATGAGCGCCTGGAGCCTGAGCAACATCGGAAGTTCCTTGAAGGCGAGAAGACGCGCTGGGCTAAAGTCTTCCAGGACGCAGGCGAATATGCCGATTAGAGCGGAAACAAACCTCTTCGTTATTTGAAGATGTGTCTGGCGAAGCGGCCTTGGGCAAGGTAATTCAAGCGCTAGCAAGCAGTGAGATGTCTGAGCAAAGCAGAACAGGTACGAACAGACCACGGAGTTCAGAAAGCACAGGACTGGCATGGAGGCTTACGGCGCCTTCCATCTTACTAAACAGCATACTGCTCGTACGTTCTGATCATGCTTACCAACAATGAGCACTACCTTGTTTGCCTGCTTCGCATCCGTCATCAGCATCGAAAGCCGATAGTTGAATCGCGGGGAATGCAACCTAGCGTCTTACGCGGACCGCGCCGGCGCGCCCGCGCGTAGTCCTTCCATAACAAAGTCCATGAGCCAGACGAGACGCGGTTTCCACTCATCGTTGACATTGATCTGCCAAATACCCGCAATGGCCAGAAAAAAGTCATCCGTGGTGGTGCCAGGACGAATGGTGCCCGCCCTCTCGTTTGCATCAAGTAAGGACTGGGCTGCGTTGACCACGGGAGCATAGCTCTCCTTTCCCGCACAGCTCCCCACATTCGACACCTCGCGAATTGCATTGGCCAAGCCAGCCTTGTTCATGGCGTACTCGGCGAGGCGAGTCATCCATTCTCGTAATGCCTGGTCGGGCGCGCGAGTCTGAAGCAGGTGTTCAGCATATTTTGCGACCTGCAGCATCTCGTAGCGATAGACCTCCATCACCAGCGCCTCTCGGGTCGGAAAGTGGCGATAGAAAGTCCCTTGTCCTACGCCGGCCTTCCTAGCGATCGCGCTTAGGGGAACGTCTGCACCCTGGGCCAGTTCCTCCAAGGCGACCGCCAAGATGCGCTCGCGGTTAAGTAGTGCGTCGGCGCGTGCAGGGCGCTCAACCTTTTGTGACTGTGCCACTTGTGCTCCTCCAAGGCGCCATTGATAAACGGACAATTGTCCGGTAAACTTTTTTCCGGACAATTGTCCGTTTAAATTCTAGCCGCTCTACCACTTCGGAGAAGCATATGAAGCCGTCCGGCAATACCATCCTTATCACGGGTTCCACTTCGGGCATAGGGCTCGGTCTAGCGATACGGTTACATAAGGCGGGCAACAAGGTTCTCGTCACGGGGCGGCGCAATGCGTTGCTACAGCAGATCACGACCGATCACCCCGGAATCGAGGCTATCGAGCTTGATGTGGCCGATGCCACGTCCATCGCCCGAGCGAGTGAGCTAGTGGCCGCCCGTTACCCCGACCTGAATGTCTTGATTAACAACGCTGGCATCATGCCACGCGAAGATGCGATGAATCGCGAGTCGCTTAGGGCTGCGGAAGATACCGTCGCGATCAACCTCTTAGGCACCATCCGGATGACCTATGCTTTCTTGCCGCAACTTGCGAAACAGAAAGATAGTGTCCTCATCAATGTTAGTTCCGCATTGGCATTTGTTCCATTCCCCATAGCGATGACATACAGCGCCACCAAGGCGGCTGTTCATTCGTTCACCGAAGGCTTGCGTGCGCAGCTCGCCAACACCTCCATACGCGTCATTGAACTGGCGCCGCCTGGTGTGCAAACGACGTTGTTTGGTCAGGAAAACGACGAGCATGCTATGCCTCTGGAAGACTTCCTCGACGAGACGCTCGCCCTTTTGCATGGCGAACCCACACCGCGAGAAATCATCGTGGAGCGGGCCAAATATTTCCGTACTGCCGAGGCTGCTGGTAACTATGAAGCAGCCTTGGCAATGCTGTCCGCATGGCAGGACCCAAGCTGAAGCATTAAGTCATGAATCAGGTCATTGCACAGCAATAAAGTTGACTACGCCGACCGGTGACTGATCCGGCTGAGGTGCCCGGCCCCGCGAAGTCTCGGCGAACGGCTCACGGATCAGTTCATCCAAACGGCGGGATGCCGCGAACAGGAGCAGTGGGGAATCAACATGTCCAGGCAAAAGCTCCAGCCGATCAATCTGAAAGGGCGCCATGTGGCTGCCAGCGGTCTGCTTGCGCTCCCGCCTCCGGAACAGGCCCAGCCCGTGATATTCCAAGCCGGCGCCGCTGATGGCTTCCGGCTGATCAAGCTTACCCAATCCGCCGTCGATGGAATCTAAGTGACCGGCAAGAACTAAGAACTGCGGGACACGATTGTCTCCGGTTCCTCTGCAAGTTTGCACAGCAAGATGAACCAAGTGAAAGGGAGTAGGAATCATGAAAGTAGGCATTCTGGGCACCGGCAATATCGGAAAGACACTTGTCCGTGAATTGACCAAAGCTGGTCATGAGATCAAGGTTGCGAACTCCCGTGGCCCTGAAACAATCGACAAGCAGCTACTGGCTAACGGCGCCCGCGCGACAACCGCTCAAGACGCGGTGAGGGACGTGGACGTGATCATCCTCTCGATCCCGTTTGCGAGCCACTCGAAAGTCAAATCCCTTCTCGCGGGCGTCCCGGAAGAAACGGTGGTGATCGACACAGCCAACTATTATCCAGTGCGGGACGGCGCGATCGAGGCGATTGACGCGGGCCAGGTGGAAAGCCTCTGGGTAGTGGAACAATTAGGCCGGCCGATCGCCAAGGCGTGGAACGCGATAGGGGCGCAAGCATTCGCCGAATTTGGAATGGCGCCGGGCAGTCCAGATCGTATCGCGATACCCGTTGCTGCCGATCGCACAATCGATCGAGAAGTGGCGATGCGTCTGGTCGAAGAGACGGGCTTCGACGCATTCGATGCTGGATCGCTCGCGGATTCGTGGCGCCAGCAGCCTGCTGCGCCGGCTTACTGCACCAACCTTAAAAAGAAGGAGATGGCAGCGGCTCTCGCAGCGGCCGAGAAGGCTCGCCTCCCGAAACGCCGTGATTTGGTGTCCGCGATTGTGCAAGAACGCTTCGGTCTTGCGAACTTGAGCAATTCCGATGCCGACTTCCTCGAGAAGCTCAACCGGCTCATCTATATGTAGGCCGCTGTGTCGGCTGTCTTTGAGCAACTGGCCTTTTTCGCTTAACAACGAGTGAAGGAGTCCACTTGCTCCGTTAGAGCCCCCTGTTTCTCACGCTGTGTACGCCCCGATTCCCTAGATACCTGTTCGTGTCTTCTCCGGTTTGGGGCTATGTTGAGCAAGTGACTTGCCGACGAGTTCAAGGCCAAGGCGATCCTGCTCACCAAAGGGGCCTACAGGTGAACTTGCTGGTGAACAAGTCGGCGCGCTTGTGGTAGCCGATGATCTGGAGGGCGATCTCGAACAGCAGCTTTGCCACGAAGAGCTCCTACTTGGAGCTCTTGTCTTTTATGGCCCTAGTCCAAGCCAATTTGCTGCGAAGTGCCTTGCCATGATCTGCAAGAGCCGAGGCTGGTGTTGCTTAGCTACCAACTTGAATGAACCCAATCTCAGGTTGAATGAAATTCGACATGAGGCTCGGTGGCCGGCTTCGACAAATGGGGCCACCCCCCAAATATGTAACAGCCGCCCCTCCCCCCCTTGAACCCTGCAACATCATCCCTATAATTAGCACTCGACACCGGTGAGTGCTAACAGCCCTCCCGGGGCTAACCGATCATTCACTTTCATTCAAGTAAACAGGAGTTCCTCATGGCCTTGCGTCCCCTGGGCGATCGCGTGATCGTCAAACGCCTCGAAAACGAGCGCAAGACTGCCTCGGGCATCGTCATCCCCGACAGCGCCGCTGAAAAGCCTGATCAGGGCGAAGTCGTGGCCGTCGGCCCCGGCAAGAAGACCGAAGACGGCAAGATCCTGCCGGTCGACCTGAAGGCTGGCGACAAGGTTCTGTTCGGCAAGTACGCCGGCCAGTCCGTGAAGGTTGATGGCGAAGAACTGCTCGTCATCCGCGAGGACGAAATCCTCGCCGTGGTTCAGTAAACCCCGCCTCAAACGAATTTTCGAAGGAAGCTAAGAAATGGCTGCCAAGCAAGTATTGTTCGGTGACGACGCCCGTGTGCGTATCGTCCGCGGCGTGAATGTTCTCGCCAACGCTGTTAAGACCACCCTGGGCCCCAAGGGTCGCAACGTCGTGCTGGAGCGCTCGTTCGGCGCCCCGACCGTGACCAAGGACGGCGTGTCCGTCGCCAAGGAAATCGAACTGAAGGACAAGTTCGAGAACATCGGCGCACAACTGGTCAAGGACGTTGCCTCCAAGACCTCCGACAACGCCGGTGACGGCACCACGACCGCCACCGTGCTGGCTCAAGCCATCGTCATGGAAGGCCTGAAGTACGTTGCCGCCGGTTTCAACCCGATCGACCTGAAGCGCGGCATCGACAAGGCTGTCGCCGCTGCCGTGGCTGAACTGAAGAAGCAATCCAAGCCGGTCACGACCAGCAAGGAAATCGCTCAAGTCGGTTCCATCTCGGCCAACAGCGATGCCTCCATCGGCCAGATCATCGCTGACGCGATGGACAAGGTTGGCAAGGAAGGCGTCATCACTGTCGAAGACGGCAAGTCGCTGGAAAACGAGCTGGACGTCGTCGAAGGCATGCAATTCGACCGCGGCTACCTGTCGCCCTACTTCATCAACAGCCCGGAAAAGCAAGTTGCCGTGCTGGAAGATCCGTATGTCCTGATTTTCGACAAGAAGATCAGCAACATCCGTGACCTGCTGCCCGTGCTGGAACAAGTTGCCAAGTCGAGCCGTCCCCTGCTGATCATTGCAGAAGACGTCGAAGGCGAAGCGCTGGCCACCCTGGTTGTGAACAACATCCGTGGCATCTTGAAGACCACCGCCGTCAAGGCGCCGGGCTTCGGCGACCGCCGCAAGGCCATGCTGGAAGACATCGCCATCCTGACGGGCGGCACGGTGATCTCCGAAGAAACCGGCATGTCGCTGGAAAAGGCCGGCCTGGCTGAACTGGGCCAAGCCAAGCGCATCGAAGTGGGCAAGGAAAACACGACGATCATCGACGGCGCTGGCGACAGCAAGTCGATCGAGGCTCGCGTCAAGCAAGTCCGTATCCAGATCGAAGAAGCCACGTCCGACTACGACCGTGAAAAGCTGCAAGAACGCGTGGCCAAGCTGGCCGGCGGCGTTGCTGTGATTCGCGTTGGCGCTGCCACCGAAGTCGAAATGAAGGAAAAGAAGGCTCGCGTCGAAGACGCCCTGCACGCTACCCGCGCCGCAGTGGAAGAAGGCGTTGTGGCTGGTGGCGGTGTTGCACTGCTGCGCGCCAAGCAAGCCATTGCTGAACTGAAGGGCGACACGCCTGACCAGAACGCCGGTATCAAGCTGATCCTGCGTGCTGTGGAAGAGCCGCTGCGCACCATCGTCACGAACGCCGGCGAAGAAGCCAGCGTCGTGGTCAGCAACGTGCTGAACGGCAAGGGCAACTACGGCTACAACGCTGCAACCGGCGAGTACACCGACCTGGTCGAGCAAGGCGTTCTGGATCCCACCAAGGTGACCCGCACCGCCCTGCAAAACGCTGCCTCCGTCGCCAGCCTGCTGCTGACGGCTGAAGCCGCCGTGGTCGAACTGGCCGAAGACAAGCCCGCTGCTCCGGCCATGCCGGGTGGCATGGGCGGCATGGGCGGCATGGACTTCTAAGTCCCGCTTTCCTTGCACGGCCTCCCCGGCGTCAAAACCGGGGAATGCAGTATCTGAAAAACCCCCGGACCTTCGCCCCGGGGGTTTTTCTTTTTGTGCGCCCATCCTGTTGTGCGCTCCTGCCCGCTACCGACGACGGATTCGGCGGCCGGCCACCGCACACATTGCCTGTTGTTTCCAGCGCACCCGTTATCGCCCGGCGCGAACACGTTTGCGCACAAACTCGCGGTTTCCCCCAGGCGCATGCGTCCCTACAATGAAGATTCCTTCGCCCACGCCGCCCAGCCCTATGCGCCTACCCCAGAGCCTGCGAGCCTTGCGTCCGTCCGAGATCGGCGGGCTGCTGATGGACTCCGCCAACCAGTGGTCAAACCACCGCGCCTCCAGCAAGGGCGCCGCGCTGGCGTTGTACATGGTGTTTTCATTGGCGCCGATGCTGATCCTGGTGATCGCCGTGGCCGGCGCGTTCTATGGCGAAGACGCGGTACGGTCAGAGCTTTTCTTGCAGATGCGCGACCTGACCGGCGAACGCGGCGCGGAAGTCATCCAGACGGTGTTGGCCAGCGCGCATGAATCCGGCGGCGGGTGGATCGCCGCGCTGATTTCCATTTTTGTGCTGATCTTCAGCGCCACCACCGCCTTTGCCGAACTGAAGGCCAGTCTGGACGATTTGTGGGAAGTGCCCGCCAACCAGAAGGGCGGCATCCAGGGCATGGTGCGCAGCCGCATGCTGTCGTTTGGCCTCGTGCTGGTGCTGGCGCTGTTCCTGTTGGTGTCGTTGACGGTGAATGCCGCGCTGGGCGCTGCGCAAAAGCTGTATGGCGATCTGTGGATGGCGTCCACCGTCGCCAGGGTGGTGGATTGGGCATCGACGCTGTTTTCGTTTTCGGTGGTGGTCGCGCTGTTTGCGGTGATCTTCAAGTTGCTGCCCAGCGCAAAGATATCCTGGCGCGACGTGATCCCCGGCGCCATCGTGACCGCCGCGCTGTTCCTGGTGGGCAAATGGGGCATCGGGCTGTACCTGAGCCGGGGCGCGGCCGTGTCGGCCTATGGCGCGGCGGGTTCGCTGATCGCCCTGCTGCTGTGGATCTACTATTCCGCGCAGATCTTCTTCTTTGGCGCGGTGTTCACGCGGCAATTCGCGCTGCGCTTCGGCGATGCCGCAAAGCCTGCCGTGTCGGACCCGGCCCCGGCGGCACCCCCACAACCCTAGACCGGTAGATACAATCGCGTCTACCGCGAGTTCTTCGACGCTGATGGCCCCGCCCGCACACGCGCTGCGGTGCATCCGTTGCCGCACCCGCACTTGCTGATTTCAATCAAGGCGGGCGCCTCCAAGCATGTCGAACTTCCGCATCACGCCCAATGCGCTCAGCCATAAGCTGAAGCTGCATCAATTGCAGATCTTTGAACGCGTGCTGGCGCGCCGGTCGCTATCGCGCGCGGCCAGCGAACTGCATCTGACCCAGCCCACCGTCACCAAGGCCATCCACGACCTGGAAGCCTTCTTTGGCGCGACCTTGTTCGAACGGTCGAACCGGGGCGTTACGCCCACGGAGCTTGCCCTGGTGCTGGGCCGTCGGGTGCATGCCATGTTGGCCGAGGTGCGCTACATGGCCGACGACATCGACGCGGTACTGGGCGGCGCCAGCGGCCACGTGGTGGTGGGCACGCTGATCGCCGCGTCCGCCAAGCTGCTGCCCGAAGCCATTGCCCGCATGATGACCGACCACCCGGGCATCCAGGTCACCGTGCGCGAAGGGCCGTCGGCCCAGTTGCTGCCCGCGCTGGCCACGGGCGACGTTGACATCGTCGTGGGCCGGCTCCCCGGCGCCGACATGGCGTCGATATCGGGCGTGGCGGTCGACCATCACAAGCTTTATCGCGAAGCGCTGTGCCTGGTGGTCGGCGCGCAGCATCCCATGGCCGCCGCGCAAGAGGTCACGCTGGCGGACCTGGCCGACCACATCTGGATTCTGCCCGCGCCCACCTCGCCCCTGCGCGCTTCGGTTGAGCGCACGTTTTTCGACGCGGGCCTGCGCCTTCCCGCGCGCCACGTGGAATCGCTATCGCTGCTGACCAACATCGGCATCCTGATGCACAGCGACGCGCTGGCGCTGATTCCCTACGACGCGGCAGCGCAGTTCCTGTCCATGGGCTTGCTGGCGCGCCTGCCTACGACAGTGTTCGGGGACTTTGGCGACGTGGGCTATTCCGTGCGCGCCGATCGTCCGATGACGCCCGCTTGCCAGCGGCTGGTGCAATACCTGCAAGCCATCACGGCGCAGCGCGAACCGGGATCGGCCCGCCGCGCATAACGCGCGAATATCGCGCGAATATCGCGCGGATAACGCGCGCGGGCCAGGCGCGCCCGTTTCCCTACGGGAAACCCCGCGATAGATAAGCCGCATATCCAACCGCGCAATTTCTATTATTCCCTCGGCGCGCTCGCCCCCTAGACTTCATCAAACCAAGCCTCCCCGGAGATCCTCATGCCCGCCTACGGCCCGCCGTTGAATTTCCAGCGCTGGATCGACGATCACGCGCATCTGCTCAAGCCGCCCGTGGGCAATCAGCAGATCTGGCAAGACGCCGACTTCATCGTCACCGTGGTCGGCGGCCCCAACCACCGCACCGATTATCACGACGACCCGCTGGAAGAATTCTTCTACCAATTTCGCGGCAACGCCTGGTTGTCGCTGTGGGTAGACGGCAAGCCCGAACGTGTGGACTTGAAGGAAGGCGACATCTTCCTGTTGCCGCCGCATGTACGCCATTCGCCGCAACGACCCGAAGCCGACAGCGCCTGCCTGGTCATTGAACGCCAGCGCCCCGTGGGCCTGCTGGATGGCTTTGAATGGTATTGCCCGCATTGCGGCCACCTGGTGCACCGGGTTCAAGTGCAGTTGAAAAGCATCGTCACCGACCTGCCACCGCTATTCCAGGCGTTCTACGACAGCACCGACAAGCGCACCTGCCCCGGCTGTGGCCAGGTCCATCCCGGCAAAGGACACGCGCCCGCCGGACAAGCCGTGCCCGCCTAGCACCCCAACTCTTGCGAAGCCGTTATCCATGATTCAGAAAATCGACATGCACGCCCATTTCTTTCCGCCGATCACGCGGCAGGAAGCGGCGGCGCTTGATCCCGTGCACGCGCCCTGGCTGCGCCCGGACGCCGACGGCGCCACCGGCCAGATCATGGCGGGCGATCGCGAGTTCCGACCGGTGGACGCCACGCTGTGGGACCCGGCGCTGCGCATCGAGCAGATGGATCGGCATGGCGTGGACGTGCAGATCCTGTGCGCCACGCCGATCATGTTCGGCTACACCTACCCCGGGCAACTTGCCGCCGACTGGGCGGCCCGCATGAACGACCTGGCGCTGGAACACTGCGCCCATGCGCCCGCGCGCTTGAAAGCGCTGGCGCAGGTACCGCTGCAAGACCTGGACCTGGCTTGCAAAGAAGCGTCCCGCGCACGCGCCGCCGGCCACCTGGGTGTACAGATCGGCAACCACGTCGGCCCGCGCGACCTGGATGACGACACGCTGGTGCAATTCCTTATCCACTGCGCCAACCACGGCATCCCGGTGCTGGTGCATCCGTGGGACATGATGACCGATGGCCGCATGAAGAAGTGGATGCTGCCCTGGCTGGTGGCCATGCCCGCCGAAACGCAGCTGGGCATTCTGTCGTTGATTTTGTCCGGCGCCTTCGAGCGCATTCCGCGCAGCCTGAAGCTGTGCTTCGCGCACGGCGGCGGCAGCTTCGCCTACCTGCTGGGCCGCGTGGACAACGCCTGGCGGCACCGCGACATCATCCGGCAAGACTGCCCGCGCCTGCCCTCTTCCTATACCGACCGCTTCTACACCGACAGCGCCGTGTTCGACCCGCGTTCGCTGCGCCTGTTGATTGACGTGATGGGCGAAGACCGCGTGCTGCTGGGTTCCGACTACCCCTACCCGCTGGGCGAACAGGAAGTGGGCCGCCTGGTGGCGCACGCGGAACTGGTGCCCGAGGTGCAGCAAAAGATCCTGTTTCGCAACACCATGACGTTTTTTGGATTGCAGCCGTAACCCCTGCGCGGGGCAAGAGACCACGACCGTGACACACGGCAACTCAAGGGAAAAAACATGAAACGCACCACCACACTGGCCGCCGCCGCGGCCCTGGGCCTGGCCCTGTCGGGCGCCGCGATGGCCGACGTGAAGATTGGTTTGTTGACCACATTGACCGGCCCCGGCTCCGTGCTGGGACAGGACCAGCTGGACGGTTTCATGCTGGCCGTGGACCAGGGCGGCGGCAAGCTGGGCGGCGTGCCGGTGCAGGTCATCAAGGAAGACGACCAGTTCAAGCCCGAAGTGGGCGTGCAGGCCGCGCGCAAGCTGGTGCAAAGCGACAAGGTGCCGATCATTACCGGCGTGGTGTATTCCAACGTGATGCTGGCCGTGGTGCGGCCCGTCACCAGCGCGGGCGTGTTCCTGGTGGGGTCCAACGCAGGGCCGACCAACCTGGCGGGCAAGGACTGTTCGCCCTATTTCTTTTCCACGTCCTGGAACAACACGCAGCGCCATGAAGGCAGCGGCGAAATGGCCAACCAGATGGGGTTCAAGAAGGTCTACCTGCTTGCCCCCAACTACCAGGCGGGCAAGGACGCGATGGCTGGTTTCAAGCGCTTCTACAAAGGCCAGATTGCCAACGAAGTCTTCACCCAGGTCAACCAGCCCGACTACTCGGTAGAGCTGGCGGCGCTGGCCGACGCCAAGCCGGACGCGGCGTATGTGTTCTTTCCTGGCGGCATGGGCGTGAACTTCATCAAGCAGTACCGGCAGGCCGGGCTGTTCGGCAAGATACCGCTGTTGTCGGTGGACACCATCGATGGGGCCACGCTGCCCGCGCTGCAACAGGATGCGCTGGGCGCGGTGACCAACGTGCCGTATTCGCCGGACTTGGACAACGCCGCCAACAAGGCGTTTGCCGCTGCGTTTCGCCAGAAGTACGGACGCGAACCGTCCAGCTATGCGGCGCAATCGTTCGACGCGGCCCAGCTGATCGGCTCGGCGTTAAAGAAAACGGGCGGCAAGGTCGACGATAAGGACGCGTTGCGCAAGGCGCTGGAAGCGGCCGATTTTGCTTCGGTGCGCGGAGAATTCCGCTATCAGCCCAATCACTTTCCGGTGGCCGGATTTTTCCGCGCCGACGTGCAGGCCGGTGCGGACGGCAAGGTGGCGTTCGTGAACAAGGGCCCCATCTTCGCGGACCTGTCCAAATTGTCCGACCAGTACGCCGCGCAATGCGTAATGAAGTGATGCGCAGGGCCGCGCCGGCCCCGCGCCAAAGGTGACGACCATGTCCGCGACGCTGCTGCTTGTGCAGGCCTTGAACGGCTTGCAGCTTGGCATCCTGCTGTTCCTGCTGGCCGCCGGCCTGACGCTGGTGTTCGGCATCATGAACTTCATCAACCTGGCGCACGGGTCGCTGTACATGATGGGCGCGTTCGTCGCGGCCACCGTGTTCCGCCACACCGGGTCATTTCTGCTGGCCGGCGCCGCCGTCATCGCAGGCATGGCGGCGCTGGGCCTGCTGCTGGACCGCATCGCGCTGGCCCGGCTGTATCCGCGCGACCACCTTGACCAGGTGCTGGCCACCTTCGGCTTAATCCTGTTCTTCAATGAGCTGACCCGCATCATCTGGGGCCCCGCGCCCATCAGCATGGGGCTGCCGTCGTGGCTGTCGGGCACCATCGACATCCTGGGCGTGACCTATCCGCTTTACCGCTTTTTGATCATCGTGGTGGGCTTGCTGGTGGCCGGCGGCTGCTATGTGCTGATCCACCGCACGCGGCTGGGCATGTTGATCCGCGCGGGTTCCACCGACCGCATGATGGTGGGCGCGCTGGGCGTGAACATTGCGCGGCTGAACACCTTGCTGTTCGTGCTGGGCGCCGTGCTGGCCGGGCTGGCGGGCTTGATGGCAGGCCCGATCCTGTCGGCGCAAACGGGCATGGGCGAACCCATCCTGATCCTGACGCTGGTGGTGATCGTGATCGGCGGCATCGGTTCGGTGCGCGGCGCGTTTCTGGCGGCGTTGATGGTGGGGCTGATCGACACGCTGGGCCGCGCGCTGTTGCCCACCCTGTTGCGCGCCACGCTGCCACCCGCCGCGGCCAATGCCGCCGGGCCCGCCATTGCGTCCATGCTGATCTACGTGGTGATGGCGCTGGTGCTGGCCATGCGGCCGCAGGGCCTGTTTCCCGTCAAGCATGGATAAGGGGAATCGCATGCACATTCCGTCCGCGCGCCTTCTGGTTGCCGCCGCCTTGCTGGTGCTGCTGGCCTTGGTGCCGGTGTATGCCCACTGGCAGGGCGAACCTTTCCTGCTGGCCTTGTTCGGCCGCGTGCTGGTGTACGGCGTGGCGGCGCTGGCCCTGAACCTGTTGCTGGGCTTTGGCGGCATGGTCAGCTTTGGCCATGCGCTGTACCTGGGCCTGGGCGCGTATTCGGTGGGGGTGATGTCGCACTACGGTATCGAAAGCGGCTGGCTGCATCTGGCGGGCGCGCTGGGCGCGTGCGCCGTGGTGGGCTTGATCAGCGGGTTCGTCGTGATGCGCACCTCGGGCATCGCCTTCATCATGATTACGCTGGCGTTCGCGCAGATGTTCTACTTTCTGGCCACAGGGCTGGACGGCTTTGGCGGCGACGACGGCATGTCCTTGTTTATGGGCAGTGACTTCGGCGCGTTCCGGCTGGATACGCCGCTGGCGCTGTACTACGCGGCTTTCGGCGTGCTGGTGTTGGTGCTGGCGCTGATGCATCGGCTGATCCACGCGCCGTTCGGCATGGCGTTGCGCGGCTGCCAGGCCAACGAACGGCGCATGCGCGCGCTGGGCTTTCCCACGCTGCGCTACCGGTTGGCCGCCTACGTGTTGTCGGCCATGATCTGCGGCGTGGCGGGCGTGCTGCTGGCCAACCTCACGATGTACGTGTCGCCGTCCTATCTGGCATGGACCACGTCGGGCGAATTGATTGTGATGGTGGTGCTGGGCGGCATCGGCACGCTGTTCGGCCCCGTTGTCGGCGCGCTGGCCTTCCTGCTGTTGGAAGAAGGGCTGAAGCTGTTGACCGGGCATTGGATGCTGATCATGGGGCTGTTGATCGTGGGCGTGGTGCTCGTGTCGCGGCGCGGCGTGTATGGCAGCTTGCCCGACACGCCCTGGCGTCGCCACCCCGCCGCGCCGCTGGGTCAGCCTTCCGGAGAACCGCAATGAGCGCCTTGCGTGTTGAAAACCTGGTCAAGCGTTATGGCGGATTGACGGTAACGGACAACTTGTCGCTGGACGTGCAAGCGGGCGAATTGCATGCGGTGATCGGCCCGAACGGCGCGGGCAAGACCACGCTGATCGGCCAACTTAGCGGCGAACTTCGGCCCGATGCCGGGCGCGTGCTGCTAGATAACCGCGACATTACCCGCATGCCCGTGCACACGCGGGTGCGCCATGGCCTGGCCCGCTCGTATCAGATCACCTCGGTGTTCAAGCCGTTCACCGCTTTGGAGAACGTGGCGATGGCAGTGCAGGCGCGGCGTGGCCACAGTTTTCGCTTCTTCAAGCCCGTGCTGGGCACGCCCGCGCTGACGGAGCCGGCCCGCGACGCGCTGGCGCTGGCCGGCTTATCGGCCCGCGCCAACACCCCGGCAGCCAAGCTTGCGCATGGCGAACTGCGGCAACTGGAGTTGGCGATGGTGCTGGCGTGCCAGCCGTCGCTGCTGTTGCTGGACGAGCCCATGGCGGGCATGAGCCAACACGAATCCGAAGCCATGACGCGCCTGCTATTGCAGCTGCGCGGCCGCTACACGATCTTGCTGGTGGAACACGATATGCAAGCCGTCTTCGCGCTGTCAGACCGCATTACGGTGCTGGTCTACGGCAGCGCGCTGGCTTGCGGCACGGCCGACCAGATCCGCAACGACCCGCACGTGCGCGAATGCTATCTGGGCAGCGAACGCGCCAGCGCCCGCCGCAAGCAGGAGGCCGCCGCATGAGCCCCCTGCTATCGCTGCGCGGCGTGACGGCGCACTATGGCGCCAGCCAGGCACTGTTCGGCATCGACCTGGACATTGGGCCGGGCCAATTCGTGACACTGCTGGGCCGCAACGGCATGGGCAAGTCCACCACCGTGAAAACCGTGATGGGCCTGGCGCGCGCCACCACGGGCAGCATTGTTTTTGATGGCCAGGACATCAGTCGGCTGCCGTCCTACAAGGTGGCGCAATGCGGCATCGGACTGGTGCCCGAAGGGCGGCATATCTTCCCGAACTTGTCCGTGCGCGAAAACCTGATTGCCACCGCGCACAACCGCCAGGGCCTGGCGCAACCGTGGTCGTTGGACCGGGTGTACGCGCTGTTTCCGCGCTTGGCCGAACGCGCGCGGCATCTGGGCAGCCATTTGTCCGGCGGCGAACAACAGATGCTGGCAATCGGGCGGGCGCTGTTGACCAACCCGCGCTTGCTGATTCTGGATGAAGCCACCGAAGGGCTGGCGCCCGTGGTGCGCGAAGAAATCTGGCAAGCGCTGGACAGCCTGAAGCAGACCGGGCTGGCCGTGCTGTGCATCGACAAGAACCTGGAGCCGCTGCTGGCCACCGCCGACTATCACGCTATTGTCGAAAAGGGGCGCGTGGCGTGGACGGGATCATCGCAGGCGTTTCTGGATGACGAGCCCCGGCTGTTGCAGTACCTGGGGGTGTAGGTCCGCTTGCTCAGACACGTTGCGCGGGCAGCGGCACGCCCAGGCGCAGGCTCCAATCCTGCATCTGCGCCCACAAGGCGGGCGGCACGGGAATGCCGTCTTGCCGGCGCGCGGCTTCGGCCGCCGCTTCAGGGTCGCCCGGCATGCGCGGCGCGCCCGGTTGCGCCGAGAGTTCCATCGCCATTGCCGCCACCACGCCCGCCAGCGCCGCGCCACCCGCGAAGCGCTCCGGATCGATCACGATAAAGAACGCACCCAGCTCGCGCGGGCGCTGCAATTGTTCATACATGGGCGAGATATGCGGGCCGAACGGGTTGCCGTTCAACGGGCCGCACAGCAGCTCGATCATCATCGCCAGGCCGTAGCCCTTGTAGCCGTATTCTTCGCCGCCCAAAGGCCGCAGGGCGCGCACGGCGTCTGCGTCCGTGCAATCCCGCCCCGCGGCATCAAGCGCCACCCCGGGCGGCAACGCCACGCCATCGCGGCGCGCGTTCATGACGCGGTTCCACGGAATGGCGGTGGTTGCCATGTCCAGACACAAGGGCTGCGCGCCTGCGCGCGGAAACGCCAGCGATATCGGGTTGGTGCCAAAGAACGGCTGATGGCCGCCATGCGGCGCGGCAATCGAATCCGAATGGGTGAACGCAATGCCGATCAAACCTTGCCGTGCCGCCGCGCGGCTGTACAAACCGACCGCGCCGCAATGCGAAGAATCGCTGACGCCCACGGCGGCGATGCCCGCTTCGCGCGCCAGCTCAATGGCCAGCGCGTTGGCCCGGTGCGCCACGATGATGCCCTGCCCTTGCCCGCCGTGCAGCTGCGCCGTGCCGGAGCCGGTCCGTTCGATGCGAATGGCGGGGCGCGGCACGATCGAGCCGTGCGCGACGCGGTTCAGGTAGTGCGGCAACCGGGCGATGCCGTGCGAATCAATGCCCCACAGGCTGGTCTGCGCCAGGCTGGCCGCCAGGCTGCGCGCGTCTTCATCGCTGAAACCTTGTGCGTGCAGGCAGGCGCTGCCCCAGCGTTCCCATTCATCGGCATCCACTCGGCTTTGCCCAGACATGCGGCGCTCTCCTCAGGTAGCGGCTTGCACGGCGTACAGCACGCCATGCTGGCGCAGGTTTTCCAGATGCGTGCCTAGCGCGGCCACGAAGTCGGGCACGCGGCCCAGGTTGCCGAACACCGGCTTATAGCCCGCCAGCACCATCGCGCGGCGGTGCGCCGATTGCGCGGGCGCGGACGCGCGGGCAGCGACCTCGGCGCGCGACAGCAGCTTGGCAAGCCGCGCGGCCAGCGGGTCGTCGATGGGGTAACGCCCGCCTTGCTCGTCCTCGCCACGCAGATAATGCAGCCACGCGGCCACTGCCAGGGATAGGCGCTGGATGTCGTCGCCCGCGCGCAAGCGGTCGCGTATGGTTTCCAGCAGCCGCTGCGGGATTTTTTGCGAGCCGTCCATCGCCACTTGCGGGATCGGATGCGGCAGCGCGGGGTTGGCGACCCGTTCAAGGAAGCGGCGGCGGTATTCCTCCAGCCCGCCGTCCGGAATGCCCTTCAACGTAGGCGCGATTTCCAGCCGCATCATGGCGTCCACGAACGCATGCAGCGCGGGCGTCTGCACGGACTCGCTGACCGTGCGGTGCCCCAGCAGCGCGCCCAGGTAGGCGAAGGCGGAATGCGGGCCGTTCACCATTCGCAGCTTCAAGCGTTCGTAGGGCGCGGCGTTACGCACGAAGGTGGCGCCGCCCTGCGTTTCCCAAGCCGGACGGCCGGCGGCGAACTTGTCTTCGATCACCCAATTCAGATAGGGCTCGCCCACCACGGGCCAGGCGTCTTGCACGCCGAGCTTGCCCGCGATGCGCCGACGGTCATCGTCATCCGTGCCCGGCACGATGCGGTCCACCATGGAATTGGGAAAGGTGCAGTGCTTGTCGATCCAGCCCGTCAGCGCGACGTCCACACGCAGCGCAAAGGCCAGCACCAGGTTGCGCAGCAGGTCGCCGTTGCCGCGCAGGTTGTCGCAGGACATCAACGTGACGGGCGGCAAGCCGCGCTCGCGGCGCAGCGCCAGGCCATGGACCAGAATGCCGATGGTGCTACGCGGACGATGCGGGTTTTCAAGGTCGTGCAGGATGTCGGGGTCATCCCAGCGCAGGTGGCCCGTGGCCGGCTCGTGGCTGTAGCCCTTTTCGGTCACGGTCAGGCTGACGATGCGGGTCTGCGGATACGCAATCCGCTCAAGCACGGCGTTGGGGTCTTCTTCGGCCACCATCACGCGCAGCACCGAGCCCACCACGCGCAGCTGCTCGCGCGCCTGGCCGTCGGGGCCGCCGTCGCGCAGGGCCAACGTGTACAAGCCGTCTTGGGGCGTCAGCGCATCGCGCGTGTCGGGCCGGCGCAACGACACGCCCAGAATGCCCCAGCTAAGATCGCCGCTGGCCTCCATGGCCAGGTCCGTCATCACCGCCTGATGCGCGCGATGAAAGGCGCCCAAGCCCAGATGCACGATGCCGGGCGTGAGCCGGCTGCGGTCATAGATGGGTTTTTCCACGTCTGCGGGCAGACGCGGCAACGACTCCGTATTCAAACGTTCAAGCATGGTTGACCAGGGGCGGAAGGCGCCATGCACCTGTCGGATGACCGGCCAGTCGGCGCGCGGGTGAGGATATCCGCAGACGCAGAATTGTTCGATGCCTGGGCAGTGACAAAATGCAACAACACCCTCTTCATGATCCTCGTCGCCGGTCTGCGTGGGCCGTTCGCCTACATCACCGCGCCCAGCTGCCACGGCACGAATTCGTTCTGGCCATAGCCGTGTTCTTCGCTGCGGGTGCGCCTCCCCGAAGCGGTTTGCAGCATCAGCTGGAAGATGCGTTCGCCCATCTGCGCCACGCTTTGCGCGCCGTCCACCACTTCGCCGCAATTGATGTCGATATCGTCGGACTGGCGCTGCCACAACGCGGTGTTGGTCGACAGCTTTAACGACGGCGCGGGCGCGCAGCCATACGCCGAGCCGCGCCCGGTGGTAAAGCAGATCAGGTTGGCGCCGCCCGCGACCTGGCCGGTGGCCGATACGGGGTCATAGCCCGGGGTGTCCATGAACACCAGCCCGCGCGAGCGCACGGGCTCGGCGTATTCGAACACGTCGGTCAGGTTGGTGGTGCCGCTTTTGGCGATGGCACCCAACGACTTTTCCAGAATGGTCGTCAGCCCGCCCGCCTTGTTGCCGGCCGACGGGTTGTTGTCCATCTCGGCATCATTGCGGGCGCAGTAGTCTTCCCACCAGCGCACGCGCGCCAGCAGTTTGTCGGCCACGGCCGGGGTTTGCGCGCGGCGCGTCAGCAAGTGTTCGCCCCCGTAGATCTCGGGCGTTTCCGACAGGATGGCGGTGCCGCCGTGGCGCACCAGCAGGTCCACCGCGGCGCCCAGCGCGGGGTTGGCGCTGATGCCCGAATAGCCGTCGGAGCCGCCGCATTGCAGACCCACCGTCAGATGGCTGGCCGGCACGGGCTGGCGCTGCACCTGGTTGGCCTGCTCCAGCATGCGTTCCACCAGTTCGATGCCGCGCGCCACCGTCTTGCGAGTGCCGCCGGTGTCCTGGATATTGAAGGTGTGCAGCAGGCCGCTTTCACGCAGGCCCTCTTGTTCCATCAAGCCGCCGATCTGGTTGGTTTCGCAGCCCAGCCCCACCACCATCAGCCCGCCGAAGTTGGCATGGCGTGCATAGCCGCCCAGGGTCCGGCGCAGCACCTTCAAGGGTTCGCCCTCGCTGCCGGTGGCGCAGCCGGCGCCGTGCGTCAGCGCCACCACGCCGTCCACGTTCGGACAGGCGGCCAGCGCATCGGGATGGATGTCGCGGCGGAAGTGGTCGGCGATGGCGCGCGCCACCGTGGCCGAACAGTTCACGCTGGTCAGGATGCCGATGTAATTGCGCGTGGCGATGCGGCCGTCGGCGCGCACGATGCCATCGAAGGTGGCGGGTTCGGCCACGTACTCGGTGGGGTGCGCGCCCTGTCCCACGGCGTAGTCGCGCTGAAACGCCGTGAATTCCAGGTTCTGGGTGTGGACGTGCTGCCCGGCCGCAATGGGCTGGCGCGCCACGCCGATGATCTGGTTGTACCGGCGCACCGGCTCGCCCGCCGCGATGGCGCGTACGGCCACCTTGTGGCCGGGCGGCACCAGCCCTTGCACCGTCACCCCTTCGCTTTCCAGCCGCGTGCCGCTGACCAGCTGGCGCCGGGCGATCACCACGTTATCCGCCGGGTGGATGCGTATGACGGCCGTATCGTTGTGGGACATGAAGACTCCGGAAAGTAAGGGGTGCGGGGCGGACGATCGATCAGCCGTCGATCAAGGCCGGGTCCCAGGCATGCACGCGCTGGCGCTGCTCGCCCAGGCCGGCGATGCCCAGCTTGATCTCGTCGCCCGCCTTCAGGTACACGGGCGCGGGCTTTTGCCCCATGCCCACGCCGGGCGGCGTACCGGTGCTGATCAGGTCGCCCGGATACAGCGTCATGAAGCGGCTGACATACGCCACCAGCTGCGCCACGCCAAACACCATGGTGCGCGTGCTGCCGTTCTGATAGCGCTTGCCATTCACTTCCAGCCACATCTCCAAGTCTTGCGGGTTGGGGATTTCGTCGGCGGTGGCCAGCCATGGGCCGATGGGGCCGAAGGTGTCGCAGCCCTTGCCCTTGTCCCAGGTGCCGCCGCGTTCGATCTGGTATTCGCGTTCGGACACGTCGTTGACCACGCAATAGCCGGCCACGTGCTTCATGGCGTCGGCCTCGCTGACGTAGCGCGCCTTTTCGCCGATGACCACGCCCAGCTCGACTTCCCAATCAGTCTTGATGGAATCCTGCGGCAGCACGACGGGGTCGTTGGGGCCGACGACGGCCGACGTGGGCTTCATGAAGATGACGGGCTCGGCCGGCACGGGCAGGCCCGATTCGGCGGCGTGGTCGGCGTAGTTCAGGCCGATGCAGATGAACTTGCCCATGCCGCTCCAGGGCGGCGCGATGCGGCCCGGGTTGGCCACCAGCGGCAGCGTGGACGCGTCCAGCGCGCGCAGCTCGGCCAGGCGCGCGGACGTCAGCGTTTGCGCGGTGATGTCGGGCAATACGGAAGACAGGTCGCGCACCTTGCCCTGGTTGTCGATCAGGCCGGGCTTTTCAGAGCCCTTGGGGCCATGGCGCATCAGTTTCATATCGGTTCCTTGTTGCGGAAATAGAAATAGGAAATAGAAATAGGAAAGAGGAAAGAGGAAAGAGGAAATAGGGAAAGCTTCAGTTCGTCCAGCCGCCGTCGATCACCTGGGTGGTGCCCGTGGTGAAGGCGGATTCGTCGCTGGCAAGATACACCGCCAACGCGGCGATTTCATCCGTACGGCCGATGCGGCCCATGGGTTGACGGGCGGTGAACGCGGCCTGCACGGCGGCAATCGTCTGCCCGCTAGCCGCGGCCTGCGCTTCAATGCGCTGATGCAGCGATGGCGATTCGACGGTGCCCGGGCAGATGGCATTGCAGCGGATGCCTTGCGCCACGAAGTCGGCCGCCACCGCCTTGGTCAGCCCGATGACGGCGGCCTTGGTGGCGCCGTAAGCACAGCGGTTGGGCGCGCCCTTGATGCTGCCGGCCACCGACGCCATGTTCACGATGGAACCGCCGCCGCGCGCCAGCATGCCCGGCAGGCACGCGCGGATCAGCCGATACATGGACCGCACGTTCAGGTTGAATGAAAAGTCCCACGCGTCCTCGTCGCAGTCCAGGATGGTGCCGGCGTGCACGAAGCCGGCGCCGTTGAACAACACGTTGACCGGCCCCGCGTCTTGCGCCAGCGCGGTAATGGCGCGCCCGTCGGTCACGTCCACCACTTGCGTGCGGCAGCCCGACAGCGTCTGTAGCGCGGCCGGGTTGATGTCCACGGCCAGCACGTTGGCGCCTTCTCGCACAAACGCCTCGGCCACGGCGCGGCCGATGCCCTGGCCGGCGGCGGTGACGATGGCGGTCTTGCCTTGCAGTCTTTCCGACATGAGTGCGTCCTTTTTTATTTGCCGGCCATGCCCATTGCGGTGGGCAGCCACAGGGTGATCTGGGGGATGTAGGTAATGGCGATCAGCGCCACGAACAGCGGCACCAGCCACGGCAGGATGGCCATGGTGGTGCGTTCAACGGACAGCCGCGCCACGCGCGCCAGCACGAACAGCACCATGCCCATGGGTGGATGCAGCAAGCCGATCATCAGGTTCAGCGTCATGATCAAACCGAAGTGAATCGGGTCGATGCCCAGCTTGAGCACAATGGGCAGCAGGATGGGCACCAGGATCGTGATGGCGGCGATGGTGTCGATGAAGCAGCCCACGATCAGGATCAACACGTTGGCCATCAGCAGGAACACCCACTTGTTCTGCGTCACGCTGAGGATGGCGTCGGTCAGCGCCTGTGCCGCTTGCGTGGTCGTCAGCAACCATGCAAACACCGACGCGGCCGTCACGATGAACAGCACGGACGCCGTGGTCTCGATGGTGTCGAAGGTGGCCTTGGCCAGCGTGCGCAGCGTCATCGAGCGGTAGCGCACCAGGCCCAGGAACAGCGCCCAGATCACCGCCGCCACGGCCGCTTCGGTAGGCGTGAACCAGCCCAGCGTCATGCCGCCGATCAGGATCACGGGCGCCATCAACGCCATCACCGCCGAAAAGTTGAAGCGCCAGTCCAGCACCAGCAATGCCACGAATGAAATTCCCGTGGCCACGTTGGGCGACACGCCGGCCAGCGTCATCAGCCAGATCGAAAAAGGAAACGCCAGCACGATCAGCACTTCCAGCCCGGCGCCGGCCAACCGCTTCCAGTTGAAGGCGACGTCGCCGCCCCAGTTGTTGCGGCGCGCGTAGTACGCCACGGTCAGCATCATCAATATCGTCAACACGGCGCCCGGAATCAGGCCCGCCAGGAACAGCGACCCAATCGACACGTTGGCCATCATGCCGTAGATGACAAACGGCAAGGACGGCGGAATGATGGGGCCCAGCGTGGCCGACGCGGCGGTGACGCCCACGGCGAATTCGGTTTCGTAGCCATGGTCTTTCATGGCCTTGATTTCGATGGTGCCCAGGCCCGCCGCGTCGGCGATGGCGGTGCCCGACATGCCGGCGAAGACCACCGAGCCGATGATGTTGACCTGCCCCAACCCGCCGCGCATCCAGCCCACCAGCGCCACCGCGAAGTTGTAGATGCGGCCGGTGATGCCGGCAATGTTCATCAGGTTGCCGGCCAGGATGAAGAACGGCACGGCCAGCAGCGGAAACGACTCCACGCCGGCGATCATGCGCTGCGCCACCACCACGTCGGGCACGCTGCCCGAGATCAGCACGAACAACAGCGACGCGCCCGCCATGGACACCGCCACCGGCAGGCCCAGAATCATCAACAGCAGAAAGGTTCCAATCAATGTGCCCATGGCATGCTCCTGGAAAGGCACTGCAACGTCATAGGGGCCAAGCCCCGGCGTGTCGGATCAATCCTGCGACTCGTAGGCCGCGGGATTTTCCAGGATGGAATAGCCTTGTCGCCAGTTCTGCACGGACACCTGCATCGACCGCACGAACATCATGGCAAAGCCCGCCAGGGCCAGCCAGTACACATAGGACTTGTTCCAGAACAGCGTGGTCATGGGCTCGTCGCCCACCAGCACGATGTAGCGATACGTGAGCCACACGGCATAGCCGAAGAACACGGTGCGCAGGATGTCGATGACGGTGGCCAGCACGCGCCCCACCGGCTTGGGCAGGTAGCGGTAAAGGAAGTCGACCTGAATGTGGCGGCAGGCGCGCACGCACATGGCGGCGCCCAGGAACACCACGCCGATCAGGCAGTACACCGCCAATTCCTCGGTCCACGCGAACGAATCGTTCAGCACGTAGCGGGAAAAAAATTGCAGGAAAACCAGCCCGGACATCACCCAGAAAATGCCCAGGCAGATCCAGTCTTCCGGCTGATAGCCTGCCAGGCTGACCTCGTGCTGGTCGGCCTCTTCGAAGCTATGGACGATGTCGTCCACGCTGGTCTGGTGCGGGCCGGAAGATGACGTTGCGTGGCTTTGCGGCGGCGTCGGGCCGTGGCTCACGGCCGCCATCGGCGCCGCTTTCGCGTTGGAGTGCATGACGTTCCCCTGATCGGAATGGGTAAGGTGGGGCGGGCCGGCAAGGCCCGCCCACGCGGGCGCTTACCGGGGGCGTACCCGGACTTACTTCACCGCCTGGATCTTTTCCCAATCCGATTTCTGATAGCCGTACTGCTCGAACGGCACCTTCTCCAGCACGGTCTTGCGGAAGTCGTCGATGTTGACTTCGGCCACGTTCAGACCGCGTTTCTTGAACACTTCAACCATCTTCTTTTCGCTGGCGGCCACTTCGGCCGACGCCTTTTCGGCCGCCTGCTGCGAGACTTCGGCGAAGATCTTCTTGTCTTCGTCGGACAGGCTCTTCCACAGCTTGCCCGAGATCACCGTGTTCAGGTGATCGACGATGTGGCCGGTCAGCACGATGTTCTTCTGCACCTCGTAGAACTTCTTGGCCTCGATGGTGGTCAGCGGGTTCTCCTGCGCTTCCACGGTGCCGTTCTGCAAGGCCAGGTAGACCTCGGCGAATGCAATGGGCGCGGTGTTGGCGCCACAGGCACGCGGCATGGCCAGGTAGGCGGCCACGTCGGGCACGCGGATCTTCATGCCCTTCATTTCAGAGCACTTGGTGAAGGCGCGGTTGGACGTGGTCTGGCGCGTGCCGTAGTAGGTGGTGGCGACGATGTGGTTGCCGCTTTTCTGGTCGTAGCCGCCCGTCAGCTCTTTGTAGATGTCGCTTTTGGTGTAGGCGATCAGGTGCTCGGGGTTGCGGAAGGTGTAGGGGTAGTAGGTGACGCCGATACGCGGGAAGCTCTTGGCGGCGAAGCTGGAGCCGGAAATGATCATGTCCACCGTGCCCAGGGTGAGGCCCTGGTTGATGTCGTTTTCCTTGCCCAGCTGAGAGGCGGGATAGACGTCGATGTGATAGCGGCCGTTGGTGCGTTTTTCGATTTCCTGAGCCGCCCACACCGACGAGGTATGGAAGGGTTCGGAGGTCTCGTACACATGCGCCCATTTCAACTTGGTTTGCGCCAGCGCGCTGCCACTGACGGCCAGCGCGACGGCGGCAAACAGCACTTTGATAGCGTTGCCTTTATTCATGTTGTCTCCTCTCTTTGAGGTAGCGGGCGCGGCGCAGGATGGGGTGGCCGACCCGCCTTATGTTTCACATCGGAATTTCACATACGTGGTGCACCTTGGTACTGCGACTGCGACTGTGAGAACCCCGGCGGCGTCAGGACGCCGCCGGTTCTTTGCTATCGATGCGCATCGTCTCGGCCGCGCCCGGCCAACTGGCGGTCAAGCGGTCGAACGAGCAGGAAAGATGGTGATGCATGGCCGCGCGCGCGGCAGGCTCATCGCCCGCCGCGATGGCGGTGATGACGCGGCGGTGCTCGGTGATGGCGACGGCCCAGCTGTCCGGGTTTTCAAAGTAGTCGCCCAGTTTCACGGACAGGGGGTTGTGGCGTTCGTCGAACAGTTCGCCCACCACGCGCACCAGCACGGCGTTGTTGGCCATTTCGGCCACGCGCAAATGAAACAGCCGGTCGCCGCGGATGGGCACAAAGCCCGCGCGGGCTTCGTCTTCCATGGCGCCCACGGCTTCCAGCAGGCCGTCGACCAGCGCCGGCGTGGGGCTGCGGGCGGCCTGGGCGGCAAGTTCGCCTTCGATGGTCCAGCGGGCGCGGATGGTTTCCAGGGGGCTTTCGGCGGTCAGGCTGGCGCGCGGCGAGCCCGACAGGCTTTGCACGTACACGCCCGACCCCATGCGCACTTCCACCCAGCCTTCGACTTCCAGCGCGATCAACGCCTCGCGCACGGACGGGCGCGACACGCCCAGCTTCAGCGCCAGGTCGCGCTCCGGCGGCAAGCGCGCGCCCACGGGAAATTCGCCCGCTTCGATCAGCAAACGCAGCTGGTCGGCGATCTGGCGGTACAAGCGGCGCGGCTCGATGGTCTGGATCGGCATGGTGGGTGGGGTGAAACCGGACGGGTAAAGTGGCCTTACCAATTGACCAGAATCCTGCGCCTGCCGGCCATGCGTCACAATTAGGGTTTGCCCATAGGTTCGCGCCGCGTCACGCGGGCAACCCATATCTGTTAAAAAGCCGCCACACCCGGCCTTCCTACGCGCACATGACCCACGACCCGCAACACTCGCCCTTCAAAAGCTCCGGCGGCTTGCGCCGCATCCTGAATGCGCTGCGCTACTCGTGGCAGGGCTTGCAGGCGGCCGTCAAATACGAGGCGGCGTTCCGCCAGGAACTGGCCTTGGCCGTGCTGATGATCCCGGCCGCGTTCTTCCTGGGCCGCACCACGGTCGAGGTGTTCTTCCTGGTGGGCACGGTGGTGATGGTGCTGGCGGCAGAGCTGCTTAATTCCGCCATCGAGGCGCTGGCCGATGCCTTGTCCGTGGAACGCCACCCGCTGCTGGGCCGCGCCAAGGACCTGGGCAGCGCGGCGGTCATGTTGCTGCTGATTTTTGCAGGCGCCGTCTGGATCGGCGTGGCGATCAGCCGTTTCGTCATGCATTGAAACGGTCAGCATCCCGTGGGGGATGCGGCCGTCTTTATACTGGGAGCCATGATGCCTAATTCGACGTCAACACGCTCTGAACGCATCGTCATCGTCGGCGGCGGTGCGGGTGGCCTTGAACTGGCCGCCAAACTTGGCCGGGTCCACGGCCGCCAGCACATCACGCTGGTCGACAGCCGGCCCTTCCACATCTGGAAGCCGTCGCTGCATGAAGCGGCCGCTGGCACCCTGGATATACACCAGGAAGGCCTGTCCTACCTGATGCTGGCCCACATGAACGGCTTTTCGTTCGCGCAGGGCCGCCTGGTCAGCGTAGACCGCGAGCGCCGCCAGATCGTGGTGGACGCCGTCAACGATACGCAGGGCCTGGAAGTTCTGCCGCGCCGCGAACTCGGGTACGACACCCTGGTGCTGGCCCTGGGCAGCACGTCCAACTTTTTCAACACGCCCGGCGCGGACGAACACGCCGTCACGCTGGACACCACCGAAAACGCCGAACAGTTCCGCCTGACCATGCTCAAGGCCATGGCGCTGGTGGACCAGGCCAAGGTGCACAACCCGTCCGCCCGGCTGGACCTGGTGATCGTGGGCGGCGGCGCCACCGGCGTGGAATTGGCCGTGGAACTAACGGAAGCCAGCCACGTCGTCAGCGCCTACGGCCTGCCTAACTTCCGTGCCGAACGCGACCTGGCCATTACCTTGGTGGAAGGCGCGCCGCGCATTCTGTCGGCGCTGCCGGAAAAGATCTCAGAGGCCGCCACCCACCGCCTGACCGAACTGGGCATCGGCGTTGAAACCGCCTGCCGCGTGTCGGAAGTGACCGGCCACAGCGTCAAGACGGCCGATGGCCGCGAATTCCCCGCGCAGCTGTGCATGTGGGCCGCCGGCATCAAAGGCCCGGCCCTGCTGGCCGACCTGGGCTTGCCGCTGAACAAGCTGGGGCAGGTGGAAGTGAACGAACGTCTGGAAACGCCGGACCCGAACATCCTGGCCCTGGGCGATTGCTGCTCGGCGCCTTGGCGCGACGGCCGCAGCGTGCCGGCCCGCGCGCAAGCCGCGCACCAGGAAGCCGACTACCTGGCCAAGAAACTGACGGCCCGCCTGCGCCACAAAGCGGAGCCCACCGAGCCCTACGTCTACCAGGACCACGGCTCGCTGGTGTCGCTGGGGCAGGACGCCGGCGTGGGCAGCCTGATGGGCAAGCTTGCCGGACGGGGACTGTTCGTAAGCGGTACACTGGCGCGCTTGATGTACATGAGCCTGCACCTGATGCACCACAAAGCGGTATTGGGCATTTCGCGCACGGCCTCCCTTGCCCTGGCTCGCCTGCTGATGCGGCGCACGCGCCCCCGGGTCAAACTGCACTGAACTCCCCATGAATTTCCTGCAAAAACTCGAACACGCCTGGACCTCCAGCAACTCGCTTCTGCAAGTGGGCCTGGACCCCGACCCCCAACGCTTTCCGCGCGAATTGCAGGACAAGCCGGATGCCATCTTCCAGTTCTGCCGTGACATCGTCGACGCCACCGCGCCGTACGCTTGCAGCTTCAAGCCGCAGATTGCGTACTTTGCCGCGCACCGCGCCGAAGACCAATTGGAAGCGCTGTGCCAGCACATCCGCGACAAGCATCCCGACCTGCCGATCGTGCTGGACGCCAAGCGTGGCGACATCGGCTCCACCGCCGAGAACTACGCGCGTGAGGCGTACGAACGCTACCAGGCGCACGCGCTGACGGTCAGCCCGTACATGGGGCTGGATTCCGTCGAGCCCTACCTGGCGTGGCGCGACCGTGGCGTGATCGTGTTGTGCCGCACGTCCAACCCGGGCGGTTCGGATCTGCAATTCTTGAAGATGGATAACGGCGAACCGCTGTACCTGCACGTTGCCGGTCTGGTTGCCGACAAGTGGAACGCCAACGGGCAATGCGGCCTGGTGGTGGGCGCCACGTTCCCGAACGAATTGGCGGCGGTGCGTCAGCGCATTGGCGACGCCCTGCCCCTGCTGGTGCCGGGCATCGGCGCGCAAGGCGGCGACATTACCGCCACGGTGAACGCCGGCGCCAACGCGGCGCGCAGCGGCATGATGATCAACTCATCGCGCGCCATCATCTACGCCAGCGGCGGCGACGACTGGCGCGAAGCCGCCGGCCAGGCCGCCAAGGGCCTGAGGGACGCCATCAACGCAGTGCGTTGATTTCCTGATCAGCCCCCACGAATTCCAGCAAGCCGCGTAACGCAAACTCCACGGCGGCCTGACGCACTTGCGTACGGTCGCCAGGAAACACGTGGGTGGCGGCGCGGCTGGTGATGCCGTCGCCCACCCGCATCGCAAACCCAAACGACACCATGCCCACCGGCTTGCCCGGCGTGGCGCCCCCCGGCCCCGCAATGCCTGTCGTGGACACGGCCACGTGCGCGGCGGGCGCAACCAGCAACACGCCGTTGGCCATCTCAAGCGCCACGGGTTCGCTGACCGCGCCAAAGTGATGCAGCGCGTCGGGAGAGACGTCCAGCTCGGTCACCTTGGCATCGTTGCTGTAGGTGACGAAGCCGCGTTCGAACCAATCGCTGGAACCCGCCACCGACGTCATCGCGCCTGCCAACAGCCCTCCGGTGCACGATTCCGCCGTGCCCAGCATCCAGCCATGGCGCCGCATTGCGTCGCCCAGCCGCTCGGCCAAGCCGGCCAGTGTGGCTTCCGACAACTGCGCCGCCGACAGATTCGAACGGGTATTTCCTTGCAGTTCGCTCATCCCAAGACTCCTGTGCGCGCGACCAGCACCATGACCAACAGGGCATAGCCCGCCGCGACGATATCGTCCCACATGACGCCAAAGCCACCCTTGATATGGGCGTCGAAGAACTTGATGGGCGGCGGCTTGACGATGTCGAACGTGCGAAACAACGCAAACGCCAACAACTGCGACAACCAACCCGCCGGCGTCAGCCACAGCACCAGCCAAAACGCCACCATCTCGTCCCAGACCATTCCGACATGATCGGCCTGCCCAAGTTCACGGCCTACGCGATGGCAAGCCCAGCAGCCATACAGAAAGGCCAACGCCAGGAACACGCCAATCGCCAGGTCGGATGCCGCGGGCGCGGCGGCAACCCAGATGCCCCAAGCAAGTAGCGTGCCCCACGTGCCCGAGGCCGGCCGGATCAGGCCGCTGCCCAGGCCAAAGGCGATCAGGCGGCCAGGGTCACGGCACACCCACCCAAGCGTGGGATACGCAGCCCGCGAGCGTTCGCGCATGGACGGGGAGGACTTATCGGAAGAGGACATGGTGCCTGGGCCGCTTGAAAGAGGAAAAGGAAAACGGAAACCGGAATCGGCTATTCACATTCAAGCCGCCGGAAAATGATCGAAGCCGGCGGGCAGGTCGGCCAGCGGCTGACCTTGCGCATCCAACACGCGCAGCCCGGGTTGGGCCAGTGTGTGGCCAACGCGCGTCACCCGCGCTTGCGCCTGATCGGCGGCCTGTTGCACGGCCTCGCGCCGCGCGGCGGGCGCGGTAAAGCACAGCTGATAGACGTCGCCCCCGCCCAATACGGCGCGGCGACGCGGCGCATCGTCCAGCGCCGCCAAGGCGGCGGCCACCGGCATGCGGGCATATTCCAGGTTGGCGCCCAGGCGGCTGGCGGCCAGGATGTGCCCCAGGTCTTGCAGCAAGCCGTCCGACAGATCGATGGCGGCGTGGGCAATGCCGCGCAGCGCCAGACCCAGCGGCACCTGCGGTTGCGGCCATTCCAGCGCGGGGCGGGTTGCGGCCAGCAAGGCGTCGTTGGCGGGATACTGGCCGTCCAGCAATCGGTAGGCGACATCCGCCGCGCCCAGTTCGCCCGACACCCAGATATCGTCGCCCGCCTGCGCGCCGTCACGCCGCAATGCCTGCCCGGCGGGCACCGCACCGAACACCGTCACGCTGATGGCCAGATCGTGCGCGCTGCGGGTGGTGTCGCCACCGATGAGCGGGCAGCCGTGGGCATCGGCCAGTGCATGGAAACCATCCGCGAAAGCAGCCAGCCAGGGTTCGTCCAGGCGCGGCAAGGCCAGGCCCAGCACGCACCCAATCGGGCGCGCGCCCATGGCGGCCAGGTCGGACAGGTTCACGGCCAGCGCCTTGTGGCCCAGGGCGCGCGGGTCCACGTTGGAAAAGAAATGCCGGCCTTCCAGCAGCAGGTCGGTGCTGGTGGCGACCTGCTCGCCGGGCGGCACGGGAAACAACGCGCAGTCATCGCCCACGCCCAACAAACCCACAGGCGCGGTGCGGGTGAAATAGCGCGCGATCAAGTCAAATTCGGACGCCACGGCAACTCCGAGACGCCGGCCGGCGGCCGGCTGGAAAACACATAAGAAAGGGGTCAGGCGCGGACCACGCCTGGCGCACCGTACAACGATGCGCGCAGGGCAGCCCGCGCCTGACCCCTTAAGAGGCCATCAGGCGGGGTCAGCGTCGCTGCTGCGCCGCCGCCTGGACCTCGTTGGCGCGCACGTCGGCAGCCAGTTTGTCGAGCACGCCGTTGACGAACTTGAAGCCGTCGGTACCGCCGAACGACTTGGCCAGTTCAACGGCTTCGTTGATGGCAACCTTGTACGGCACTTCGACATGATGAATCAGTTCGAAGCTGCCGATCAACAGGATGCCGTGCTCAACGGGCGACAACTCGGCCAGCGGGCGGTCGACATAGGGCGTGAAACGCTCGCGCAGCGCCGGGGCTTCGCGCAGGACACCATGCAGCAAGGTCTTGAACCATTGCGCGTCGGCCTCGGAAAAATCCTCGGTGTCGCGCAGATGGGCGTCGATCTCGCCGGCGTCCTGCGTGCCTTCGCCGCCGCGCAGCAGCCACGCGTAAACGCCTTGCAGCGCGAATTCGCGTGCACGGCGGCGTGCGCTGCGCGCGTTGGCGCGGGCTTGCGCCGCGCTATCAGCGCTGGTCGTCGTCTTCTTCGTCGTCAAAATCTTCGTCCTCGTCGTCTTCGTCTTCGTCTTCTTCCTCGGGTTCCAGCGCCGCCACCAGGTTGGCCATTTCAACGGCCACCTGGGCGCAATCGCGGCCCTTGCCGGCGGCGCGGGCTTGCGCCTGCTCGTCGGTGTCGACGGTCAAGACGCCGTTTGCGACGGGGATGCCGGTTTCCAGGGAGATACGGGTGATTGCAGTGGCCGTTTCATTGCTGACCACTTCAAAGTGATAGGTCTCGCCACGGATGACGGCGCCAAGCGCGATCAAAGCGTCGAATTCAAACGTTTCGGCCATGTGGGACAGGGCCACGCCCAGTTCCAGGGCGCCCGGGACGGTGGTGACCATCACGTCGCGTTCGTCCACGCCCAATTCGGCCAATTCCTTCAGGCACGCTTCGAGTTCGGCCTGACCGATTTCTTCGTTGAAGCGAGCGCGAACGATGCCGATGTGCAGCCCTTCGCCGTTCAGGTCGGGGGTAAGGATGTAAGGGTTCATGTGTCGGCCTTAAGTGTTGCGGGAGTATTCTGCGGGTCGCAATCGTAACCCGTAATGGTCAGGGAGAAGCCCGCCATGCTGGGCATCTTGCGGGGCCGGGCCAGGAGCCTCATCTGGCCCACATTCAGGTCACGCAGGATCTGCGCGCCGATGCCATAAGTGCGCAAGCCGAAGCGGTCGGTGCTGGCGGCGGCGTCGGCCTGGGCCTTGGGGTCGCTCCAGCCAGCAATCTGGCCAAACAGGTGTTCCGTGGACGACTGGCAGTTCATCAGCACCAGCACGCCGGCCGGCGCGGTGGCAATGGCTTCCAGGGCCTTCGCCACGCCCCAGCTATGCGGGCTGGCGCCGGTGTCCAACACGTCAAGCACGGAAGCCGGTTCATGCACGCGCACCAGCGTTTCGACGTCGGGAGAAACGTTACCATGCACCAGCGCCAAGTGGGCGGAGCCGGTGGCGGCGTCTTCGTAGGCCACGGCCTCGAAGGTGCCCCAGGCCGTCTGCATGGGCCGCTTGCCCACGCGCTTGACGATGGATTCGTGTTCGCTGCGGTACTGGATCAGGTCGGCGATGGTGCCGATCTTCAGGTTGTGCTGGCGGGCAAATTCCACCAGGTCCGGCAAGCGGGCCATGGTGCCGTCGGGCTTCAAGATTTCGCAGATGACGGCGGCGGGCGTCAAGCCGGCCATGGCAGTCAGGTCGCAACCGGCTTCGGTGTGGCCGGCGCGCACCAGCACGCCGCCGGGCACCGCGCGCACCGGGAAGATGTGGCCGGGCTGGACCAGGTCGGACGGCTTGGCATCGCGCGCCACCGCCACCTGGATGGTGCGGGCGCGGTCGGCGGCCGAAATACCGGTTTCAACGCCTTCGGCGGCTTCGATCGACTGTGTGAAGTTGGTGCCGTAGCGCGTGCCGTTGCGGGCCGCCATCATGGGCAGCTCCAGCTGGCGGCAGCGTTCTTCGGTCAGGGTCAGGCAGACCAGGCCGCGGCCGTGGGTCACCATGAAGTTGATGGCTTCGGGCGTGACGAATTCGGCGGCCATGACAAGGTCGCCCTCGTTTTCACGGTCTTCTTCGTCAACCAGGATGACGATGCGGCCGGCGCGAAGCTCGGCGATGATCTCGGCAACTGAAGCGATACCGAAGGATTCCGGCTCGGAGCCGGGCAAAGAGGACAACTGGACGGACATGGCGGGCACGCAAACCAGGCGGGAAAGCCCGGATTTTACCGCCCCTGGGCCCAGAACCCCTATTGGTCTGCAAGAAGCCCGTTCGGCGGGGGTCATACGGTTAAACTTTCGCCCGGAGATCCCCCTTAAAACTCGAAGGAAAAACCTCATGCAAGCCCTTGCGGCCATGCCTTTGACCGTGGCGGCGGCGGTTCGCGTCGTCCTGACCGACATCGACGACACGCTGACCACCGATGGCCGCCTGCCGGCCGACGCCTACGCCGCGCTGGAACGCCTGGAGGCGGCTGGTATCCAGGTAGTGCCCATCACCGGCCGCCCGGCCGGCTGGTGTGACCATATCGCGCGCATGTGGCCGGTGCGCGCCGTGGTGGGGGAAAACGGCGCGTTCTACTACGCGTATGACCGCCAGGCCCGCCGCATGACGACCCATTACTGGACGGACGCCGCCTCGCGCCAGGCCAGCCGCAAGCGGCTGGACGCCATCCGCGACCGCGTGCTGACCGAGGTGCCGGGCTGCGCGGTGGCCAGCGACCAGGATTACCGCGTGGCCGACCTGGCCATCGATTTCTGCGAAGACGTGCCCGCCCTGCCCGATTCGGCCGTCAGCAAGATCGTCCAGATCTTCCAGGACGCCGGGGCGCAGGCCAAGGTCAGCTCAATCCACGTGAACGGCTGGTTTGGCGACTACGACAAGCTGACCATGACGCGCACGATGTTCCAGCGGGAATTCGGCCAGGACGTGGCCGACGCGCTGGACAGCACGCTGTTCATCGGCGATTCGCCCAACGACGAGCCCATGTTTGCGTACTTTCCGATTTCGGTCGGCGTGGCGAACATCCAGGCGCAATTGCACCGCCTGAAGGACCGCCCCGCGTTCGTGGCCGCCTATCACGGCGGCACCGGGTTCGTCGAAATGGCCAACCGACTGCTGGCGGCGCGCCAGCAACCGCAGGCCGCGCAATCATCCCCAGCCCGATCGGCATAAAAGCAGACACACCGTGGCCACCTCCAAGACCCCCGCGGCGCCCGCCAATGATGGCCGCCGCAGCATCCAGTCCATCGAAGTGGGCGTGCCGTTGTTGTCCGCCCTGGTCGACGCCGGCAAGCCGCTGACCCTGCGCGACCTGGCGGCGGGCGCCGGCATGACGTCCGCCAAGGCGCACCCCTATCTGGTCAGCTTCATCCGCGTGGGGCTGGTGCAGCAGGATGCCGTTACCGGCCAGTACGAGCTTGGCCCCTTCGCCTTGCAGATGGGGCTGGTCAGCCTGCAACGGCTGGACCCGGTGCGCATCGCCATGCCGGAGATCGCCAAGCTGCAATCGGACATCGGCCACACGCTGGGTATCGCCGTGCTGGGCTCGCACGGCCCCACGATGATCCACATGACCGAAGCCAGCTACCCGGTGCACGTGAACATGCGCAAGGGCACGGTGATGTCCATGCTGCACACCGCCACGGGGCTGGTGTTCGCGGCGTGGCTGCCGCCCAAGGTCAGCGAACACTACATCGCGCGCGAAGAAGGCGACACCGCCGTCATCGCCAGCGTGCCGCCGCCGCGCAAGGCGTCGCGCGCCAATATCGAAGCCCAGCTGGCCGACATCCGCGTGCACGGCATGGCGCGCGCGCTGGGCAACCCGCTGCCGGGCGTGGATGCGCTGTCGGTGCCGGTGTTCGACAACACCGGCAACATCGTGCTGGCACTGACCAGCCTGGGCCCGACGGGGCTGTTCGATGTGTCGTGGGACGGCACGATTGCCAAACCGCTTTTGGCCTGCGCGCACGAAATCTCGCGCAAGCTGGGCTATCGGGGCTGATCCCCCGGCCTGTGTTCGCAAACAAACGAACATAAAGCGAACAATTCGAACAAATCCCGAAAAGAAAGGCAGGGACTTTCCCAGGTGTGCCTGTCCCCTCTTGTGTGTTTGAATTCAGCAAATATTCAAATTCATCCCAAAGAGGAGACAAAACCATGCACGCGATGCGTCTAATGCAAGCGGCCGCCCTGGCCGCGTTCGCCGTTGGCGGTTCGGCCGCCAACGCCGCCGACACCTGCTCGAACCGTGGCGATCTGGACCAGATGTACTGCGACGCCAACAAGGATCTGGTGGCGGACACACCCTCCGACGCCTCCAAGCTGAAGACACCGTCGACCCTGGTGTTCACCTACACCCCGGTGGAAGACCCGGCCGTTTACGAAGACATTTTCAAGCCCTTCACCAAGCACCTGTCCGAATGCACGGGCAAGCGCGTTGTGTTCTATCAGGTGCAAAGCAACGCCGCTGAAATCGAAGCCATGCGCTCGGGTCGCCTGCACGTGGGCGGCTTTTCGACCGGCCCCACCGCCTTCGCCGTGAACATTGCCGGCGCGGTGCCGTTTGCCGTCAAAGGCTATGCCGACGGCTTCCAGGGCTACAACCTGATCGTCATCGTCAAAAAAGACAGCCCCTACCAGAAGCTGACGGACCTGAAGGGTAAGAAGCTGGCGCACACCGCGCCGTCGTCGAACTCGGGCCACATGGCGCCCGTGGCCCTGTTTCCCAAGGAAGGCCTGACGCCGGACAAGGATTACAAGGTGATCTTCTCGGGCAAGCACGACCAGTCCGTCATGGGCGTCAATTCCGGCGACTACGACGCCGCCGCCGTGGCGTCGGACGTGTTCAAGCGCATGGTTGAACGCGGCCAGGTCAAGGAAGCCGACTTCCGCGTCATCTACCGTAGCGAAAAATTCCCGACTTCGTCGTTCGCCTACGCGCATGACCTGGAGCCCAAGTTCCGCGACCAGATGCTCAAGTGCTTCTACGACTACCGCTTCCCCGCGGAAATGTCCAAGGCCTTCGATGGCGCCGACCGCTTCTATCCGGTGACCTACCAGAAGGACTGGGCCATCGTCCGCCAGGTGGCTGAATCGGGTGGCGAAAGCTTCAACCGCGCCGCCTACGACCGCGAATCCGCCAAGAGCAAGAAGTAATCCAGCATGACGACGTCGCTACGCATTTCCGGCCTGGTCAAGGAATACCGGGCCGGCCGGCCGGTTCTCAATGGCATCAACCTTGAAATCGCCGGCCAAGGCCTGACCGCCATCATCGGCCCTTCCGGCACCGGCAAAAGCACGCTTCTGCGTTGCATCAACCGGCTGATCGAACCCACCCAGGGCGAGATCGTGTTGCAGTCCAAGGAAGGCGCCGTGGACCTGGCCCGCGTGCGTGGCGCGTCGCTGCGCCGCGCCCGCCGGCGCATCGGCATGGTGTTCCAGGAATACAACCTGGTCGAACGCCTGACCGTGATGGAAAACCTGCTGACGGGCCGGCTGGGCTATACCTCGGCGCTCAAGGCCTGGATGCGCCGCTTTGAGCCCGAAGACATCGAGCACGCCTACAAGCTGCTCGATACCGTTGGGCTGGCCGGTTTTGCCGACCAGCGCGCCGATGCGCTGTCGGGCGGCCAGCGCCAGCGCGTGGGCATCGCCCGTGCCCTGATGCAGCGCCCGCAGCTGCTGCTGGCCGACGAGCCGACCTCGTCGCTGGACCCGAAGACCTCCGTTGAAATCATGGAGCTGCTGTCCGACCAGGGCAGCGCCACCGGCATCCCTGTCATCGTCAACATCCACGACGTGGAACTGGCGCGCCGCTACGCCACGCGCATCGTCGGCATGTCCGGCGGGCACGTGGTCTACGACGGCGACGGCCAGGGGCTGGACGCCACCATGCTCAAGACCATCTACGGAGGCGAGTCTTGGCTGGAATGACGCCCCCCCGGGGCAGCCGCCCCTTTGCCATGTCCGGGCGCGCCAAGGCGGGCCTGGTGTTGCTGGTGATCTACACCCTCTATGCGGGCGCGCAGCTGGATTTCAGCTGGGCGCGCTTTGAAACCGGCATGGGACACGCGTCGACGTTTCTTTCGCGCATGTTTCCGCCCAATTTCGAAAAGCCCGCCACCTTGTGGAAGGGCATCGCCGAAAGCCTGGAAATTGCCGTGCTGGCCTCGGTGCTGGGCATTCTGTTCGCCCTGCCCGTGGGCCTGCTAGGCGCGCGCAACATGATGCCCGCCTGGGTGTCCTGGCCCGCGCGTTCGCTGGTGGCCCTGTGCCGCGCGCTGCACCCGGTCATCGTCGCCATCCTGTTCGTGAAAGCCGTGGGCTTTGGCGCGCTGGCGGGCATCCTGGCGCTGACGGTGGCGTCCATCGGTTTCATCGGCAAGCTGTTCACCGAGGCCATCGAAGAGATCTCGCTCAAGCAGGTGGAAGCGGTGCGCGCCAGCGGCGCGTCGTTCGCCAACGTGATCATCTTTGGCGTGCTGCCGCAGGTGTTCGCGCGCTTTATCGGCTTTGCCACCTACCAGTTCGACTCAAACCTGCGCAACTCCACCATGGTGGGCATCGTGGGCGCGGGCGGCGTGGGCGGCACGCTGTTCTCGGCGTTCCAGCGCTTTGACTACGACTTCGTCAGCGCCATCCTGCTGACCTTGATTGCCATCATCATGCTGGGCGAAATCATCGCGGGCTTCGTGCGCGCCGTATTCCTGGACAACCTGGGGTTCGACCGCATCCTGCAAGGCCGCTTTGCCGGCGCGCGAGGCATCGGTACCGGCAAACCGCCGGTGGCCCGCAAGGCGGAGGTGGAAGAATGAACGCCCACGCCTCAAGCCTGAATCCGCCCGGCTCGCCGCGTGTGTGGCAGCGCTACAGCATGGGCCAGCGGCTGCTGCGCTTTGCGCTGTACCTGCTGGTGGTGGCAGCCATCGCGCAGGCCATACGCGGCGTGGAGATCATACCGGAATTCCTGTATGACGCGCCCGAGCAGATGGCCGACCTGTTCCGCCGCATGTGGCCGATCGACTGGGCCTACTACCCGGACGGCGTGCACAACGCGCTGATCGAAACGCTGCACATCGCCACCCTGGGCACCATCCTGTCCGTCTTCATGGCGGTGCCGGTGGGCCTGCTGGCGGCCAACAACCTGACGCCCAGCAAAACCATCAACATGCTGGCGCGATTGATCCTGGTGTCCAGCCGCTCGGTCAATTCGCTGGTATGGGCGCTGCTGTTCATCGCCATCTTCGGACCGGGCGCGCTGGCCGGCACGCTGGCGATTGCGTTCCGCTCGATCGGGTTCGTGGGCAAGCTGGTGGGCGAAGCCATCGAGGAAGCGCAGCGCGGGCCGATCGAAGCAGTTACCGCCACGGGGGCCAGCAAGGCGTCCGTGCTTTGGTATGCCTACTGGCCGCAGATCCGCCCGGCGTTCTGGTCCATCGTGCTGCTGCGCTGGGACATCAACGTGCGCGAGTCCGCCGTGCTGGGGCTGGTGGGCGCGGGCGGTATCGGCATGGCGCTGGATACGGCGCTGAACCTGTTCCAGTGGGATCGCGTGGCGCTGGTGCTAGCCGCCATCTTCGTGGTGGTCGTGCTGGCCGAAATCATCATCACGCAGGCGCGCAAGCGCATCCTGTAAGCCCTGCTTCCTGATTACGCTTGTCGGTTTCCCCTGACCAGCGCTCCTTGGCGCCGCCCTTGAAAAAAGGCGGCGTTTTTCTTTTGTCCCGGCAACAGTGGCTTGTTGTGCACTGCGAATGGCGACTATGCTCGATGTGACCAAAATATGAACCGTCATCAAATCCGCCCCTTTGCTTGATTAAGATCTCGGCTTTTGCCGTCGGACACCCACCGCCATGTCGGAACAGGAATTGAAACTGCACGTGCCCGCCGCGACGCGCCAGGCCGTCCAGAACGAAGTCAAGCAACGCGACGCCACGCGCATCCGTCTGCACGCCATGTACTTCGACACGCCCGAACGCGAGCTGGCGCGGGCGCGCATTGCCATCCGGCTGCGTCAGGAAGGCCCGGACTGGGTGCAGACCCTGAAGATGCCCGGCATCAACGCCATTACGCGCATCGAACTGAACCACCCCCGCCCCGGCCCCGTGCTGGACCTGTCCGTCTATGCCGGCACCGAAGTCGAAGAGGCGCTGGGCGCAATCAAGGGCGAACTGGGCCTGCGCTATGAAACCGACGTGCTGCGGCTGCTGCGCAAGGTCCGCACCCGTTACGGCACGGTCGAACTGGCCTTCGACACCGGCATCCTGCGCGCGGGCGCGCTGGAGCTGCCGATTTCCGAACTGGAATTCGAGCTGATGTCGGGCCGCCCCGCCGCCATCTTCGCGGTGGCGCGTGGCTGGCAACAGCGCCACAGCCTGGTGCTGGACCCGCGCAGCAAGTCCGAACGCGGCGACGCGCTGGCGCAACTGGCTCACAAGCTTGCCGTTGAAGACGCCAACCCGGGTGACGATCTGGAAGCGCGCCGGGCCCAAGCCATTGCGCAATTTTGGGCACCGCGCGGCGCGGCGCCGGTCAAGCTGCGCGAAGACATGACGGCCCCACAAGCCCTGGGCCGCATCGCCGCCGAATGCCTGGACCAGATCGCGCGCAACGCCGCCGTGTTGGCCGAAGTCGATACCGAAGGCGTCTACCGCGCCGGCAATTCCGAACACGTGCACCAGCTGCGCGTGGGCGTGCGCCGCCTGCGCTCGGCCTGGAAGCTGTTCGACGGCTGGGTCGCGCCGGTGCCGGACACGCTGCTGCAAGGCGTGCGCACGCACTTTGCCGCCTTTGGCGCCAACCGCGACCAGGACGTGCTGAACGAAACGGTGGCGCCCGCGCTGATCCACGCAGGCATGCCGGTGATTCCGATGGAAGCCGCGCCGCCTGAACAGGACGCGCGGACGATTGCCGCCGGCAAGGCGTTTCAGGCCTGGCTGCTGGAGCTGCTGGAATGGAGCCTGGATGTGCCGCCCGCGTTGCCATCCGGAGGCGCGCAGGCCGTGGCCAATGGCACGCCCAGCGATGCCGCGCCCGAACCGGCCATCCGGCTGGAAGGCGGCCTGGCCGCCACCAGCGTGAAGCCCACCATCATCCCCATGCTGGCGCCCGAACCCGACCCGCACCAACTGCGCAAGCAGCTGGCGCGGCGCCTGCACCGCTGGCACAGCAAGGTGGCGGAACAGGGCACGCAGTTCGCCAAACTGGATATCCCCACGCGCCATGAATTGCGCAAGCGCGGCAAGCGGCTGCGCTACAGCCTGGCGTTTGCCGAATCGCTGCTGCCGGCCGCCAAGCTGCGCGGCTATCGCAAGCTGTTGTCCCGCGTGCAGGACGTGCTGGGCGAAATCAATGACCTGGCCGTCGCCAAGGACTATTACGAGTCGTGCACCGCCACGCATCCGCAAGCCTGGTTCGCGCTGGGCTGGATCAGCGCGCGCCTTGAAGAGCTGGCCGTGGACGCACAAAAGGCCTTCGACGCCCTGGCGAAAAGCAAGCCTTTCTGGCGCTAGGCCAGGCCACGCGCGGCTGCGCCACGCGCGTCGGCGCGGTGGCCCCTGCGTGCGCGAATCGGTTGCGGGGGCAGTGCCTGACGGGTGCGTCGGCGCCTCGGCCCGTCTACCGCATCTTCGCGACAAACGCCCGCGCGCCTTGCACCTGGACACGCATCTAGCAAGGCGTTTCAAAAAAGGGGCCAGAGTCAGCAACGGGTCAGCTTGCTGTCAATTTGTCGACATTAACGGCGTCAATACTGGATCGCTGTCGCCCGGCCGCCCTGCGCCGGTCGCATTCGTGGCCCGCAGCATCCCGCCCGACATTCGTCCTGTGTGACGGCACGACGGCCCTTGCGGGCCGTCAGCCCATCCACAACGACCGAACCATGGAAACCCAATCCCCCTTGCTCGCCCATGCAAGACGAGGCCTTGCGGCCTTATGCGCCTTGTCGCTGGTGTTCGCGCTGTCCGCTTGCGGCGGCGACGACAACGACTCTGACGAACCGGCTCCTGCTCCGCCCACCACGACGCCCACCCCGCCCGCGCCCCCTGCCGCGTGCGCGGTGCACTGCGCGCCTTGAGCCCGTTTCCCATCGATCACCAGGACAGACAAGCCAATGACGTTCGACGCATCCAAACGAAAGTTCTTCAAGACCACCGTGGGCGCCACCGCCGCGGTCAGCGCGCTGTCGATGTTTCCGCCCAGCATCCGCCGGGCGCTCGCCATTGAAGCCAGCAACGCCACCGGCACGATTCAGGACGTGAAGCACGTCGTGATGCTGATGCTGGAAAACCGTTCCTTCGACGGCTACTTCGGCACCTTCCCCGGCGTGCGCGGTTTTGGCGACCGCTTTCCCATTCCGCTGGCCAACGGCAAATCGGTATTCCACCAGACGCGCAGCGACGGCACCGAGGAATTGCCCTATCACCTGGACGCCGCGCAGGGCAACGCGCAACGCGCCGGCAGTACGCCGCACTCGTGGCCCAATTGCCAGGCCGCGTGGGACCACGGCCGCATGAACAAGTGGCCCAGCGCCAAGCAGCCGCTGTCCATGGGCTACTACGAAACCGCCGAAGTGCCGTTCCACCGCGCGCTGGCCGACGCCTTCACGCTGTGCGACAACTACCACTGTTCAATGCACGCCGGCACCATCCCGAACCGCCTGTTTTTCTGGACCGGCACCAACGGCCCGTCGGGCGACAACGTGTCGGTGGTGATGAACGAATGGAACGACGGCGCCGACGTGGGCCCGTCCACCGAAGGCTGGACGTGGACCACCTATGCCGACCGCCTGCAAGCGGCCGGCGTCAGCTGGAAGGTCTACCAGAACATCCCCGATAACTTCGGCTGCAACGAGATGATGAGCTTTCGGCACTGGCGCGCCGAGATCGAAAAAATGCCGGCGGACCGCCGCGTAACGAATCAGGGCGGCCCCGCGTACAACCCGGCCATCGACGACCAGTACAGCCCGCTGGCCAAGGGCTTTGGCAACACGATGGCCGACGGCGGCTTCCTGCAAAGCCTGCGCGACGACGTCGCGAACGGCACGCTGCCCGAAGTGTCGTGGATCATTCCGCCGGCCGCCTACAGCGAGCACCCCGGCCCGTCCAGCCCCGCCAAGGGCGCGTGGTACATCCAGGCCGCGCTGGACGCGTTGACACAATCGCCCGAGGTCTGGAGCAAGACGGTGTTCCTGGTGACCTACGACGAAAACGACGGCTTCTTCGACCACATGCCGACGCCCTCGGCGCCGTCGCGCAACGACGATGGCACGCTGGCTGGCAAGTCCACGCTGACCGACGCGCAAATGGCGTTCGAGTATTTCGACTACCCGCCCGCCACGCCCAAGCAGCTGACCGCCGACGGCAAGCCGTTCGGCCCGGGGATGCGCGTGCCGATGTGGGTGATTTCACCGTGGAGCCGGGGCGGCTGGGTCAATTCGCAAGTGTTTGACCACACCTCCGCGCTGCGCTTTCTGGAACAGCGCTTTGGCGTCGTGGAACCCAACATCAGCGCGTTCCGCCGTGCCGTGTGCGGCGACCTGACCACCACGCTGGACTTTGTGACGCCCAACAGCGCCCGCCTGCCGACCCTGTCGGGCCGCACGACCAAGACGGACGCCGACGGACTGACGACCTGGCAGGAAGCGCAGCCGGCCATCGCCATCCCCACGCAGCAAACGCTGGCCCCGCAGGCCTCGGGCACCCGCCCGTCGCGCGCACTGCCGTACGAGCTGCACACCAGCGCGCGCGAGCAAGCCCGCGAGAACCGCGTGCAGCTACTGTTCGCCAACGCAAGCGGTGCGCAAACGGCAGCGGTCTTTCACGTGTACGACAAGCTGCACCTGGACCGCATTCCGCGCCGCTACGTGGTCGAAGCGGGCAAATCGCTGGATGACGTCTGGGACGTGTCGGGCGACAGCGGCCAGTACGATCTGTGGGTGCTGGGCCCCAACGGCTACCACCGTTCGTTCTCGGGCGACTTGATGCGCGCGGCCGGCGCACAGCCCGAAATCCAGGTTTGCTACGTGCCGTGCGACGACGCCCAGGTGCAGGTGAAGCTGCACAACAATGGCACGCAGGACTGCGTCTTCACGGTGCAAGCCATGGCCTACCGCAACGATGGCCCGTGGACGGCAACGGTGGCGGCGGGACAGGTCGGCGAACTGAGCTGGCCGGTCACCAGCAGCGGCCAGTGGTACGACTTCACGGTGGGCTGCGACACCTACCCGGCATTCAAGCGGCGCTTTGCGGGCCGCATGGAAACGGGCAAGCACGGCATCAGCGACCCGGCGATGGGGCAGCTGGACAGCGGAAAATAAAACGGGACGGCGCCTTGGGCGTCGTCCCGTTTTGCGGTCCGGCGGGCGAGCGATCGGCTGCCGGATCAGCGCCGGATCAGCGCCGGATCAGCGCCGTATCAGCGCCGTATCAGCGCCGGGTCAATCCGCCAGCAAGGCGCCCGCGAATTCGTCCGCGACGAAGGGTTGCAGGTCTTCCAGGCTTTCGCCCACGCCGATCCAGTACACCGGAATCGGACGCACGCCCTGGCTGCCCGCCGCCACGGCGGCCAGCGTGCCGCCCTTGGCGGTGCCGTCCAGCTTGGTCACGACCAGGCCGGTCAGGTTGATGGCGGCATCAAAGGCGCGGATCTGGGCCAAGGCGTTCTGGCCGGTGTTGCCGTCCACCACCAGCAGCACTTCGTGCGGCGCCGATGCATCCGCCTTGCCGATGACGCGGCGGATCTTTTTCAGTTCTTCCATCAGGTGCAGCTGCGTGGGCAGGCGACCCGCCGTGTCCACCATGACCACGCCCATGCCGCGCGCGCGGCCGGCGTTGACGGCGTCAAAGGCCACGGCGGCCGGGTCGCCGCCATCTTGCGAAATGACGCTGACGTTGTTGCGGCTGCCCCATTCCACCAGTTGTTCGCGCGCGGCAGCGCGGAAGGTGTCGCCCGCTGCCAGCAGCACGCTGGCGCCCTGGCGCTGGAACGTGTGCGCCAGCTTGCCGATGGACGTGGTTTTGCCCGCGCCGTTCACGCCGGCGATCATCACCACCAGCGGCTTGGCGCTGGTCAGGTTGAAGCCGCGCTCCAGCGGCCGCAGGTGGTCGGCCAGCAACTGACGCAGTGCGGTCTTGACCTTGGCGGGGTCTTCAATGCGCTCTTTCTTGACCCGCGCACGCAGCGCGGTCAGCAGCTTCTCGGTGGCCTCCAGGCCCGCATCGGCCATAATGAGCGCCGATTCGAGTTCCTCGAACAGGTTTTCATCGACCTTCACGCCGACGAAAATGCCACCAATGCTCTGCCCCGTGCGCGACAAGCCTTGCTTCAGGCGCGACAGCCAGGAGGATTTCTTGGGCGCTTCGGGGGCCGGGGCGGGTGCGGGGGCGGGCGTCGGCGTCGACACGGGCGCCGGTGCAGGCGTTACGATCGGCGCGGGCGGCACAACCGGCGCTGGCGCGGCGGCTGGTGCTGGTGCTGCTGCTGGTGCCGGTGCCGGGGCTGGTGCTGGTGCTGGTGCGGCGGCTGGCACCGTTGCGGGCGCAGGCGCGAATGCCGAAGGGGTCTGAGGCGCGGCAGCCGGTGCAGGCGTGGACGATACCGTCGGCGCCGACATCGGCAACGGTGCACGCACGGATTCGGCGGCGGGCGCGGGCGGTGTAGCCGGTGTAGACGAGACAGCCGGCGCGCTCGGGACGGCCGGCGTTGCCACCGTAGGCGCTGCGGGCGATACCGGGGGCGTAATCTGCGGCGACGGCGCGGCAGGCGCAGGCGCGGTACCCGGAGCGGGAATCGGCGCGGGCGCCGGGCTGACTGGCGCCGGGCTGACTGGCGCCGGGCTCACGGGCGCCGGGCTGACGGGCGCGGCAACGGGTTCCGTGGGCGCAACCGGGGCGTCCACGACCTCAGGCGGCGGCGCGGGCTGGGCCGGCGCGGCGGGCGGAGGGGTTTTTTTCTTGAAGAAGCGGCTAAACATGGGTCACAAGTATATTCGTATCGTCGGGGGCCAATACAGGCGCACCCCCATCGCCGTTCCCGACGTGGAGACGCTGCGCCCCACGCCCGACCGGGTTCGCGAAACGCTGTTCAACTGGTTGAATCATCTTTGGGCCGGCGAGTTCGCCGACAAGCAGGTGTTGGACCTGTTTGCCGGCAGTGGCGCGCTGGGCTTCGAGGCGGCCTCTCGCGGCGTGGCGCATGTGCAGATGGTCGAGCGGGACAAGACCGCCGCGTCCGCGCTGCGGACACTGCGCGACAAGCTCAAAGCCGACATGATACGCATCCACGTGGGCGACGCCATGCAGGTCGCCGAACGGATGGATGCGTCCCGCTTTGACCTCATCCTGTTGGATCCGCCCTTCGGACAGGGTTGGCTGCCGCGCCTTTGGCCGATTCTGCCCGGTATCCTGAGCCCGCACGGACTCGTCTACGTCGAGGCGGAAACGGCCATCGAAGCTCCCGAAGGTTTCCAGATCTTGCGGCAGGACATGGCAGGCGCGGTCCACTACCATCTGCTGGAATTTGCTGCATTGCGGAAATAGATCAATAATCCGAGCTTCGGAGGATGGTGTACACCACTAATAACGGTACGGAGCTCGCATGATCATCGCTGTATATCCCGGCACTTTCGACCCGCTGACCCGGGGCCACGAAGACCTGGTCCGCCGTGCGGCCACGCTTTTCGACAAGGTCGTGGTGGGCATCGCCCACAGCCGCAACAAGAAGCCTTTCTTCAGCATCGACGAACGCGTTGAAATCGCGCGCGAAGTGCTGGGCCACTATCCCAACGTGGAAGTGCAAAGCTTTGGCGGCCTGCTGAAGGACTTTGTGCGCGACCAGAACGGGCGCGTCATCGTGCGCGGCCTGCGCGCCGTGTCCGACTTCGAATACGAATTCCAGATGGCCGGCATGAACCGCCACCTGCTGCCCGACGTCGAAACCCTGTTCATGACGCCGTCGGACCAATATCAATTCATCTCGGGCACCATCGTGCGCGAAATCGCCCAGCTGGGCGGCGACGTCAGCAAGTTTGTGTTCCCGTCCGTGGAACGCTGGTTGCAGGAAAAGGCCAAGGAACGCCGCGAGCAATCCTGGCCGGGCTGATCCACCGGCACGGCACCATCCCGAAGGGCGCGATTCGCGCCCTTCTTGCGCTGGGCGGGCCGGCAGTACAATGGCAGCCGCCCCCGGCTTTACACCGTTGCCCACCATGGCCTTGCTCATCACCGAAGAATGCATCAATTGCGACGTTTGCGAGCCCCAGTGCCCGAACGACGCGATCTCCATGGGTGATGACTATTACGTCATCGACCCCGACAAATGCACCGAGTGCGTCGGCCATCACGACGAACCGCAGTGCAAGGTGGTGTGCCCGGTAGAGTGCATTGAACTGCACCCTCAGTGGAACGAAGGCCAAGAGCAGCTGATGGCCAAGTACCGCCGCCTGACCGGTGCCGCATGAGCGACGCCACGCAACACGGCATTCCCCTTCCCCCTGGTTCCCACCAAGCCCGCCGCGATGTCTCGGCATCGGCGATTGCCGCCGGCGTGGTCGCGGTGCTGGTCAGCTTCGGCGGCACCGCCGTGCTGATGGTGCAAGCGGGCCACGCAGCCGGGCTGGACGCCGCGCGCATCGGGTCGTGGATCGGTTCACTAAGCCTGGCATTCGGATTTGGCGGCGCGTTCTACAGCCTGCGCACCGGCCTGCCCATCGTGATGGCGTGGTCCACGCCCGGCGCGGCGCTGCTGGTGACCGCGCTGGTGGGCGTGCCGTTCAATGAAGCCATCGGCGCCTACATCCTGGCGGCCGGCCTGACGCTGGCCTGTGGCCTGTTCGGCTGGATCGACCCCATCCTGCGCCGCATTCCCGGTGAAATCGCCGCCGCCATGCTGGCCGGCGTGCTGCTTAACTTCGGCATGGGCATCTTCAGCAACGTTGCCAACCAGCCCGGCCTGGTGCTGGCCATGTGCGCCACGTACCTGTTGTGCCGACGCTGGGCGCCGCGCTATGCGGTGCTGCTGGTGATGATCGTTGCCATTGCGCTGGCCTTCGCGCTGGACATGATCCGGCTGGACCTGCTGGACTGGAGCCTGACGCAGTTCGTCTGGACCACGCCCGAGTTCAGCGCCCAGGCCGCCGTCAGCCTGGGCATTCCGCTGTTCGTCGTGGCCATGGCATCGCAGAACCTGCCCGGCTTGGCGATTCTGCAAGCGGCGGGCTATCGGCCACCAGCCTCGCGCATCGTGGCCGCCACGGGCTTTCTGGGCCTGCTGGCCGCGCCGTTTGGCGCGCACAGCGTCACCATGGGCGCGATCAGCGCCGCCATCTGCACCGGCCCCGAAGCGCATCACGACCCTTCGAAGCGCTACATCGCCGCCGCCACCTACGGCTTGGGCTATGTGGGCCTGAGCGTCGTGGCGGGCGCGGTAGCCGTGTTCTTCCAGGCCCTGCCCGCCGCCCTGCTGGCCGCGTTGGCCGGCTTGGCGCTGTTGGGCACGATCATGGGCGGCATGTCGGCCGCCATGGTCAACCCGCAACGACGCGAAGCCGCGCTCATCACCTTGCTGGCAACGGCGTCGGGCTTCAGTTTCTGGGGTATTGGGTCGGCCTTCTGGGGCCTGGTGGCGGGCCTGCTGGCCCATGCCGCGTTCGAGTTCAAGCGGCGTCAGTAAGGGCGCTGCCCTTCAGTCCGGCCAGGAGGCCACGGGCGTGTCGGGGTGCACCTTCATGATCCGGCAGGGCACCTGCACGAAGTTCGAGATCCAGGCCGCGGCCAGTTCCCCTTCGTCGATCACATCGATGGTCTGGTCGCCCACCTTCATGCTGTAGCGGACGCTGTCGTCGTCTTCGATAACGTCCAGCGGGATGTCCATGCGCAGCATGCCGGGCGCTTTCAACACCAGGTAGCCCAGGCGCAATTCCACCGCAACGTCGGCCAGCCGTGGGCACAGCTCACGATTCAGCCATTGGCCGGAATCGTTGGCGATGAGCCATTGGCGGTGATAGGCCGCGGCGGCCGGCTGCGCCGTGACGCCGCATTGCGCGATGGGTTGAAAGCTATCGGTGCTCATTTACCTAGCAGTCCTTTCAGGGCCTTGTCCACGGCCGCGCCGTTGCCGTTCTTGCCCGTGACGGCGTCGCGCAGCTTGTTTTCCAGGCTGCGCTTCAGGATGGCGCCGATGGCGTCTTTCCACAGCAGCGTGTACGTGGGCTTGTCGAACGGGCCCTTTATTTGCACGGGAATCGTCACGTCTTTCAGGTCGATCAGTTCCTGGCCTTCGGGGTTGGCCGCCGGGTTGACGACGCGCGCACGCGCCACCAGGTCCAGCTCGCTCTTGACGAAGTCGATGTTGGCCGGATCGCCCTGCGTCACGCGCAGCAGCGGCGACACGATGTTCAGGCGCTTGACGGCCGCCACGCCCTTGGTGAAGGCCAGGTCCGCGTCCATTTCCGAAAACTCGGTCTGCTTGCTGGTGTCGGCGGGCACGGTTTCGTCTTGCGATTCCGGCTTGAACGCCGCCTTCAGTTCGCGCAGCGTCTCGGTCAGGTTGATGCCCTTGACCGCGCCATCGCGCAGGCGCACCTGCATCGTGCCGCCCAGCGCACTCTTCATGGCGTAGGCATTGGCGCCGGCCGTCTTCAAGTCCAGCGCCAGGCTGCCCGTGCCGCTGAGCACGTTGCGGTTGGCCAGGTCCATCAACAACGGTTCGATCGCGATACCCGCCAGCGACATCTTGCTGGCCAGCTGGTTGCCTTGCGCCGCGTCCACCGACAATGCGCCCGCCAACTTGCCGCCGTACAGGCCGGCGGTCAGGCTGGAGATTTCCAGCTTGCCTTTGTCCAGCTTGACCACGGCGGCCACTTCATCCGCCTTCAGGCCACGCACCACCAGCTTGCCGACCTTCAACGTGCCGTTGACGCTGGGGCCAACCAGCGCGGACAGGTCGATGGTGTCGTCCACCGGCGCGGCAGGCGCGGGCGGCGCGGCGGGCTTGGAATCATCCTTCTTGCCATCGGCGGGGGGCTTGGGCGGCGCGGCCACCACGGGCGGCACCAGCTTGTCCAGGTCCAGCGTGTCCACCACCAGCGCGAACTTCACCGCAGGCGTTTGCGACAGCTTGGTGATGTCGGCGCTAAGGTCGAACTTGCCGCCTTCCAGCACGGCGTTGATCTTGCTGCTGGCCTGGTCTTTCAGCAGGTCGGCGTTCAGGCTGCCGATCACCGGAATCTGCAAGCTGCCCTTGGGCAAGCCCGGGTCGGTGATATTGACGTCGCCGCGCAGCGCCGACAAACCGCCGCTACGTTGCAACAGGTTCAAGGTCAGCGGCGATGCAAAATTCAGCTTCACGACGCGGTCGCCATTCTTGGACGTGCTGTCCAGCTTGGCTTCCTTGATGTCGAGTTCGGCGGCGTTGCCGCTGATGCCGTTCAGGCCAAAGCTGGCATCCAGGCCGCTGATGCGCACACGGCCGGTCAGCGCTTCACCGGTGGCCGACGTGGGCGAAATGTTCAGCGCGGGCGCGTCTACGGCGAATTCAAACGGGCGGTCGGCCGAGCCGCCCTTGGCACGCACGGCGAGTTTTTCGATTTGCAGCTGGCTCTTGTGCGGGTCGATCGCCAGCTTGGGCATGGCCACGCTGGCTTCCACATTGGTGGCGCGCGCGGCCGGGTCCGTGATGTCGCCCTGGAAAACCACTTCCAGGCCCGCCACGTCCAGCGCGGATTTCTGGCCGTTGAAGGCCAGGTTGCCGCGCACGGCCAGGCTTTTGGCCTCGGCGCCGGGCAGCTTGCCGTCCATGCGCAGGTCCAGCTTTTGCGCCGCGTAGCGCTTGGCGGACGGGTCCAGCGTCAACAGGGCCTGCCCCGTCAGGTTGGCGTCCACGCGCGGGTTGCCGCCTTCCACGCGCGCCGTCAGGCGCACATCAAAGGGTTGGTTGAACGTGACGCGGCCGGTATTGGCGTTGATTTTCGTGACCGCCACCGCCATGCCGGAAATCTCGTCCTGCAACTGCACTTCGCCGTCCTTCAAGTCCAGGCCGGCGATATCGATCTGCATGTTGTTGCGGTTGGCCGGCAAGGTGCCGCTGGTGATGGCCTGGGCCGCCGTCTGCGCCGCGCCCACCAGGGCTTCTGCCGGGTTGGATGGCGCGGTGGTGACGGTGGACGCGCCGCCGACCAGATTGCTGAAGTTGAATTGGCCGTCCTTGCCGCGCACCACCCGGGCCTTCAGGCCGCTGATGGCCACGTGGTCGACCACGAAGCTATTGGACAGCAACGGCCAGACGGCAACCGCCAGGCGCGTGCTTTCAATGGAAGCGAAGGTGTCCGTGCTGTTCGGCTCGGACAGCGACACGCCCTGCACGGACAAGCCGATGCGCGGAAAGAGCGATAGCTCGATCTCGCCGTCGATCGTCAATGTGCGGTGATAGCGTTCCTGCACAAGCTCTTCCAGCTTGTACTTGTACGCGTTGGGGTCGAATGTCAGCAAGAAGATGGCCAGGCCAACGACGGCCACGACAACCAACACAACCAGGCCTATCAAAATGCGCTTGAACCACGTTTTCATTGCTGCCCCGTCGGTACCTCGACTGGAAATTCTTGGATGCCGCCCACCGCGCAACGCGCGGGGATGGTGCTGTAGCGGCGGAAAACCCACGCGCCAGTTGGAGCTGTCTGCCTTTCAGGGCGAGCCCTCGCTCCTGCCGGAAGCTTGTGGCCGCGGCGTTTGGAAAGAGGATCTACCAAGGAAGGCGTGCTGAAGACGTTGGAATCACCAACGTGCAGATTTCGCTATCGTAACAAATCGGGCCGCCTTAAAGCGGCCTTGTCAGACCATGACACCAAAAACGCGATAAGTCATGGATGGAATTAATAACGGAGTGGGGTCACGAGACCCGTCCGCCCCGCCGTGAAGCTGACAATTTTCTGTCCGGCGGATTGTAGGACTAGAATGATTGATCCATCAATCATTGATACATCCAACAATGCCCGCCCCCACTCCCAGCACCCCGCATTCGCCCGGCCAGGTGCTTCCCTTCCGGCAGACGCTGCTGGCCATGCTGGGCATGTGCTTCGTCATGATGATGGTCGCTATCGACCAGACCGTGGTGGGCACCGCGCTGCCCACCATCGTGGCCGAGCTCAAGGGCTTTGAACTGTATGCGTGGGTTGCCACGTCGTACCTGCTGACCTCGGTGATCACCGTGCCGATCTTCGGCCGCCTGGGCGATTATTACGGCCGCAAGCCGTTCGTGGTGGCGGCCATCATTCTGTTCACGCTGGCATCAGCGCTATGCGGCGCGGCCGACAGCATGCTGACGCTGGTGCTGGCGCGCGCCTTGCAGGGCATCGGCGGCGGCATGCTGGTGGGCACCGCGTTCGCCTCGATCCCCGACCTGTTCCCCGACCCGCACGTGCGCCTGCGCTGGCAGGTCATGCTCAGTTCCGCCTTCGGCATCGCCAACGCGGTCGGCCCCACGCTGGGCGGCGCGCTGACCGAGCACTATGGCTGGCGATCGGTGTTCTACGTGAACCTGCCTATCGGCATCCTGGGCCTGTGGTTCGTATCGCGCTACCTGCCGCACCTGCGCAATCACACGTCCGGCAAAGTGCGGCTGGACTGGCAAGGCGCGCTGCTGATCGCGCTGGCGCTGGGCAGCCTGCAACTGCTGGTCGAGCTGCTGCCCAAGGAAGGGTTCAGCGGGCCCATCGTGCTGCTGGGCGCGGGCAGCATTGCCGCGTTCGGCCTGCTGATCTGGTGGGAAAAGCGTTGCCCGCATCCGCTCTTGCCGCTGGACATGTTCCGCAATCGCGGCCTGGCCACGCTGTTCACGCTGGCGCTGCTGGTGGGCGTGACGATGTATTCGCTGCTGTTCTACGCGCCCTTGCTGCTGCAAGGCGGCTTTGGCCTGTCGCCGCAGGACGCGGGGCTGTTGATTACGCCGATGGTCGTTTTCATCACGGTAGGCAGCATCATCAACGGCCGCATCATCACGCGTATCCGCAACCCCAACCGCATGCTGTATGCGGGCTTTTTGCTGATGGCGCTGTCCTGTATGGGCATTGTCACCACGCACAACTACACGTCGCATGTGCTGATTGGCGCGTACATGCTGATGGCCGGCCTGGGCATGGGGTTCATCATGCCCAACCTGACCGTGTTCGCGCAGCAGACGGCGGGCCGCACGCACCTGGGCATCGCCACGGCGCTGTTGCAGTCGCTGCGCATGATCGGCGGCATGCTGGGCACGGCGGTCGTGGGCACCATGGTCAGCCACAGCTATTTCAGCGGCGTCGAGTCCACGCTGCGCGGCGCGTCGGCGCAATGGCTGCCTGAATTGAACGACCCGCAGATGCTGGTGAACCCCGCAGCCCAGACACAGTTCCTGGCACAATTGGCGCATCAAGGCCAGGACGGCACGTCGCTGATCGAGATCGCGCGAGTCGCGCTGGTGGGCGCCATCCATGAAGGCCAGCTCATCGCGCTGGCCGTCGCCATCTTCGCGCTCTGGTGCGTGCGACGCGTGCCGCTGGTGCAACTGGCCCGCCCCACCAAGGCGGAGCCCGCTGGCGTCGGAGAATAGCTTTTGCCCAGACAACAACAAGGCCTGCAAGTCATCCAGCACATGGGGCAGACGTACCGCGTCATGCAAAGCGCATTCAGCAGCAAGGTCGGCCACGCCCTGCCCCGCTGGCGCATCCTGCTGGCGTTGCATGAGAACGGACAGTGTTCGCAGAAGCACCTGGCCGAACGCTGCCGGCTGGACCCGGCATCACTGACCCGGCAATTGCAGGCGATGCAGAAGCTGGGCTGGATTTCGCGCGCCGTGGATGCCCAGGACAACCGGCTGACCAATGCCACGCTGACCGCCACAGGGCAGGCGGTGGTGAACGAAGCGCTGCCTAAACGGGCAGCGTTTTTCGAAGAGGCGTTGAAGGGGTTGTCAGCGGCGGATGTGGACACGCTGAACCGGGTGCTGAGCGTGCTGGAGTCGAATTTCTTGAGGGCGGCGGGGGATAGGGGGTAAGGGATAAGGCGGGGGCTGAAGCCGTGCACGGCTTCAGGTTCGCTTGATGTTCATTGCCCCCGACGCGTCTTGCCTGCCGAGCGGCTGCGCGTCCAAACCCGCCCGCAGCGTTCTTGCCAGCCGCGCCAGGCGCGCGGCGTCCGTTTTTTCCTGGCCGGCGTCCAGCAGCGCAATGATTTGATCAGCCAGGTCGATCAGCGTCGACGGCGCTTGCCGCGCAACGCCCAGCAGCGCGTCCGCCAACTCGCGGATATCGTCCGCGCAGGCGCGCGCTCCCTTTGCGGATAGCGACCAACCCAGTGCCGTGCAGCGCTGCGCGATGTCGCTCAGCCCAAACACGGCGCACGCGCCGCCCAACGAATGCAGTTCCGCCAGCAATCCGGGCACATCTTCGTTGCGCAGACCTTGGTGCAGCGTCTGCACGCCGTCCAGACAGGATTGGACAAACGCTTGCCGGGTCTCATCGGCCATGGGTCGGCCACCCAGCAAACTACCGTCAGAGACCGCCTCGCGCCGCAGAGGGGGCAGCCCCGCGATCTCGGACAACGCTTGAGCCAGATCGGCCAGCGACAACGGCTTGCCCAGCACGCGCGCCATGCCCGCGCGTTCGCCCTCTTCACGTTGTTGCGGCGTCACGTTGGCAGTCGCGGCCATCACCGGCATGGCGGGCCATCGCTGCCGCACTTGCCGCGCCAGCGCGAAGCCGTCCTCGCCCGGCATGGAAAGGTCCGTCACTAACACGTCAAACGTGTCCCGCTCCAGGCAGGACAACGCCTCTTGTGCATCCGTGACCGCCGTGGGGACGCAGCCCAGCAGCGCCAGCTGCTCTTCGAACAATTTGCGGTTCACGGCGTTATCTTCCGCCACCAGCACTTTCAAGCGCTTGCCCAGCACCATGCCTTGCGCTCTAAGCTCGGACAGCGGGCGCCCTTGTAGGGCATATCGCAAGCCGTTCGCCAGTCCCTGCAACCCGAAGACGGACGCATTGACGATGCGTCCGCGCGCCGCGGGCTGAGCCGGCCCATCCTGGGCGCAGTCCACCACCCACGACGCCTCCTGCACCAGCCTGTCTTCGTCATCGGCATGCCAGGTCTGGCGGTCTCCCCAAAAGATCAGCGCCTGGGCATCCCCCGCGTCATCCAAAGTGATCAGCGCCGGATGCGGATAGCCATGCACCCGCAGTCCCCATGCCATCAGCGCGCGGCTCAACCGAGACCGCCATTCCGGCGACGCCACCACCAGCAGCACGGTCTGCCCGTCGAAATGCGGTGTCTCACCCACCGGCGTATCGGCGCGCACCGGCAGCCGCAAGGTAAAGCGGCTGCCGACGCCGGATTGGCTATGCACATCCAACCGGCCGCCCATCGCCTGCGCCAGACGACGCGACAACGCCAGCCCCAGACCGGTTCCGCCGAACCGCCGGTTGATCGTCGAATCCGCCTGACTGAAATCCTGGAACAAGCGCGACACCTGCTCGGCGTTCATCCCGATCCCTGTGTCTTCGACCTCGATCAGCATGCGCGATGTCTCGTCGTCGCGCGACAGGCGCAACGTGACTTGGCCTCGGTCGGTAAATTTGATGGCGTTGGACAACAGGTTGTTGATCACCTGTCGCAGCCGCGCGGGGTCGCCATGCAGGGGAACGGAGACGGCTTCACCCAGCTCGCCCGCCAGCGCCAGGCCTTTGGCCGCCGCCACCGGGGCAAAGACGATCAGGCTGTGCGAGGCTAACGCCAGGGCGTCGAACTCCTGGTCTTCCAACTGAAGCTCACCCGCTTCGATCTTGGAGAAGTCCAGCACATCGCTCACCACAGTCAGCAAACCATCCGAGGCGTTGCGAATGATGTTCAGACGGTCGCGTTGCCAATCGTCCAGGGGGGAATACGCCAACAGCTCCAGGTTTCCCAACACCGCATTCAGCGGCGTACGTATCTCGTGGCTCATGGCCGCCAGAAACGCCGACTTCGCCGCATTGGCGGAGTCGGCGGCCTGCCGCGCCACGCGCAGCCCCTGTTCCAGCTGCTTGCCGGCAGTGACATCCGTGAACGCGGTCACCAGCACTTCCTCGTCCTGGTACCGGGCGCGCACCATGCTGACCGACAGATCCAGGCGCTGGCCGTCGCGCGTGTGAAAGGTCAAGTCGTCCTTGATGAGCGATCCCTGGCTTGGCGAGTGCGATCCGGGCGGCGCGGCGCCTGCGGCAAGACGCTCGTGCTGCAAGTAATACCGGGACAGCACATAGGAAAGACTGGGGCCGTCGACCACGACGCGATCGGCCGTTTCGATCATGGCAGGGCTGCGCAGCAATGGCTGGCCACTGTGCACCGTGATCAGCCCCAGCCCGACCGGCGCCGTCTCGACCAGCGTCCCACTCAATTGCTCGCTGTCGAAAACCCGTTGCGACTGACGCACCGCCGGTACGAACACACGCCATTTGACCAGCAACAGCAATACCCAGGTCAGCGCGATGATGGCGGCTGATGTCAGCGCGGCAAGAATCACCTGCGGGCGCACCCCCGCCGCTATTTCCCGCCAGGACTGCGCATGCACCAGCGTGCGCCCCGATGGCGCCAACGGCCATGCGGAAAGGACGTATCCGTTCTTGAACACCGTCTGCGCGCTCTTGCCCAGGCCGGCGGCCACCGACTCGCCGGCAAGCCGCTGTAGCTCGGCAGCCGGCGCGCCCGGGCGGGCGACAACCAGTGAACCGTCAGCCGCAAGCACCATGCTGGTGCCTGCAAAGCTGGTTTCTGGAAGGCTCGCCGCCAACGTGCCCAGGGGCATTTCATACACCAAGGTTCCGATTGGTTCGCCGTTCGCGGCCCACAACTGCGTAGCGATGCGCTCGGCTTGGCGGCCGGTCAGCGGACTTTGATACGGGGGCAACCACTGAAGCCGCGGCCCTCGGCTTGCCGCATTTCGCCAGCCGCCTTCGGGCGCTGCAATAGGCGCGCCGTCCGACGAGGTCAGCGCCGCGAACAGGGCGCCCCGGTCGGCCGTCACCTTGTCCTGCCACGCAACGCCGCCCCAGGGCAGCACCGACATGACCAGAGTCTGGCGGTCCGGACTATAGAGGTACACGGCTAGCTCGCCCGCATTGCGCGCGGCGATGACGGCGGTTGTCCCGGCCATTTTTTTCGCCAGCCCGACGTAGCCCCATGCCTTGTCGGCGCCATCCGGCGCGTTGTTGCGCAACACCAGCAACGGCGGACCATCCGGGTCGGGCTGCACCCGCAACGCCCCTGTCTGCCCGAATGACGGCTCGCCGCCCTGCCCGTCCGCGGCCGCATCTTGCCAAGCCAGTTCTATGTTCTGTGCGCTGTTGCGTAGTGTTGCCACCGTCCGGGTGGTCAAGTCCAACGATCCGCGCACGTCGATCGAGACTTCTTCTTTCATGCGTGCAAGATACGCATTGATGGACGCCGCGACATCGATCACACCCGCCGCCAATACCACCACGGTGATGGCGGTGGCGCCCCCCATGACCAGCACCTGCTGATAACGGCGCAGGCGGGCCAGTAAACTGCCTTGTTCGGATGTGGTCATGTCGCTTGTTCCAGGACGGCGCCGGCCTATGTCTCCGGACAGGCCTGTGCGCGGTCGATTATGACGTGAGGCTTGCCTTATGGGGAAGAGGCGCGGGCCAAGCCTTCCTGTAAGGCATCCAGCCATTGCCCCGCCGCGTCCAGCCCGCCGCCGGCCTTCAGACAGGCTTCGGCATCCGCGGCAAATCGGCTCAGGCCATGGGCTCCGAACGCATCCAGCATCCCGCGAAGCTTGTGCAGGTGCGCCAGCAGTTGCGCCGTGTCCTCCGCTTGCCGGCCCATGCCGATCTCGGCCAAGGACGTTACGCAGGCTTCGCGGAACGTGCGCTTGAGCTCTTCGCTCATTGGGCGCCCTGCCAGGAAGCCGCTCGCGCCGTCCACCTGCAACGTCCGGCAGTGCACGCCGGTGACTGCCGACAGCGCCTGCGCAAGCCGGTCCAGCGGCAAGGGCTTGCTCAGCGCCAGCGCCATGCCCGCCTGCCGACAGCGGCGCTGGTCTTGGGGCGTTATGTTGGCGCTGGCCGCCACGATCGGCATGCCTGGCCAACGCGCTTGAACAAGCTGCGCAAGCGCATAGCCGTCCATCCCTGGCATGGCAAGGTCCGTCAGCAGGACATCGAAGGGCCCCTGTTCCAGGCATTGCACCGCTTGCGCGCCGCCCTCCACCGAAGTTGGGGCGCAATCCAGCAGCCTGATCTGTTCGGCGAACAGCTGGCGGTTCACGGCGTCGTCTTCCACCACCAACACGCGCAAGCGGCGGGCCAACACCGGGCGGCGCAGGTCAGGCGCCCTTAGCGGACAAGCCTCCAGGGCATGCTTCAACCCACTCTCCAACCCCTTGAGGCCGAACGTAGAGACACTCAGCACCCTGCCCATCGCCACGGGGTCCACAGGTCCGTCCGCGTCACAATCAATGACCCAGCGCGCCTGCTCCACCAAGCGGTTCTCGTCCTCGGGAGGCCAGGCATGCCGTTCGCCCCACAACACCACCGCCGCCATGTCGTCCAGCGATTCCGCCGGCAATAGGCCCGGATGCGCATAGCAACGGACGTCCAGGCCCCACGCGCGCAGGATGCGCCCCAGCTCGCTGCGCACCGACGGTGCCTCGGCAAGCAACGCCACCTGCTGCCCCTTGAAACGCGGCGTCTGGTGATATTCACGGCACTCCCCAAGCGGCAAGCGCAACGTAAAGCAGCTACCTTGCCCGGCTTCGCTTTGCGCGGACAGCACGCCGCCCATCGCCTGGGCCAGGCGTGAACAAAGCGCCAAACCCAGCCCCGTTCCGCCAAACCGCCGATTGATCGTCGGGTCGGCCTGGCTGAACGCACGGAACAAATCCGCCATCTGTTCCGGCGACATGCCGATGCCCGTGTCTTGAACTTGCACCATCAAAACGCCCTGCCCTGCATCGAAGGACAGGCGTAGCGTGATCGTCCCCCGCTCAGTGAACTTGACGGCGTTGGACAGCAAATTGTTGATGATCTGCGCCAGCCGGGTGGGATCACCGCGCATGGGAAACGTCACGGCGTGGCCCAGTTGGCCGACCAGCGTCAAGCCCTTATTGCGCGCCACCGGCGCAAACATCCTCAGCGCGTGCGACGCGACTTCCAGTACGTCGAAGTCGATGGCCTCAAGCTGCAACTCTCCCGCCTCGACTTTCGAGAAATCCAATACATCGCTGACAATCGCAAGCAGCCCGTCGGAAGACGTTCGGATCGTGCGCAAGCGGTCGCGCTGCGCCGCATCCAGCGTCGAATACGACAACAGTTCCAGGTTGCCCAGCATGGCGTTCAGCGGGGTGCGAATCTCATGGCTCATTGCAGCAAGAAATGCGGACTTCGCGGCATTGGCTTTGTCCGCGGCCTGCTGTGCCTTGCGCAGCTGTTGTTCCAGGCTGTTTTTCGCCGTCACATCCGTAAACGCGGTCACCAGCACGTTCCTGCCCTGATAGCGCGCCCGCACCATGCTGACCGACAAGTCCACGCCAATCCGGTCCCGCGTTTCAAACCGGAGGTCCTCGTTGAATGTGCCGTGTCGCCAGCTGATATCTCCACGCGCCACATGTGCCTTGTGCAACTGCACGCAGGCCTCGGGCAGCGTGCGGTCGCCGGGCGCGATGCGCGCGGCGATCTCCGCCATCGCGGGGCTGCGCAGCAGCACTTCGCCGGTGTCCAGCGATATCAGTCCCAGTCCGACCGGTGCGGTGTCTATCAGTGTCCGGTTCAGCTTTTCGCCTTCGTAAACACGCCGGGACCAGTCCAGCAATGGACGGAACACGCGCAGCTTCAGGGAAATCAGCAGCAACCACATCATGAACAACGTGGGCAAGGTCAGCATAAGATCCACGACCACATCCTCGCGGACGGCCTGCACAATGCTGCTGAAGGCATACGCATACACCAGCACCGAACTATCGTTCAGCGGCTGAGAGATCAGGAACAGCCCCGGCTCATGCCAGTCCTTGGGCCCGTCGTTACCTTCGCGCGCCACGCGTCGAAGCGTATCCGTCGAAGGCGCCCGTTCGTCGGCGCAACAGTCGCCCACCGCGGCAATCGCTATTCCGTCGGTGCCGACGATCATCGCCATGCCCCGCATGCCCGTAAACCGCGCCGGTTCGGCAAGCGCCGCGCTTCCAAACTTCGCCACCATCGCGTGACCCAGCGCGAAAGCCCGCCGCTGGGCCTCCATCTGGGCGTCGACGCCTACGTGCACCCCCACGCCAAGAATCATCAAGGCGATAAGCGTGCTTAACAGGCCGCCGCCAAACAACAGGCGCCGCTGGTAGTGGCGAAGGTTCATCAGGGTTATAAGATTGCTGTCGGACGCCAATTGCACTGCCCCGGGAGCCCTTGCAGGCGCCCCTTCCATGTCATGTCATGTCAAAAAAATGATGCCGCCAGGCGCCACGCGCCAGACGGCGGCGCGGCAACAGCGGATTACGCTATATTCGATTTCTTCTTTTCTGACTCGCGGCCCATGCGGGCCGGCCCGTATCCATGAAGATTCGTGTCCTGCTCGCCGATGACCATCCCGCCCTGTTATCGGGCATCCAGCATGAACTGGGTCAGATCCCTTCGATTGCCATTCAAGGCACCGCTCGCGATTCCGGCCAACTCATCCAGCTGCTGAACAACATGCCGTGCGATGTCCTGGTCACCGACTACGCCATGCCCGGCGGCGCCCATGGCGACGGCATCGCCTTTGTGTCGTACCTGCGACGCCACTTCCCCGACCTTAAAATCGTGGTCTTCACGATGCTGGATAACACCGCCATCGTGCAGGAGCTCTCCAAGCTGGGCGTGCATTCGGTGTTGGGCAAGGCGCGAGAAACCAGCCATCTGATTTCTGCCATTCATGCGGTCTACGCCGGCGCCCGGTACTTTCCTTCCGAATCGGCGAGCCGACCTTCAACCCTGTCAAGCAACGTCGGCCCCAGCGGCCCCGATCTGACCAAGCGCGAACTGGAAGTTGTCCGGCTCTATGTGTCGGGCATGTCCATCAACGAAATCGCCGCGCAGCTCAGTCGGTCCAAGCAAACCATCAGCTCTCAGAAAAGCAGCGCCATGCGCAAACTTGGCATCGATCGGGACGCGGATTTGTTTCGCTTCGCCTTTGAAACCGGTATTGCCGTGACGTCGGATTCCGGTGACAACCAAACAGAGCCCGGCTAACGCCGCGCAGAGGCGTCCGAGGATGCCGATAGCATTTCATCCACGAACGCGCCCATCTCCATGGGGCGCGCCAAGCCGAACCCCTGGCCGATCAAGCAGCCCAACGATCGCAGCAGGCTAGCTTGTTCCGGCGTTTCAACGCCCTCGGCAACCACCGCCAGGCCCATTGCGCGCCCCAGCCCCAATGCGGCCGATACGACGGCATGAGAGGCCGGCTGGGATTGAATCCGCTGCACGAAGGTCTGATCGATCTTGATCTCGTTGAACGGCAGGCGGCTTAAGCGATCGAGGTTGGACGCGCCCGTTCCGAAGTCGTCCATGCTGACGCCAAACCCGCAAGCGCGCAGCCGTTGCAGCCCGGCCTCCAGCGCCGTCTTGTCCTGGACGGTTTCTGTCTCGGTGATCTCAATAGTGATCTGATCCGGGGCAATTCCCCGCCGTAGCGTGCGTTGTTCCAGACTGAGCGCCACGCCGGGCAGAGATAACGTGGACACGGCCGCATTGACCGAGATTCGCACGGACACACCGCGCTCGGCCAACCGCATCTGCACGTCCAGCACACGCTCCGTGATGACGTGAAAGAGTATCGAGTCCAGGGAAAGGCGGCTGATGGCTTGCACGACCTCTGACGCCGGGATTTCTCCCGCCCGAGGATGGCGCCATCGCGTCAACGCTTCGGCGCCCAGGATCTTTCCCGTGTTCAAGTCCACCTGCGGCTGGAACACCACGCGAACCCCGTCTTCGGCGTTCAGGGCCAATATCAGGTCTGCATCGTCGAATCGGGGCGCCACCGCGTCTTCCCCGTCATCCCCGCCTGCCAGACGGCAAAGCGAGGCAGCGACGCCGGTGGCGGTGGTTGCGGGGGTCGCAATGTCCAGCGCCCCGCCCGCGGTGCGAAAGGAATCAGCGCACGCATCCAGAATGCTCAACGGCAGATCGCTGATCCACAACACCGCGGGCAGGCGTGGCAGCGTGCCCGCTTCGAATTCACGTTGAAGACGGGCAGGCAATTGCAAGCCCTCGCAGGGAACGCCACGCACCTCGCACAGAACCACATCGGCATCCTGTTGGCCCAGCGCTTCCATCAGCGTTTCAAGCCCGTTGGCGGATCGCGCTTCGCGCAGCACGCCGCTGCCCAGCAGCGCGTCCAACGCGTCGGAAGACAAGGGCGCCGGACCGAGCGTAATCAGCGCCAGCCCCGGCGCATGCCCCCACGAAGAAGCGGGTAGCGGAAGAATCGTATTGAAGTCTCGCATAGTGAACCCAGTATGATCCGACGCCCATGGCCGAACAATCGGACCAGTACCAAAACCGCTTGCACGCTATTGCGGTTGAATTCGCACATTGGCCTCGGTATGGTCTTCGTTCTGCGTGCCCCCCTCGGTCAGCAACCCGATTTCGTACGCGAAGCGAAAAAGCTCCACGTCGCGTTCAATACCCAGCTTGCGCATTGCGCTGGTTTTCTGCGAACTGATCGTCTGCTTGCTGCGGTTGAACTGGCTTGCAATCTGGTTGATCGACACACCCGATACATACAGGCGCACCACCTCCGTCTCGCGCCGGGTCAACCTTTGCGCAGAAGCCGTCTGCGCTGCCTGGCCCACCGATGCCGACGACGACCGGAACTTGGGAGAAAAATAGGTTGCTCCGGCATACACCGCGTGGATCGCGGAAATCAGGTGCCCGATCACGTCGACTTTGCTCAGTACCGCGTGAGCGCCGATCTTGACCATCTCGGCCACCATCGCCCGGTTGTCGATCGTCGTGAACACAATGATCTTCAAGTCGGGATAGCGGCGGCGCAGGAACGACAGCATGGTCATCCCGTCACCGAACTCTCCACCGGGCATGACGTAATCGGTCACCAGCACATCACAGGGCGACTTCGCCAGCAGCTCGAATATCTCCGTGGAATTGCTGGCGGTTCCCGCAATAGCGATGGTGTGGAACTCCGCCAGTTCATGCTTGACGCCGGTGATCAAGGCGGGATGATCATCGGCGATGATGAGGGATATTTTCATGGTGCATCTGCGCTCTCGGGATGGAGAGGCCCAAATGCAGCCAATGTAGTATTCGTCTTGCCCGGTTTCCTTCGTACTTGTCCGTCAATGCGCAGGGACGATACAGACCAGTACGAAATCCGCAAACAGGGCGCGCGTCACCCCTGGGCTTGTTTACAGATTCGGCCGTCCTTCATGATCAGTACCAGGCTCTGGTCTGGACGCGCCAGCAATTGAAGGTCTTCCAGCGGATTGCCATCCACCAGCAACAGATCCGCCATGGCGCCCGCCTGCACCACGCCCAGCTTGCCCGGGTAAGGGTTACGTGGCCCGGACAACGCGCACAGCGCGCCGTTGACGCTGGTGGCCATCCGCAAGACATCGGCCGCGCCGTACCACCGGCTCATCTTGGCCAACTGCGCCCCTTGGCGCGTCGCCAGCCGGGCATCGAACAGCGTGTCCGTGCCCCACGCCGTTTTGATGCCCAGCCGCTGCGCCAGCTCAAATGCCCGATCGGTGCCGCGCACCATCGTCAATTGCTTTTGCCGCGACGCCGGCGATTGCGTTGGCACCGCGTCCTCGTCGTCCAGAAATGGCTGCAAGCACCACCACACACCCAGGTCCGCCATCCGCCGCGCGGTTTCTTCGTCAATCAGATGGCCGTGTTCGATGCAGCGAACCCCCGCGTCCAGCGCCATGCCGACCGCGCGCGATGTGTACGCATGCACGGTCACGTATGTGCCCCAATTCTCGGCCGCGGTGACGGCCGCCTTCAGCTCTTGCAGCGACCCCTCGGTGACATCCAGCGCGTCATAGGACGACATCACGCCGCCGCCCGCCATGTACTTCAATTGGGACGCGCCCCGCATTAGCTGCTCGCGGGCACGCAGCAGAACCTGGTCCGAGCCGTCGCAGATGGCGGTGACGCCCACATTCTCGGCGTAGGTCAGGCCCGCCTCCGGCGACCGGGGCAGATCGGACAGCAGGCGAAAGTCGCCGTGGCCCGACGTCTGGCTCAGGAAGGCGCCCGACGGATAGATGCGCGGCCCCGGAATCAGCGCCTCGTCGATAGCCCGCTTCAGGCCGAAGGCGGGACCGCCCATGTCCCGCACCGTGGTGAAGCCGCGCATCAGCGTGGCCCCCGCCTCGACCACGGCCAAGGTGTGTACGTAGTTGAAGTCCGACGTCATGGCCATGAGTATGCTGGGCCGCGCCAGGATCGAATGCCAATGGGCATCGATCAGGCCGGGCATCAGCACGGCGCCCTTGCCGTCAATCAAGCGGCAACCTTCCGGCAACGGCAGTGACTGTGGTTCCACGGCCGTGATCCGCGACCCTTGCACCACCACGCGCATGCCGGTCAGCAATTGATCCGACACGCCATCGAAGATGCGTACATTGACGAAGGCAGATGGCGCGCTTGCTGCATCAGCCGGCGCTGCGGCGGCGTGCGACGCGATACCACCAGCGACGCCGGGGCTTGCGGCATGCGAGGCCACACCGGCGGTTGCGGTTGTGGTCGCCCCCGACACGGCTTCGTGGACGGCGTACAAGGCATTGATCCGAGCAGCCGCGGGATGATGACAGCCGCAATGGACGGCGCTCAGCCGGTTGATGGACGCTGAATCCACATCGAACATAAGGACGACTCCAGAGTTTCAATCATTGTGAAATGCACAGGCGACGATAGATGCGATGCCGATCTGATGCGTCGGAGCGCTAGCGCAGTTGCGCCTCATGCAGATCCAGCAACCGGACCTGTTCGCGTGCCAACGCATCTGAAATCCGGTGCGTGCGAGCCAAATGGAAAACGGCTTCTCGCGATGCGGCAATCGCTTCCAGGCGCAATTGCCGTTCGATTTCAGCCTGCTTGGCGACGTCTTCGGCCGATGCCCCGTCAGGCGTCTCGCCCGCCTGGCGGCGCAAGGTGGCGATCAAACTATCGGCAACCTCCATATAAAGAGACGCCTGGTCCGGGTGCTCGGCAACCCGCTGCTTGGCGCCCTGCGCCACACTGTCCAATGCCGCCTGAAGCATCGCTTCCTGCGCCAGCGAAGCCTCGCGCTGCACCCGGCTGTTGGCGGGGAAGTGCAAGCCGCGCATCAAACCGGGCAAGGTCACGCTGGCAAGCAACAACGAAAACACAATGACCATGGCCGCCAACGACACCGCCAGGTCCCGCGCGGGAAACGGGGCCCCGCTGTCCAGGGCAAAGGGCAACGTCATGACGCCGGCCAGCGTCACCGCGCCGCGCACCCCGGCCACCGACACGGCCAGAATCACGCGCAAGCCCACCTCGGGCGGCGGCAGGCCGCGGCGCCGGGCAGCCATGGCACTGAGCTTGAGTGACACCGTCACCCACAGCAACCTGCAAAACACCAAACCCAGGCACACCGCCAGGCCATAGACCGGCAGCCAATACAGTGACTGGCCACCGGCCTGCCCCGCTGCGCGCGACAAGCCGGCCAGGATGGTGGGGAACTGCTCGCCCAGCAGCACGAAGATCATGCCGTTAAGCGTGAACTGCACCATGTCCCAGACCGCCCGGCGTTCCATGCGCGTGGCGGCAAGCGCCCGGCCAGACAGCTCGGAATAGCTCATCATGATGCCGGCCGCAACCGCGGCGAGAATGCCGGAGGCGTTCGCGTGCTCGGCAACGAAGTAGACGAAAAACGGTGTCAGCAGGCTTAGCAGCACTTCGGCGCCCGGCTCTTCGCCCAGCCGGCGCGTGATGAACGTTCTTAGCTGCATGACCAGCCACGTCAACCCGGCGCCAATCGACAAACCGGCAATCGACACCCAGAAAAAAGACAGCGTCGCCTGCGACAGCGAAAACGTACCGGTCGCGGCCGCTGCCACGGCAAAACGAAAGGCAACCAGGCCGCTCGCGTCGTTGAACAACGCCTCGCCTTCCAGAATGGCCATCATGCGCCGGGGAATGTGGACGCGGCGCGAGATCGCCTCGACCGCAACAGGATCCGTCGGCGAAACGATGGCTGCAATGGCGAAGGCCACGGGCAGGGGCACCTGCGGAATCATCCAATGGATCAGGTATCCCACACCGATCACGGTGAGGAACACCAGGCCGAACGCCAGCTGCAAAATGGATGACGATTCGCGCAAAACCGCCAGCTTGGACACCCGCCAGCCGTCCAGGAACAACAAGGGCGGAAGGAAGAATAAAAAGAAAATGTCGGGTTCGATCAACACGCCCCGCTGAAACACGGCGGCGATCAGGAACCCCAGTGCGATCTGCACAAAAGGCAGGGGGACGGCAAGGGGAATCAAGCGGACCAGGACGCCGCTGAGCAAAACGGCGACCAACATCGCCATGACAACCGTAAAAGTCCCCAACGCTTATCCCCGAAAGCGGGCGCCCTGTCGGCGCTGACGATGCGACATTAACCTTGCCTGGACCGGCACGCAATTGCGTTCGTTGTAATGCCGCATCGCGGGCGCGGATGACCCGATGCGTCAGCTCAGGTTTGCCTTTCTGAACGCCAGCACGGCGTTATTGCCGCCCATGCCGAACGAGTTGCTGATCGCCGCATCCAGCGCCGGCAACGGCCGTGCGGCGTCAGGCACATAGTCCAGATCACATTGTTCGTCGCCGGCTTCAAAGAACAGTGTGGGCGGTACTATCGCGCGCGCCACCGACATCGCCGTGATGGCCGCTTCAATGGCGCCGGCTGCGCCGATCGTATGGCCGAGCGCGCCCTTGATGCTGCTGACCGGCACGGCGCCCGCCTGATCGCCGAACACGCGCTTGATGGCCGACGTCTCGATCCGGTCGCCCACATAGGTGCCGGTGCCGTGCGCGTTGATGTAACCGACGTCCCCGGGGGCCAGCCCGGCATCGGCCAGGCATCGCGACATTGCCAGCGCCTGCCCGACGTCGTCGGGACGCAACGGATGCGTGCCGTCATTGCTGACGCCGTAGCCGACCAGCTCGGCAATCACGACGGCGTTGCGCGCGCGCGCATGCGCTTCGGATTCCAGCACCAGCATGGCTGCCCCTTCCGCCAACGCAAATCCCGAGCGCCGAGCACTGAACGGGCGGCAGCCGCCCGCGCTGGAGTCCTCGGTCATGTCCGCGCAAAGCACGTGCAGCTGCCTCCATGCCTTGACGATGATCTCCGTCAACATGGATTCCGTCCCGCCCGCGATGGCCACATCCAGATAGCCGTCACGGATGCGGCGAAACGCTTCACCGATGGCCACGGCCCCGGCCGAACAGGCGGTGGCGTAAGTCTGCGCCTCTGCGGTGGACTTCAACGTTTGGGCGATTTGCGCCGTGGCGGCGTTGGGCATGACCGATGGCACCACCAGGTAGGTGCGCCGGGGCGACAAGCCATGATGGATTTCGACGGCTTCGGTCAGCGAAGACACGCCGCCGATCCCCGTTCCGACAAACACGCCGCATTCGCTTTGCTGCTCACGGGTCAGCGCGGCCTGGGCTAAAGCCTGGTCGGCAGCGTACTGTGCCAGCAAGGCAACACGATCCATGGATCGCAGTTGGCTGGGCGAGGCGTCCACCACGACAGGCTCGCGGACGAAGCCGACCTGCTTGTCGACAGCCATGTCGGGATGCTTGCCGACGCCGCATCGGCCCGCGACCAGCGCATCGAACGTTTTCTCCGCTGTGTCGCCCAGTGGCGAGGCCATGCCGATAGCGGTGATGAAGACTCTGTTACGCGGCATCGCTGGCCCCCCCGCCTGGCGCTTTCGGCGTCTCAGCGGCGGCAGGCACGGCGTTTGCAGCCGCGGCCGCCTCCTGTCTGGCGGCATCGATGCGCGCAACGACCGCGCGCATGTAGGCCATCAGGCTGTTGAGGTCTTCGGGAAAGGAGTTCGTGATTTCCTGCGGCTGGTACGCGCCATCGGTCGGCAACATGTCGTCGGTCGTGATCTGGAATTCAGTTTCGACCTCCAGCAATATTTCCAAAATAAGAATGGAGTCGAAATCGCTCATCACCTGCACGAAGGGCTTGCCTTCAAGCAGCGCATCGCGATCGCAGCGGCCGATCGACGATATGATCGTCGCCAGCGTTTCCCGAAGCTGGGGGTCCTCTGGCAAGGGCGGAATATCAGGCAAGGTTCGCATTCAAGCACCATTAGTTTGCATTGTCGTTAACTGTCATCCGGGTGTCGTGTCACCGCGGATAGTCCCAGGCTCGGCGGACGAACCCATGGTGCTGACTGCTTGGCAACCCTACAGAAGGCGGTCCGCACCGATACCGCCCTCTGCCTTGCATCCCCCTGCGATGCCGTCAACTATACGTAAAGGTTACGGTGGCCGTCGACTTGACCGTGCCGGCGCTGATGGCGCCGCCCACGCGCAGATACGAAGCACCAAGCTTGTAGGACCACGCCGATGTGGGCTTGGCGCCAATGGCGGTGCCTCGATTGGCGTCGGTGGTATTGAACGTCGCCATGCGATGTTGACCGATGGCCGGGTCATACAGCCACAACCGGACGCCCACTCCCTTCGCGCCATTCGCATCCTGGTTCAACAGTGTGCCCGGATAGGATGCGCCGGCGACATAGATGGAAGACAGCCTGACCGTGGGAGACGCCTGACTGGCAGCCGAGCATTCCACCTGCAACTCGGTTTCATACAGTGCGTTCTCGCCTGCGCCGCTGTTCATGGCGGCCATGCTGACGTCATTCAGGTTGATTACCAGGTTGCCCGGATTCTTGACCGTGCAGGTCGGCGTACTGATGGTGATGTTGCGATCCAGCCCCACCCGGAACAGGCCCGGCAACCCATTAACCGCCGCCGACACCGAAGCCGTGCCGTAAACGTTGCTGGAATTGATTGTTCCCGGCTTGATCTCGGCGCCGGTCGCGACAAAATCGATCCGCGTCCGGTAGTACCCCCGCGTGCTCGACGACATGGGAAAAACCAGCGCACCCTGCGAATAGGAGTTGCTGAACTGCTGAGGCGCAGCCAGTTCCTCGCCTTCACCGATGTAGTAATAGACACGGTATCCAATGCCTTGGAGGCCGGTCGCATAGCTTCTTGAGGCGGCGTCATACGTGCCGTTGCCGGTGAAATACTCCACCGTTCCCATGGGACAGTTGTAAAGCGGGGCCGCCAAGCCCTGCGATTCCCCTTCAAGCGTGGGATAGGAGCGCTCGGCCGTCGAGAAAAGCACGTCGCCGCGCGCTCCGGACGTGGGCAGGGGTTGTGCCACCCGAAGGGGCGACACCGTGTAGCGGTTGCTCGTGGCCGAGTACGCCAGATACTTGTTCCCCTTGCCGGTGGTGCCGCCGTTGTTTACGGTACATGCCACGGCCCGCGTGTCCAACGGGCCGGCGCTCGCGTCCTGCGCAATGCCGCCCAGGCAGGCCGCCAACGTCACGGCGGCCAGCAAGGAATGCCCGGTTACGGGCCGGACGGGACCGCCAAAGCAAATTTGTGGGCGCCCGTTGGGGCGCATTATTCCGATCAGGCGCATGTCAATTCCTTTTTCACCTCTTCGGTCTTCAGCTCTTCGACCGACACGTCAATTTCAAAGGCGCAGTGCCGTTCCTGCTGCGTGCCCCACTTCACGACGAAGTGATTCGCGCCTTGCAGACCGGTCAACCACGCGCGCCCAACAGGTCCCACGACGCCGCGCTGCTCTCCCTTGGCGTCGTAGATTGCCGCGCCAAAGGGAAGATCCTGTCCGTCCGACCCGCGCAACGTCGCGATAAGCGTGCGTCCGATTGCCGTGTCAAAGCGCGCCACCGCGATAGCGCCCCGCGTCGGCACGACGGTCTGCACGTTCTGCTCGATCGTGGCCGCCTGATCGTCAAGGTTCGGCGTCAGCGAGATCCGGTTCTCCCGGTACGGGCTGGCATACGGAATCAAGGCTCGGCCGGAACCATCGGTACGCACACCGGGATAGGAATCCACCTGCACGCCGGCAGCCCCGGGGGCCTCGACCACTACGGCGGTTTCGCCCAGCGATTGCCCCAGCAACACGCCCTTGCTGTCCACGACCATGGCGCCGCTGAAGTCGACGTTGGTATTCGAGTTACGGCGAGAATAGGCGTGGCTAAGGTTGCCCTGGCCTATTGGCGAGGCATAGCCGACTGACCCGTAAGCGTGGGCGCCGTTATCGCCGCCGCCGGAACTCACGCCCGTCTGCAGGGCATAGGTAGCCGAATAGTCGTCATTCAAGGCGCCATTCAAGTTGACGTCATGGCTCGTGCCCTGGCCGGAGCTGTGGTTCATCGAATAGCTTGCCGTGTGCGAGCCACCCAGCGGAATGCTCAACGTGAACATGACCGTGGACTGCCGGTCCTGCCATGGGCTTTTGTTCACGCCCAGGTTCACGGAATAGCCGACCCGGCCAATGGCACTGGAAAAGCCCAGCTGCATGTATTCCGATTTGCGCGACGCATTCCGGTAGCCGATACCAAAATAGTTGAACGACAGCGAGCCGACGCTTCCCATCCGTTGCGACAACGACAGCTGATACTCGTGTTGGCGCTGGTAGCCCTGGAAGAAGCCGCTATCGGTACGATCGCGGATGGCGTCTTCCAAGCTACGAAAGCCGGTTGAGTTATAGCGGTAGCCGGCCAGCGTGAAGTCCGTGCCGCTGCCCGGAAAGGACTTGGCGTACTGGACGCGCGCGGCGGTGCCGACCAGCGTCTTTCCGTCGGCCTGTCGCGAGCGCGAGCTGGTGGTATCCACCGACACCGCACCCAGCGATTCCATGTTCAGCGCCAGGCCCAACGCGCCCGCGTGATAGCCGCGCTCGGCCGTTGTCCAGCCGCCGTAGGCGGTCAATCCGTAAGGCAGGCCATAGGCCAGCGTGAACTGCCCCAGCATGGGCTTGTCCTCGCCATAGTTGGGCCGGTGCTGGCCCACCGCGAAGTTGTAGTTCCAGATACCCTCGCGCATCATGGCGGGCAAGGCGGAAAACGGCTGGAAAAACCGCGTCGTGCGGCCGCCCAGCTCCTCGATTTCGACCTCCAGGTCGCCCGCGCCCGGCGTTGAGTACAGATCGTCGATCACGAACGGGCCGGCCGCCACGAACGTGGAATAAATGACATGCCCGTTCTGGCGAATGGTCACCTTGGCATTGCTCGGCGCAACGCCGCGCACGACAGGCGCGTATCCGCGCATGCTGTCCGGCAGCATGCCTTCATCAGATCGCAACTGCACGCCGCGAAATCGGGTCGATGTAAACACGTTGCCCGACGTCGAACTATCGCCCAGGCGAAGCCATCCGCGCCAAGCGGCGACGTCGCGCTCTGCGTAAAAATCGCTCCAATCCCATTTGGACCCGTTGTCGCTCTGAAAATACGTGCCATTGGCCCGCAGGCGCCAGGCATCCGCGTTGAATCCGTTGCGCAAGCTGAGAAAGCTGCTTCGGTTATTGGAATTGCCCGAGCCACCCGAGCTGCGCATATCGTTGTATGAAAAACGGTAGGACGACCAGAACGCCGTCTCGCCCACGTCCCAAAGCTCCTGCGACACCACTCCGCGCGCCTGGCGCACCAGTGCGGCCTGCGGGATGGACAGGGTCAACAGGTTCTTGTCGGCATCGAAAGCGGCCGAGGACGACGGAATGAGCGCCAGGGTTTGCGTGCATTCGATGTCCTTTGCCTGCGCCAGATACGGGAACGCGAGCATGTTGACGCCGATTGCTTCCAACAACGACACAGGCAGGCATGGCTGGGCATCTTCCTTGCCCGGAACCGTCACGAACTCGATCTCCTTGGCGCCTACAAACTGACCGTTCAGGCGCAACGACACCGACTTCATCCCCGGCAGCACCCGGTTGGAAAAGGCAAATACCGACAAGTCCACATCGGGCTGATTCTTGCCTCGATACAGAAAGCTATTGTCGAATGCCGTGGCGGCCTGCGTCGGCTCGGCCGCCCGGACGGACGGCTCTCCCGCCAAACCCAGAATCACCACCGTGCCCACAGCCATACAGCGGCCCGGCAGCTTGCGCCCAAGTTTCACTTCGCTTCTCCAGCCGCTGCCTCGATGGTTTTCGCTTCGCGTTCGCCGGCGGAGACGGTGGGCCACGCGTCAATGACACCGTAGTCGTTGACGACTTGCGGCGTTACCGACAGCGCGCCCGCCGGGCACTTGCCCAGAGGGATGTAGGTCGTTTCCAGTGGCTTCGCGATGACGGCCTTGCCCAGTTCTTCCGGCTCTCCGGGAACATCGATGCGGGCAAAGTTGATGGTGTAAGCCGAGGCGTTGTCCACGGCGAGGCGGCAGCTCTTGCCGTCTCGCACGACAGACCACTTCGACTGCTCGGCGCCGCGCGGCAGCTTCTGAATGGCTTCCGGGCGATAGAACAGCTTGATGCGGGTGCGCGTAGCCAATGTCAGGCTATTGTCCGCAGAGTCGCCTTTCTGCGGAATCTCCAGCACGTTTACCCAGTAGTACGACTCGCGGTCCTTGGGGAAATCATCGCCCACGCGCGTGATGTTCAAACTGCGCTCGCTGGCCGGATCAAAGCGGCTCAATGGAGGCGTAATGAAGAACGGCGTCTCCATCTCCTCGGCGTCGCCATCGATCCAGGCCTGCACCACGTAAGGTGACGTCGTCAGATTCTTGGCAAAGAGCGCCACGTTGCGATCTTTCTCGTTCATGATCGCTCGGGTGCTGGACAGCTGAATGGCGGCGTGGGCGGCGCTGCCGGCGATCAGGCAGGAGGCGGCTACGCACGCCGGAAGGATACGTCTGAAGAATAGGGTCATGGCTCGATCCAGCGAATTCGCGCGCGCCAGCGCGCATGGGCTAGGGAAGAAAAGTGGCGCACCCCGAGGTTGTCAGGATGCGAAACGTGATCAGGCGTAGGTGAGCGTCACCGTTGCCGTGGCGTTGGCAACACCGGGGCGTTGCGTCGATCCGACTTTCACGTAAAACGCCTGAAAGGCGAATGTCTTCTTGTTTGACGTCACGTTGAAACTGAACGGATTGGTTCCGTTGAAATAGACCGTTTGGCTGGTCGCGGCATGGGTTGAATCGCTGCTCTTCATCATGACGCCGAAGCCCTGCGCAGCCCCTGTTCCGCTTGTCAATGCAAGCGTCATGGAGTCGCTTGCGAGCGTGCCGTTGAACCTGATGGACGCCGTGCTCAAGGTGTTCAGCTCGCACCCGCCCAGCGTGATGTTGAAGGTCTTCCAGAACTTTTGCGGCAACACGATGCCGCTCGTGAAATCGCTGATCGAAACGTCGCCGAGATTGACGGCGTCTGCCTCGATCGTGCAGGGCGTGTTGGTAATTCTGCCCGTGACATTCAGCGTTGCCGACTGTGCCTGCACGGCGCCTGCGGCCAGGCACAGCGCCACCATGGCAAGAGGCTGTTTAAGGTTGAATTTCATAGATGTGGGCCATAACGGACGCGCACGCCGGATGCTCAGCAACTGCCGATGCGCGCATGCGATTGAATTTGGGAATTCGTGCCTGCCTCGCGCCGGACACTTGGGCTTGGCGACATCTGGCACGTTGTTTTTCGGACCGCGTCAATGCGGTCGACAACGATCCACCTGGACGGGAGGCGGAACCCGGGCTCACCCGGATTCCGCCCAAAGGGGCGCGAGGCCCCTTCCGGGTGCTTACGAGTACTGAACTTCGAACAGGGCCCGGGCGTTGGCCTTACCGGCGGTCACGGCCGCATCGGTGGCTTCGTAGAACGCCTTGAAGTTGAAGTTGTTGGTGCCCTTGACCAGGTTGTACGAAGCGCCGGGGCCACCCACTGCGATGGTGGTGCCGTCTTCGGCCACCAGGCCAACTGCCACGCCCTTGGCGCCGCTGCCGTTTTCCAGGCTCAGCAAACGGTTGCTGATGACGCTACCGGCGCCGGGACGGAAGGCGATAGAAGCGGACGTGGACACGGTCGTGTCGCAGCCCAACAGCGCGATCGTGAAGTTGGTTTCCGGGCCCTTGGAGCCGACGCCGGAGAACATGTTCGTCGAGATGCTGCCCATCTTCACAACCATGTCGGCGCCTTGCTGACCGCCACCGATCGAGCAAGCCGACTGGGTGATGTCACCCTGGAAGGAGATGTTGCCGGAATCAGCGGCGGCAGCGGTGCCGGCGGCGACCATAAAAGAGGCGGCCAACAGAGTGCTGAGAAGAGTCTTAGTCATGATTTTTATGAAACCTGGTTTGAGTTACGTCGTTAAGAGAAATATTTTCGCCAATCAACCGCCAACGCCGAATTGCGGGGAATGGTGTACTTGCGAAAGCCTGCCGACTTGCGCGATGACCGCCAAACTGCCGACTAACAAGTTGGCGGGCCAGAAAACGCCCCGCCGAATAATCAAACCCATTAAATGCGGTTTATTATTTACGCCTCGTTGATATTTAATATCAGCCACCATCCCCCGGACAGCATGGGCAAGAACACGAGACAGCAGCGGATGCTTACGCATCAACCGCAGACACGGCACTGCCCAAAGGCGGTATCCCTGGTAAGACGTCGCAGAAAACCTCTGTGCGCAATCGCTTGCGTCGTAAGCCCAATCCGAAACGGAAATTAGCGCTTGGCGACGCAGTTCGGTGCAGACAATCTTCTGTTGATAGTCGACCCAGATACCTAACTTGCTCATTCGATTTACTCGACGTGTTGATTTAACGAAAAGGCTTTTGCCTTGCATCGCTCCACAATCTGAGCGTGATGAAATAATAGATTGCGTGCGAGTTTATTAATATCAGTCCAGAACGAAATAACGGTAGTACCACGATCAAAACTAGTACCCGTCCTATTTTCTGAGAAATCCTTTCAGACCTTTGCGTTTATGACGGGATTTCCCGGCTTGACATCGGAAGGGCCGGCGCTACGGTTGGCATGGATGCGCAGACGCCGGAAGCCCTGGGCGCGCATAACGCCAGCATCGACAAAAACGGAATGCCATATAACAGCGCGGGCGCAAACGCTTGGATCCATAGCGTGGATAGCGTCACCGCCCCGATCACAAGTGCACCCAGCGCGCCATGCCAGCCGCTCCAGCGCCGCGCGGCATTCTGCGGCAGGCGCCGGAATTGGACATAGGCCAGAAATATAGAGATCCATATCCCCAGCATGGCGGTGATGGCGATGGAAGACACGGCGACGTACACCACGCCGGGAAAAGCGTGATGCGCGGCGTAAACCGCCACCGCCAGCAACGTCACGGCAGTAACCGGCGCTCTAAGCTTGGTGCCTTGCGCCAGCACTGCGGGCGCCTGACCCGCGCGAGCCATGCTGAACAGCATGCGCGAACCGCCATAGATCTGGCAGTTCAAGATCGACACGACGGTCACCACCATCAACACGTTGAATGCCAGCCTGGCCCCGGGCACCTGCGCAAGCTCAAGCAGGAACACAAAAGGCGCCATCGCGGGCGGCGCAACTTCATACCATTGGAACCACGCGGATGCCGCCACACCGGCCACGACAAGCAGGGCGACCACGCGCGTCGCGGTGCGCATGCCGTGGCCGACGGACGCGCTGCGCGCATGAGTCTCCGAGGCGGCGACAGACACGATTTCCAGACCAATGAAGCCCATCGTCGCAATGGCGAAGGCCTGCCATAGCGCTGGCGCATGCAGGTCCTGCATGAAGTCAGCGGAGGCGATGCGCACAGCCTCGGGTGAAACGTCCGCTGCGCCCATCGCGTAATGGCTTGCCAGGGCGATAAGCGCCACCAGTGCCAGCCCTTTTATCGCAACAAGGGCCGATTCGACCCAAACGAACACGCGCGCGCCTGCCAGGTGCATAACGTTCAGCCCTATCAGCAGGCCGACCGCGACTACCACCGGCGGCAGTGGCGCGAACCAAGCCGCGAAGGTGGACTCCAGCATGGCAATTTCGGTGCCGACGATTGCCACGACGGACACGACATAAGCGGCACGAACGACAAAGCCGGTTCGGCGCCCCAAAAAGGCTTCAGCATAGGAGCCGAAGGCGCCCGGTGTCGGGTGCGCAGCCGTCAATTCCGACAGGCAGCGCATCAACAGCATGGCGACCAGCGCGGCCGCGCCATAGCTCAATACAGCGGCGGGGCCCGCCACCATGAGCGCAAACCCGCTGCCTGAAATAACGCCGTAGCTGAGGACGGCGCCCAGGGCGATAACCGTAAGCTGGCCTGGCGAAAAGACAGCGGGCAGGCCGGCATCCCGGCGAATGATCTGATTGATTTTCATGATGAGATAAATGTGGGTTCATCACGAGTTTGCAGGACGCGAACTGCACGTTCAATCAGACGGGTACGAAGCACAATGCGGCAGTGCCGGCCGGGGGCAAGACGGGCGCCCTAAATCAGAAGGTGATGCCAAGAAGGTGATGCGGACCGCGGGGGGGGTTATGAATAGCTGAGCGTTACCGTCGCGGTCGCGTTGGCGATGCCCGCGCTGCGCACCGGTGAAGAAGGCACAACAATATATCGGGCCAGAAAGCCAAAGGTGCTTTTTTTGGAGCCGATATTGAAGCTGTAGGTTTCGCTGCCATCGAATCTGATAATGCGGCCGTTGTCGCCATGGCTATAGTCGTTTGTAACGACTTGCACGCCTATGCCCTTCGCCGCGCCCGTACCCGCCGTCAAGGCCAGTACGCCGTTGTTCCCTGCGGGGGTGCCATTGAATCTTAGCGATGCCGTCGTCAAGGTGTTGATATCGCACTCTTGAAGGCGGACGTCGAAACCCTTGGAATACCGCGCCGCGGGAACCGAGGCGACGGCGAATTCAGTAATCGGAACATCACCCAGCGATACCGCATCCACCGTAATCGAGCACGGCTGAATGGTGACCCGACCATTAACGGTCATGGTATAGGATTGCGCCTGAACGCCGGCAACGGTCAGGCTTAGCGCCAGCAAAATAAACGGGCGCTGAAGATAGATTTTCATTTTTTATAATCCGGGCAGTCGTCAACGTGCCGGCAATTGCGGCGCGACGCGTGCGTCGCCGTAAGTCAACGCACATTACTTTTTAGTTTACCCAGGGGCCCCAAGGCTTTGAATCGTATGGGACTCAAAAAAACGCCATAAAGCCGGATTTATCGTACCCGTCCTATCTTTTCGGCATTTTTTTTGGGGCCAACGGTCGGGATAGACCGCTGGCCCCGCGCGTACCGCGCTTACCTCGGCCGCAAGACGGGCCGGTATGGTCTACAGATAGGACAACGTCACAAGTTGACCGTAGCGCCCGGGTTGAACGTCGGAGCCGGTATTGGCTTTGGTGCTGGAGTTGCCCAGCGCCACTTGTTCGACGCGCTTGTCCACGCTTCGCGACTGCAATTCAGATTGGCTGATAGCAGCGACCCCTGATCGGGTTTGGCAATGCAACTGCGCCACTGCCTCCTTACCCACCCGCACGGCGGCCACCTGGCAATTGGTGGCATCTACGATGGCGCCTTGAAAGTAAATCCTTCCCCCTTCGGCAGCAGCCAACGAGGGACTCAGGGCGACAACGAGGAGGAATGTTCGGACGGATCCATAACGGGCCATGACATCTCCTTTTCGCAAACAGGCAGAGAAGGCGAGATGCCCTCTCTTACCCATTTACGGCGCCTTTGCCCCAAAGCTTTAACGGTGCGCGGCGCGGTCCGTCGATTGGCGTGTGCACGGCTTGCCAAAGCGCACGGACGGGTATGTCCGGTGGCGCCAGCGTTACGCCGCCAGCCCCGATCTGATGCCGTAGCGAACCAGGTCAATATCGTTGTCGACGTCCAGCTTGCGCATAGCCGCGCGCTTGTGCGCACCGACCGTCTGCTTGCTGCGGCTGAACTTCATCGCGATCTCACTTAGTGAAAGGCCAGCCAGAAAATGCCGCAACACTTCCATCTCACACCACGTCAAGGATGCGAGTCGATCGACACGCGGCTCCCGCACTTCGCGTTCCAGTGCCGACTGGATCTTTGGCGATCGATAGGACTGCCCGTTGTGCGCGGCGCGCAATGCAAGATGCAACTGCTCGGGCTGATCGGCCTTGCTGACGATCGCCTTGACTCCCAGGCGCTCCAGGGCAAGCAGCACGTTGCAATGGATGATTGAAGTCAACACGACTAACTGCACGCGGGGATAGCGACGCCGTATTCTCGCGAAAAGGCTAAGGCCATCTCCAAAATCGGCGCCCTGCATGACGTAATCGCTAACCAGCACATCGCACTCATGCTGCTTAAGAACGTCGAACAGTTCAGTCGAGTTGAAGGCGCATGCCACCACCTTGGCGGCGTCTGCCGTCGCAATCTCGACTTGCACACCCTTGACGCAGATCGGATGCCCGTCTGCGAGAACCACCCGGATGACGTCTTGCATGGCATCCCTCATGCGGTCCGGACGTCAATGCGGCGCCACGGTTCGCGCCCGACAGCGTTAGGTTGGTCAGGCTGCCGAGCGGCGGAGATACCACGATGACGAATTGGCCTGACAGACAGAGCGTGCGATAGATTGCTCATGCAAATTCCTGATGGTCCGCTGAAGAAAGTACGTCGAGCCTATCCACAATAGGCAAGCGCGACAATCGGACTCGAACGAAGGGTTCGACAGGGCGCATGGGACTGGCCAACATTGGCCGGGCGCCGCGCGCAAGCATGCACTCCGATCAGCGAAACGCCGCATCAGAAATCGATAGACATTCAGGGGGGATGTTTGATCCAGGATCCGCGCGTTGACTGCGGCCATGGAATCGAGAAGGATGAAGATGTGAGCCTAAGCTCACATCTTCGACGGGTGCTTTCCCGCGGGTGGCTGCCTAGCAAGCAGCGGCACCCGCACGGGCGGCGGGCCGCCGGAATCAGACGTTAAACGGAAAGTTATGGACTATCTATTTAATTTTAATGGGGAACCAAAGGTCGCCAAGGCATTTGTACTCAATTTTATACTCATTTTTCGGATAGGTAGACTGACGCTTCACGTCCTGCCTCCTAACATCCTGATTTTTATGCCTTTTACCTGTGGAAGCACGAACCGATAAATTTACAGGTAAGCACGATAGAAAGTTTACCCATCGCCCGCGCCACTCAGGAGGGTTCTTAGAGAGCGAATCGAAGACAGCCTGGGCTGACGCATCCAATAGGAGGTCTTGCCATGGGACCGCCCTTTCCCCCATCGTCTCAGAATTTGAGACCGAAGACCAAGCGGCGAGCTATGACCGCTGGTTCCGTGCAAATATTAGCCAGCATGGCCGAGCCGCGCCAAAGTGTTCCTCACGATGAAGCGATGGCCCGGAAGGACGCCCTCATCGAATCAGCGAAGAATTACCTCAGGATTGTTAAGAAGGTTGAGCGCAGCCCACAGGCGACGCGCATAATCAGGCAGCCCATCGAAAGCGCCGTGTTGCCCGCCGACGAACATCTTACTTGCACCGGCTTGGCGGGGTGCCACACACGCGTGAAATCGTGCCCTCCCCCGAACTACACAATGGTTTAAACGGTCATGAATACTGCCATTGAAGTGCTCAATGTGGTGCACGCCCGCACGGAGTATCCCTGATATGCCCGGCCAGTCCAAGACCACCTACTTTGGCCTGCCGGTCGTGCGTGACCGAGTACGAGTGGCGGACATTCGTCGCCTGCCGTTCTTCAATTTCTGGCAAGAAAGCGCCCAAGGCTCAACGATGGTTTGCGACGACCAGGGCGAGCCGTTCGTGCCCCTGTACGACTGGGAAGCCTTCGCCCGCCTATTCATCGAAACTGGCAAACACCGATACAGCGAGTAAAGCTCCTTTCTCGCAACGGAGGAGCCCTCGTCCCGGACAAGGCCAGAAAGTCCAGCACCGCGATGAGGCTGAACCAACGGACGGCCATCACATCAATGCTCATGGTTTGCTTGGATAGAGAAAGGTGTGGTTTATGTAGCAATGACCCGGCGCGCGGTCCCCCAACGTGCCCAGCTGCGTTGCAAGACTTGAAATGTCCGACACCAGGCCCATCCCGTCTGTCACAAACGATGATGAAGGGATCCCTCGAAATATTGGAATTGGAACCAGCTTGGGTCATGCTCCCTCGTTCAGGAAAGGTTCGTAACGAACTTTTGGAACGTGGAGCGTTGCGTGGCTGTGCCGCAGACAGCCATGTGCGAGATTCCAACCAGGACCAGCCCATGCCAGAGAAGCTAGACCAGTTACGTCAGCGATATCCCGCCATCTTTGCAAATCTCCGCTGGGGATTCATGTGCAATGACGGATGGTTTGACCTCATCGACGTGCTTTGCGAGCAGCTTCAATTCGCCACGGACCGCAACGGCGCGCCGCAGGTTGTCGCGGTCCAGGTGAAAGAAAAATTCGGCACGCTGAGCTTCTACACCCAGAATGCGAACAAGGCGCAGCGCGGAATGATTGCAATGGCTGCGGCAATGTCGGCGCGCCTCTGCGAGACGTGTCGCCAGCCAGGCCGGACGCTGGTGGCGGGAGCCTTCTGGCAAACGCGATGCGCGGCGCATACGCCGGAGGAGGCGGAGACGGCAGAGGAATTTCTAGCGAGTCGTGGCGTGTCGGGGATCGCGCCATAAGGACAAAAATTGGGCCGCCTCTCGAGTAAGAAAACGTCCTGAGAGCTACACCATTCTCACCGTCAGCGCGGGCGACGATCTCCTCTTCAAGCACTACCACCAGCCCAATAAGGGAAAGCGCATGGACATGCTCCTGCCGGAGGGCGCCTATGCCGAGTGGCTCACGGCCAGTGCCACGCAATGCCGGGGTTTTATGGTGCCCTTCAACTCCGACAAGCTGCTTGCCACACTCAAGGCCCGACCCCGTTTCCGTTGCCACAAGCTTTTCACCGCATTTCCCAAACTCTCCGTTCAGCTCCGAGCGGCGAATGATGGTCTGCGGCTTTGACTAGATCTACGGCTGCCGCCACGATGAAATACCAACAAGCCCGCCGCGCCACGCGCTTCTATCCTATTTGGAACAACTCCAGGCCGGGCTGCAATTTTTATGTGCCAATGAAAATCGCCGCCCAGCTATCGTCGTCGCTCCACGGCGGCCCACGGAAGGTTCCACGCTCATTCATCGTCACGGAGATGAATAGTGATGATCCAAGACAGAAATTAATTCGCCACTTCGAACACGATGAAATACCAAGACATCATCCGCCCGTGATGTCGGAGCTCATTGCGCCTCTTCAGTCTGAAGTCAATGTTGGGATTCGACGGCATCGTCGTAAATTCTCAATCGCCGAGGCGACAGCGCGGCTCATGGCCGCAAGCAGGTATCACAAGCCGTCTTCCTGGACGCACCGTAGAATGGGCTGTCCCCATCCGCCGCAGTGCATGATTCCTGAGGGCATCAAGCTCAGCGGCCACATTCTTTGAGCTCCAAGAATGCAGCTCAAAGAATGTGCAGACGCCGGGGACAAATAATATCCATGCGTCCATTTCGGATGCCGCATGGTGACAAATCTACGTGAACCAGGCGGGAACATCGTGTGCACATACAGGAATCAATGTGTGCACTGCGTGGCAACAACGAGGCAATTGACTGTGTGAGTAGTGTGGGAACAGTCCGCTCGAACGTGTAAACAGTATGGTAGCAATGTGCAAGGAATGAGCCGTCACTTCTTTCGATCTGACGGATCCCTGCACCCTCAGACTGTGTCTTCCTGAGAGGCAACCATCCATACCCGCTTCAGCGGCAACTCCGCCTTCAAGTCCTCGTCCAAACGCTCATATTGCTCAAACAATTGTTCGAGCAATTCTTTTTGCGTCCACAAACGAAGCCGGAAAAACTGGGAAGCCAGTTCCTTCTGTACATTCCCTTTGAAGCCACCCCATGCCACAAATAGCCCTTGATCGGCATTGAACTTTGTCATGGCACCAAGTAGCTTATCCACAGGCTCGCGGCCGATCGGTAAATCCTCTGATTTCACTTCAACACACAACCGTGGCGCGATGAAGCCCAACGGGCCTGCCCCCGCAAGAATGTCAGCACCACCATCAGCGCCTTCGGGGCTTCGATAGGTGGTGTAACCCTGCGCCTTCAGAATGCCCTCAACAAGGCGAGTTAGCCCATGCCCCTTGAAACGTGCAGATATCAGTGCCGCAATTTGGTCACGAATCAACTCGTCCAAGTCAGTGTCCGCCACCACTTCCTCATCAGTCGCCTCTATCGGCGCTTTTGCTGCGGCGGCCAAGGTCTCTGTTTTCCAATTGTTGGCGCGCATAGAGGCAATCCGCTGCTCAGCGTTGTTACGTCGGATCCGGCAAATGGTGAGGAACGCGCCGAACGAGAACAGTAAGTCCTTGCCAAAGTGTGTACGGGGTACAGCTTCGCCGATCCATTTGATGGCCCGAGAATGGAAGAAGGGATCAGGCCCCGCAACGTCCGCCTTGTAGTCGCCGATCAGCTCGCCGATATAAACGACTGGCTGTGTCTTCATCGGAAGCACAACCAGATCTCCCTTCTTCATTTCATGCGCAAAAGGCCAAATCTGACTTACCCAGTTCTGCAACGTTTTAGGCTTGGCCTCGGGATAGCGTTGCGCCATGACTGCCGTAAGTTCGCTCCGCTGCTGCAACTTGGAGAGATCTACGTTCAGGCCGCCCCACGTCACATAGACACGATTTTCCTGGATGAACTTTTGTTCGTATTCGCCGTGCGAACCGGCGCGAATGAGCCAAATTGCCATATTTCCCTTTCCTACCACCACGTTTTTGGCCCAGGCCCTCGTCGTCGACCTGTCACTGATCTTGACGAGCAGGGGCTCTTCAGCCTAGAATTGACCTCAACACGGCCCCTCTCAGTGACCTCGCCCCGGCGAGGAAGCTGCTGAGGGGTTTTTTATTGGGCCGCCCTACCAGTGCCTTTCCCAGTCGCCCGGAGCTCCCATACCGCCAAGGTTTAAGCCAAGGTGGTTCAGCTGGGGAAACGCCTGCAAATGCGACCTTATCCGATCTGGCCAGCTTGACCGGGGATTGACCACGCTCAGGAGATGCCGCGTGATCCTGAGCAAAAGGAAGCAGCGCGCACGCGCATGGGGATCAGCTTCAAATGGCGCAACCCACGCCAACTCGGCTGTTGTCGACAACTTCGGTTGATCCACAATGTTGCGGTTCCAGAGGCGGCTATGATGCGCGCAGACGTTACGAAGGTAGTTCAGGCTGCGCAGCCACGTAGCGAACACTCGACCATTCTTCACCCCATAGCGGCCCGCGATAGCATCCTGCTCGGACTCGCGCATTCCGTTGTATAAGGTCGAGAGCGTGCCAAAGTCCCAGACTTCGCAGGCGACCCAAATTGCCAACGGCAAGCCATATTTGGCCACGCTGTGACGCACAAACTCTTCTTTGGAACGACCAATCAGGTGGGCATGCTTTCCAAGCCAACCATGATGTCGCGTGACACCCGAAGTCGTGTCAAGCTCAACGCTAAACTCGTTATGGAACAGCTCGGGTTTGAGATAGGCAAACCGGTCAAGCCTGCCCAAGGTGTGAGACAGATCCACGCGCAGCGCCACCTCAACACGTTCAAGTGCGTCCATCACCAACAGACGCAGCTGTTTGTCGAAGACGTACAGGTCCACAGCATTCTGAAACGTCGCTCCCGCACGGAACGCATCTAGCGCGACCCGGTCCTCTTTTACCTTCTTTGGTTTCCTTCCGTGCTCGTCCAACATGCAGAGCAGCTCACTACGTTCGCGGAATGCAAACCAGTAGCCGCTTAACCGGTAGTAACCGATCCGTTCAAGACACCCGAGCGCGCGATCCCGGTCGGTAACAACCATTCCTCGAGCAACCAACTGATCCAGCTGGTCGGTGTAACTTTTCCATGGCTTTGCGTACGCCATTAACCCTCGCCATCGTCGCGTTGACCTTGATGCGAACGTTGCATCATTCTTACTGACCCTTAGCGCCTGACAGGCGTCCCCACATAACTGGAAAAATTCGCCTTGAGATGCTGGCGCATGGAAAAAGGGGCGAACTTTCCTCGACGCGCGGTGGAATTGCCCGATTGGCCTGCTGCCACCGTACCTCGTGCGGAATTCTGCATCTCAGTAGTATTGCCGGATGTAGTTGTATGCTTTCTCAAACAAATCTTCATCTGCATGAAGCTTGTATTTGAAGAGGGCTTTGCGCAGTGCCTTCTTGACCTCTCGTTCCCCCGCTTGGGTACTTTGCCAACCGGGAAAGCGGACAAGACGCACAATCTCGTCTATGTCTGCCACCACTCGCTCTACCATAATGGGAGTTTCGGATGTTTTGACCTCGTTGAACAATTCGGTCAACGCCGCTTTGCCTCGATCCTCGTCTTCTTCGGGGGGCACCTCGTTCTCGGCTTGCAGCGTTTGCTTAGCAATTTCGAGCAGCTGCTTTAGGAACTCGACGCTATTTATCTGTCCAGACTCGAATCGATCTCTTAGGGCATCAAGCCTCTCAGACAGCTTCTTGAACCTTGAGTTCACTCCCTTCCCGCGCAGCCTACGCTTGAGCTTGATCTCGATCTCCTTGGCCTTTTTCGGATCGGGATTCGAAAGTACCGCTTCAAGCAAGTCAGCATCTAGAACTAATGTTTCGAGATCATCCCGCACCGCATCCACATGCACGTTCTGATGAATCAACTCAATAGTCTTGGCACCTAGCGAATGCCAGATCAGCTTGCCGTGCCCGCTCGATGGCTGCACCGACTGATAAACCTGCGACAACCACTTGTAGTCTGCTTCGTACGGATTTAAAACCGCATCTGGCGACAGCGCCTCCCAAATCTTGTTGAGCACGCTGTACTCGGCGGCGAAGCCATCTCGCACTTCGTTAGTGGGCAAGCATTGTTGCGCGGCGATCAAGCCCTCATAGCCCAGCAAAGTCCGGTCGCAACCGACAAAAAAGGCCAAGCACTTCTGCATGGCCTGAGGCAGCTTATCTTTTAGCTCCTGAATGTTGCTGACCACTTGTTTGACGCTCTTGTCGTCAAATTCCAGCGCTGCCGCCACATCATCGAAGATGCCGAGGTAATCCACAATAAGACCATGAGTCTTCTGCTCGGAGTAGGTGCGGTTGACCCGGCAGATGGCCTGCAGCAGCGTGTGATCGCGCAGCGGCTTGTCCAAGTACATGGCCTGCAAGATCGGCGCATCGAAGCCGGTCAGCAGCTTGGCCGTAACGATGATCAGCTTCAGTGGGTCGGCCGGGTCGCGGAAGCGATCGAGCAGCCGTTCTTCTTCATCGCGTGAACGATCAAAGGCCGCATACTCTGGATGTTCCTTCTTGTCGGACGCCTGCACCGACATCACGATGTCTGTAGCCTCGGGCGGCAACAGCCTGTCCAGCTCGGCCTTGAACAGCAGGCAGGACTCCCGGTCGAAGGTGACAATCTGGCCCTTGAAGCCATTGGGCTCCACCTTGGTCTGGAAGTGCTCGACGATGTCCTCGCACACCTTGCGGATGCGCTCAGGCGTCTTGACCAGCACGGCCATCTTGGCGGCGGTCTTCGCTAGGTTGTCCTTGTCCAGATCTGACAGGCCGCCGGTCAGATCTTTGTAGGCGGCGTCCAGCGCGGCCTTGTCGATATGCAGGTCGATCAAGCGCGGCTCGAAGTGCAGTTTCAGCGTAGCACCGTCGCGGATCGACTCCTCGAACCCGTACCGGCTCATGTAGCCTTTCTCGTCCTCGTCGGCACCAAAGGCGTAGAAGGTGTTGCGGTCGGCACGGTTGATCGGCGTGCCGGTCAGGCCAAACAGAAACGCATTGGGCAGGGCCTCACGCATCTTGCGGCCCAAGTCGCCTTCCTGTGTGCGGTGGGCCTCGTCCACCAGGGCAATGATGTTGCTGCGGTCGTTGAGGCTGCCTGTGGCCTCGCCGAACTTGAAGATCGTCGTAATGATGATCTTGCGCACATCTTGCGCAAGCAGCTGCTGCAGCTTCTCGCGGGTGTCGGCTTTCTCAAGATTCGGGATGTCCGCCCCAGTGAAGGTGCCGGTGATCTGGCTATCGAGATCGATCCGGTCCACCACAATCAGCACAGTCGGATTCCTCAACCCTGCGTGCATGCGGAGCTTCTGCGCGGCAAACACCATCAGCAGAGATTTTCCCGAACCCTGGAAGTGCCAGATCAGGCCCTTCTTGGGGTAACCCGCCAGTACGCGTTCGACAATCTTGTTGGCCGCTTCGTACTGCTGATAGCGGCAGATGATCTTGTTGCGCTGCTTTCTCTTGTTGGTGGCGAACAGAGTGAAGCTGCCTAAAATATCCAGCACCACATTAGGCTGCAGCATGCTCTCAGCGGACAGTTTGAGCGACTTCAGCGGGTGGTGCTGCCCCTCGTCGTCATCACCATCCAGATGCCACGGGCCCCAGTCCTTAACGGGCAGGCCGATGGAGCCGTAGCGATAGGCCTTGCCTTCGGTCGCCACCGAGAACACGTTGCAGACGAAGAGCTCGGGTACGAACTTCTCGTAGTCATCGTGCACCTGTACAGCACCGTCAACCCAACTGATGCACTTCTTGACTGGCGTCTTGGCCTCGATCAGCACCAACGGAAGACCATTGACCAGCAACACCAGATCGGCGCGGCGTTCGGTGGGGCCGGCACGATATGTGTATTGCTGGGTGACGATGTACTGGTTCTGCGAAAGGTCATCGAAGTCAATCAACCGCACCGGCACATGTTCGTTGTTGTGGCCGAAGGGCATCGAGCGCTCACCACGCATCCACGCGGTCATTTCCTCGTTGGCGCGGATCAGCCCATCCGAGCGCACCGAGAGCACGATAGCGCGCAGCTTGTAGAGCACCTCGTCGGCGCGATCGGGTTGAGAGACAATCTCCGGGTTCAGGCGGATCAGCGCCTCACGCAGCCACGGCTCGACCAGCACTTCCTGGATCTGGCGCGGTACCTCAGCAGGGGCGGCGTAGCGCCAGCCGATGCCTTTGGGGCTGGGGCCGTAGCTGGCCTGAGGTTCCTGAACGGTGTTGGGCTGGACAGCCTTGATTGGGCCGGCGAGCAGGTCGCGGACGTAGGCTTCGACGGTATTGGACTCTGTAAAACTCATCTCGAAGCCCCCTCAGTAAGAACTTGATTCCTTATCGCGATTGCTGCCTGTGCGCGCTTCTTGAGTTGGGGAATAGCGGTTACTACTGCGGATAAAGCATCCACGACCGCTCTTTGTGAATCAGTCGCAACCAGAGGAAACTTCATTTCGGCAAACCGCTGGACACCCAGGTGCGCAATTGATGTTGTCTGTTTTGAAATCTGGACGAACCGAGATGTGTACTGGCAATATTGAAAGTAGTAATGCGCAAATTCAGACAACACGTCTCTGTTCGGGCGGAATCGGATCAGTGTGTTCTGGAAGCAGCAGTCGGGAACTTCGTCACGGAATACGGCACTGCGGCCAACAAGCTCACGGCTTTGGCCTTCGTTCAACAGCACATCGCCACTCTGAAGCTTGAAAGTCTCGAATTCACTTTCATTGAAGTCCATTTCATTGACATCACTCGTGTCAATGAACCCGTCAAAGACATTGGCTACTCGCAGATACTTTTTTGTGTTCTTCCCAGTCTTGTATTTTGGCGACAGTTGGCGACCCATAAGAATCGCGCCCGCATCACGCGCCTTGACCCACCGGCAACTGACTTCTGTCGCTAGAAATGGAATACGGACCATATCGCTACCCTGTAGCGCATCAAAGGTTTCAAGAAGCAGTGACTTCCTCAGCTTCTCCGCATGAGTCGCCGCATCTTCTGCTGCGGTTCGTGCTACCTCAGCGCTCGTAAGAAGCCGAACAACTCGCTGCTGTTCCTCCATCGAAGGCAGCGCAAACTCGAACTTCGCCAGATCTGAGAAGTTGATGTAGGGATTGACTGAACCTTTGGAGTTCTTGACCGAGAAATCATTGAACGCATCGGTCTGCATCAGGAACGGCAAGAACTCCGGCAAGAGCTCCTCGGGGTTCTTCGGCTCCAGCACGAAGGTCGTGTTTGCACAGATGCCGTCGAAATCGGCAACCGCGACCTTTCGCAGATAGGTTCGGCGTGAGCCGTACAGTACTTGGCCAGGCTTGAACCGCATATGGAATGCAGGCCCCAAGTAGCCCGAACCAATCTCACCCCAGCGACGAAGGCGGAGGTCATTGGTATCCATGTGGTCGCCTGCGATGTAGCGTTCCAGGCCGGAGGTTTCCGGATCGGCCTTTTCTTTGCATTGGCGCACCACCTCGCCGAACCTCACCCGACGCCAGTAGGGCTTCAGGGCTTTATTGTTCTTGTCAGACACGCTCGATGTCCTCCGTAATCAGTCCATCCAGCGTTTCCACCAGCGCGTCCATCTGTTGCCAGAACGCGCGGCCATGGTTTTGCCATTGACCCCAGGCAGAGCGCAGCGATACCGCGTCACCATTGCTGTCGGTGGCGATGGCGGCGGCAATGCGCTTCACGTACAGCGGGATCGACAAGTTGCCGGCATTGGCGTCGATTTCCGCCACAGTGGCCACCTTGGCGAAACCTGGCACGTCCACAAGGGTCTTGTAGGCGGTCAGGATGCGCTGCTGGTGCTCGGGCTTCAGGAAGCTCTGCGCCCGTTCGCGGGTTACCTCGCTCACCGCGTCAATGAAGATCACCTTGCCCTTGCGAGACGCGACCTTCTTGCGGTTGCAGATGACGATGCACGACTCCATCGGAGAGTTGTAGAACAGGTTGGGGCCCAAGCCGATGACGGCCTCGACCCAGTCCTGCTCGACCATCTTGGCGCGCATGGTCTGTTCTTCATTACGGAACAGCACGCCGTGGGGCCAGAGAACGGCACTACGCCCCTTGGCGGTGAGGCTGCTCAGGATGTGCTGCTGGAAGGCGTAATCGGCGCGGCCCTGCGGGGGAGTACCCAGCGAGTTACGGCCCCACTTGTCACTGCTCCAGGCTTCGCGATTCCACTGCTTGATGGAGTACGGCGGGTTGGCCAGGATCACGTCGAACTGGCGCAGGCGGTCGCCTTCAATGTGCTTTGGTTCGGCGAGGGTGTCGCCCCGAATGATCTCAAAGTCCTCCACTCCGTGCAGGAACAGGTTCATGCGAGCGATGGATGAGGTAATGAGGTTGCGCTCCTGCCCGTAGAGTTTGAGCGTGCGGTACTCGCCGCCCGAGCGCTTCACTTCGTCCAAGGCCGAGATCAGCATGCCACCGGTGCCACACGTGGGATCATAGATAGACTCGCCCGCTTGCGGTGCCAGAAGTTGCGTCATCAAATGGACGACGGTGCGATTGGTGTAAAACTCGGCTGCGGTGTGACCGGAGTCGTCCGCGAACTTTTTGATCAGGTATTCGTAGGCGTTGCCCAGTTCGTCCTCGGGCACGTTGGCCACCGAGAGCGTTTCGGTCGAGAAATGCTCGATCAGGTTCTTCAATGTTTCGTCGGGCAGACGCTCGCGGTTGGTCCACGGCGCATCGCCAAAGATGCCGTCGAGCAGATCCGGGTTGGCGGTTTCGATGGCGCGCATGGCCTTTTGGATGGCGGCACCGACGTTCTTTGGGGTCTGGCGTATGTCGTTCCAATGCGCGCCCTCGGTAATCTGGAAGCGATGGTTCTCCGCGAACTGCGCGTAGGAAAGGTCACCGCCGGAGTTGGCCAGCGCCGCTTGGTATTCCTCGTCCCAGACATCCGAGACGCGCTTGTAGAACAGCAGCGGAAAGATAAACTGCTTGTAGTCTCCGGCGTCGATGAGGCCGCGTAGCAACACGGCGGCACCCCACAGGTAGCTTTCGAGTTCTTGTTGGCTGATGCGCTTGGTGGTACGAAATTTCTCGTCTGCCATTTGGGAAAACCTTTCCTTCAATCGAGAGCGCGCAGCATTCGCCATTTCTTCCGTGAATATTTTGTTGTCTTTGAATGGGCGGTCGGAACTCACTTCAGCCATCCCCCTTCAGTCATTACCTTAGCGAGACGTTCTTCGGCCGCGCGGCAAAGGGAGAGCGCGTCCTTGAACGCCGCTATTGCGTCGGGCAGAGGTGGGATGTCTTCTTGCAATGGGGGCAGGACATAGCGCGAGATGTTCAGCGTCCAGTCTTCGGCTTTGATCTCGTTGAGGCTGACCACGCGGACCGCGTCCTGCACATCGACAAAGCCGCGATACCAGCCGAGGATCTCGGCGGCGTGCTCGGGTTCCAGATAGTTCTGCGCGCGGCCCCGGCGGAACAGGCGTGACGCATCGGCGATCAGTACTTTCTTCTTGTGCTTGACCGGTTTGCGCTTGCGCAAGATCAGGATGCACGCAGCGAGGCCGGTGCCGTAGAAAAGGTTGGGTGCCAGGCCGATCACGGCCTCGACCAAATCCATTTCCAGTAGCTTCTGTCGAATGTTGCCTTCCACACCTTTGCGGAACAGGGCGCCCTGGGGCAGCACCACAGCCATCCGGCCGCTGACGTCAGCCATTGACTTGACCATATGCTGCACCCAGGCAAAGTCACCGCTGGATGAGGGCGGCAGGCCGGCAAAGTTGCGGCCGAAGGGATCGTTCAGCCACAAGTCCTCGCCCCACTTTTCCAGCGAGAATGGCGGATTTGCAATCACACAGTCGAACGTAGCCAGTCGGTCGCCTTCGAAGAAGGCTGGGTTGCGCAGCGTGTCGCCGCGCACCACCTGGAAATCTTCGATGCCGTGAAGGAACAAGTTCATCCGCGCGATGGATGAGGTGGTGAGGTTTTTCTCTTGCCCGTACAGCTTGCCCCACAAGCGCTTCACGTCGCCGTGCTGTTCCTTTACGTGTTGGACAGCGGCCAGCAGCATGCCCCCGGTGCCGCAGGCCGGGTCGTAGATGGTCTCGGCTTCTTTGGGGTCGAGCATGTCGATCATCAGCCGCACCACGCTGCGCGGAGTGTAGAACTCGCCGGCCTTTTTGTTCGTGGCGTCGGCGAACTTCTTGATCAGGTACTCGTAGGCGTCGCCAAGCAGATCCGAGTTGACGTTCTTGTTGCCAAACGGCAGTTTGGAGAAGTGCTCGATCAAGTCCTTGAGCAGGGCATCAGACAGCCGCTCCTTGTTCGACCACTGGGCATCGCCGAACACGCCGTACAGGGTGTCGGGGTTAGCCTTTTCGATCTCGCGCATCGCGCGCTGAAGGGCCGTCCCGACATTACTGGCCTTGGTGCGAACGTCGTTCCAGTGGCAGTCTTCGGGGATCTGGAAGCGGTGCGATTCCGGAAACCAGGCCAGTTGCTCGTCGCCAGTCTCATCGACGATATCCTGGTACTCTTCATCCCAAACATCGCAGATGCGCTTGAAGAACAGCAGCGGAAAAATGTAGGTCTTGAAGTCAGCGGCATCCACCGGGCCACGCAGAATGTTGGCGGATTCCCAAAGGTGGCTTTCTAGTTGGTTCGCGGTAATTTTTGCAGAAGAATCGGTCATTTGGATGATGGCCTCATAGCCGACGACAGGCTTGGCTCATCAGGCATCAATTTATGCAGTTCGGCATACTGCAGCACTAGTACTTCGACCATCGAGGCAACGGACCGCCGCTCGCGTTCGGCAGCAAGTTGCAGGAGATGTTTAATCTCGGAAGATGTACGTATAGATAGAGTTTCGTCCTTACGGCGCGGCATACAGTTCTCGCATTGGCAGGTACTGCCAATGTACTGCATGTGACTTTTCTTTACAAGAAAACTAATGCCGATCTGACACTCAACTCAAAGGCCGTCAGAGCACTCTCGGCCCAGAGCTTGCCCAATCAGGCACAGATTTGATGTGGCGCTCGGCAGTGACGGCTACTGGCTGAAGAAATCTCCCCTTCGACTGCCCCGCCTGCCCATAGTATCGCCGCGTCTTAGCTGACAGATGCCCCAGCCCTCGGCTGACCGAGTCGGTTGACTGCGTGCGCTTCAGATCCGCCGCCCATTGATGCCGGAAACAATACGCCGTTATCGAGTGAGGATGCGTGGGCCAAAGGCATTGTGCCAATCGACGAACCTCAACGGTGAAGTTGAGCGCTTTCTCCACCTGCACACGGCAGGCCCCGTTGTCGAGCCGCCCCTCTAACTCCTGCCTGATAGCGCGCACCAGCGGATGCGGATCATTCGACCGATAGCTGATGCACCGATGCGGCTGCCCTTGTCCTCCACTAACCTTAACGCCATCGATCATGAAATTGATCTGGCCAATTTCTTCGGAGCCCCCGCTCTCCGAAATAACGACGCCGCGCTCCAACTCCGCCGGACGACAACCTGTCAGGGCTGCCACCAACATGGCAAGACCGTATTTTCCGTTTTCTGAACGCCGGCAAATCTGCTCACGCCAATCTGCTCGCAGCCCCTGCAAGGCTTGCCGTTTGCTAACGCGCCTGCGTCGAGTCTGGATAAACCCCTTTTTCTGCTGGTCATGATATTGCTGAAGCAAATCCAAATGACGCTGCCACTTGCCGGTCGTGTCGGAATCCGAAAAATCTGCTGGGCGCGGGGTGGCACTCATCTCCAACAGCAATTGCTCATGCTGCCTCACCAGCACATATCGAATCGCTGCCATCCTCTTAAAGTATGTAGACGAGCGGGACGTGGCCTGTACCACATCCATCAGGCCGGCTTCGGAATGGCTGGCCCTGTTCACCAACGACAAGGCTAATTTTGCATAATCTACAGCGGTCCGCCTGGTCACGCGCCCTGAAGAACCTGTCTCCCCTATAGCTATCGCAAAAAGCCTTTGACACTGGCGGACAAGGTCAGTCTCCTCAGGGTGGTTATGCAACACAACCATCCTCATGCCCCAGAACTGGCGGGAAGCAGGTTCTTCGCCAGATGCATGGTCAATGGATATGCCGCTCTGGGACGATTCGCGGAGCGGTACAGCCGAGCCATCGCATCGATCACTGCCTGGGGGTCGTGTCTCAACGAACCGTTCCGCAACGCATCCTGGAGAGCCCTGTGGACATCATCGTGAAATTGAGGCGGGACGGCCGACATATCCACAGGTTGCTGCCTACACGAGCCTGTTGTCGTTTCATTTAATAGTTTTCGTTGTTCGTTAGCGTTACGCTGGCCGTTTCCTGATGCACTATCGATAGGGTATCCATAGCCCTCGCCTGAGGTATCTTCTGACTGCACGCAATCCTGATCCAGTCTCTTGCGCTGCTCTACAGTCAATCGGCTCAGGAAGTCTGCCCAAAAGCTATCCCGCCATGCCTGCGGAATATCGCGTATCTGCTCCAACGTTCGTCCCAGCAGTTTCGGGCCGACAGTTTGCCGCGCGTTATGGTGCTCCCACCACACCTTCACCCAGACCATCAACTGATGTTCGTCATAGCAAGCTAGGTCTCTGTCCTGGAGCCGACCCAACACGTGCAGCCACTGTTCAGCCGTCCAGCCCAGCTCTGCCCCGGCATGGCGAGGCACAAGCGCATAGACCCCGGTGATATTGCTCTTGGGCCCCGTTAACAGGTGTAGGAGCGCAAATTTATCTTCGGAGGTGCAACCCTCCAACCTCGGTGCATGCCAGAATTTCTCGTCATCGATCGTTCTCTGCCGCCCCATTTCAACCCCCGCGTGCAGAAGTCGAGCGTGCATCAGCCTGGCTTTCCAGCCAGTGGTCCACTTCATGCTCTAAAAACCCGATCGCACGACCTCCCAGCTTGATGGGCTTGGGGAAATCTGTTTGCTGGCACAACCGCCAAAGCGTGGTTCGACTCAGCGCGATTTTTTTGCAGGTTTCTTGGATACGCAGAACGTTCATGGTTTGCCTCGAAACGAGTTGAATGAGAGGCGATGATCGTCCGTTCAGAGAGAAAAGTCGCGAGCATTAATTGGGAAAAAGAGCAGGCTTTAATGCCCGCATCGCCAGTTCCAAACCTTCGTCTTAGTCGCCTCGACGATGGCCCTCGGGAATGAAATTTGGCAAGTCCTTCCAGGTTTCGCTCTCAACCTTTTGAAGGCGGATTTGATACCACTCGACTTCGTCGTATTCCCCGTCGAACGCACCCGCCCATTGAACGGGATGAGGCACCGAAGACTTGCGCAGCTTTCGTAAGGTAGTCATGGCCCGGCTTTCCGCCTGCCGCCCCTCGATTCCAGCCATCTCAAACACGGCGGCCAGACAGCGCACAACCTCGGGAAGCTTAGATCTCGTAGCGCCCTTCACCTCTCTTCCGCTATTCGACATTTTCAACGGAGCCCAGCCCGAGGCATGACAGATCCGAACGAACTCTCGCGCGGCCCAATGCTCTGCGTCCATCTCGGCGCGACCCAGCCGGGCACGTCGGGACAGATCTGCCGCAGCCATTTCCAGGCCCGCAAGTGCATCTGCGAATTGCGCTACCCGCTCGGGGCCGTGTGGCCAATCGTTCGAACGAAACTCCTCTCCACTCGCGCCTACGTCACTCGCACCATTGCATGCATAATGCGCTTTCAGGCCGCCGTCCAAGATCTTTACAGTCGCTGGCTCAAGCGCTGCCAATGAAGCACAAAATTTTCCCGCCAGGTTCGAAAGGCTCGCAAATTTGACTCGGGCATCATCCCTCTCAGCATGCTTGCGCTGCTGCCATTGATACTCCTTTGCCAACTCGATCATCTGTTCGCAGAAGCGCGCTCGATCCTTGAAGACGGGCTTACCTTTTTTCAACAGGCGAGCCTGCAAGCCGACCGAAAATTCGATGAACCGCAGCTGGGCAGCTGTTAGTGTCCCGTCGCAACCTTCGGGCAAATATGGTGAGTACGTCATAGTTCCTTCCATTCGTCCAAGCGGTCCGCCCATTGCTGCATCATCGCTTTGCGCTCATCAAAATACGTAGCGTGGTTGTACGTGCGACGCACATTGTTCTGATCAGCATGAGCGAGTTGGGCCTCGATCGCATCGGGCCTATATCCCATCTCGTTCAGCCGGGTGCTTCCAGTGGTGCGAGTGGCGTGGGGACTATAGGTCCCGCTCCAACCGACAACTTTGAGAGCCTGCCGGAGCGCAGCGATGGACATTGGTCCGTTGCGGTCGTCCCGTCCGGGAAAAACATGTTTGCGGTCACCAGTCAGCCCGCGAAGCTTTTCAAGCATCGCAATTGTTTGTCTGGGCAAAGGCACGACGTGGTCCTTCCTCGCTTTCATCCGAATTGCAGGAATGCGCCAAGTTGCAGCAGCCAGATCGAACTCCGACCACTCAGCTTCGGCAGCCTCGGAAGGACGCACGAGCGTCCACCACATGAGCTGCATGCAATAGTTGATCTGAAATGTGCAGCGGTGGCTGTCGAAGTCACGGAGAAGCTTGCCGATCTGCTCAACGGTGAGTGCCGTCTTGTGCTGGGTCTTGTTTGCCGGGATTGCCTTGCGGACAGGCCAGACCGGGTCCGTTTCGGCCCGCAAGGTCGCCACAGCGAACTCGAACACGGCCGACATCGTCCGCCGGGCCTCTGCCGCCACGGATGGCGCCCCTCGCTTGACCGTGTCCTGAAGAATACTCAAGACGTGCACAGGGGTGACATCTCGCACCGGCATCGCGCCGATCTTTGGAAAGACAACCCTGTTCATCATGTCCAAGCGTCTTTGCTTGGTGATCGTCTGCCAGTCCTTGGTTTGCAGCCACTCCTTGGCGACGAGCTCAAACGTATTCTTCGCCTCGCTGACCTGTCTGATCCGATCGATCTGTCGCTGTTGAGCCGGACTGATACCTTGCTTCACGAGCTTGCGCGCGCCCTCACAGAGCTGCCGTGCCTCAGACAGCTTGACGTCTGGATAGTCGCCCAACGCGTACATACTGGCATTGCCATGGAGCGTATATCGATACCTCCACGCCTTCACCCCAGAAGGCTTGACCTCCAGGTAGAGACCTTTGTGATCGTTGAGCCGATACAGTTTCTCCCGTGGCTTTGCATTGCGGCAATTCGCATCCGTGAGCATGAGTTGCCCCTTTAACAACAAAATGTCTGCGCAACTGTACTCACCTTTCCGAGGAGCAGCAAATTTTTGTACTCGATACCGTACTCACACATGACTCGGCAACCAGAGAACGATCAGGCAACCCCCTGAAACCAAAAAACCGCGTAAGTACGCGGTTTTTCAGACACTTCCGTTCTTTCACCGAGTTTCACGAAACGCCGTGAAATCGGCTTATCGGATCAGACGTTGAACAAGAAATTCATCACATCGCCATCCTGCACGATGTATTCCTTTCCTTCTGCGCGCATCTTGCCGGCTTCCTTGGCGCCTTGCTCGCCCTTGTACGTGATGAAGTCTTCGTACGCGATCGTCTGCGCGCGGATGAAGCCGCGTTCGAAGTCGGTGTGGATGACGCCGGCGGCTTGCGGGGCGGTTGCGCCGATGGGCACCGTCCAGGCGCGCACTTCCTTCACGCCTGCCGTGAAGTAGGTTTGCAGGCCCAGCAGCTTGAAGGCGGCGCGGATCAGGCGGTTCAGGCCCGGCTCTTCCATGCCCATGTCGGACAGGAAGGCCTGGCGGTCGGCGTCGTCCAGGTCGACGATTTCGGATTCGATGGCGGCGCAGATGGCGACGACCGGTGCGTTGCGCGCGGCGGCGAATTCGGTCAGGCGGTCAAGCAGCGGGTTGTTGGTGAAGCCGTCGTCGGCCACGTTGCCCACGTACATCGCGCGCTTGGCGGTGATGAAGCACAATTGGGCGATGTCGGCCTGTTCTTCGGGGCTGAGGTCCAGCGCGCGGATCGGCTTGGCTTCGTTCAACTGCGCCACGCACTTTTCCAGCACGGCCACGATGCGCTGCGATTCCTTGTCGCCGGAGCGGGCGGTCTTCTGGTGACGCAGCAACGCTTTTTCAGCGGTTTGCATGTCGGCCAGTGCCAGTTCGGTTTCGATGACTTCGATGTCGGCGATGGGGTCGATCTTGCCGGCCACGTGGATCACGTTGGGGTCTTCGAAGCAGCGCACGACGTTGACGATGGCGTCGGTTTCGCGGATGTGCGACAGGAACTGGTTGCCCAGGCCTTCGCCCTTGCTGGCGCCGGCAACCAGGCCGGCGATGTCCACGAATTCGACGGTGGCCGACAGGATGCGCTCGGGCTTGACGATTTCAGCCAGCTTTTGCAGACGCGGATCCGGCACTTCGACCACACCGACGTTGGGCTCGATGGTGCAGAACGGATAGTTCTCGGCGGCGATGCCGGCGCGGGTCAGAGCATTGAAGAGAGTCGATTTGCCAACGTTGGGCAGGCCGACGATGCCGCATTGCAGAGCCATGGGAATCCTGTGTAAGTACGGTATTGATCGTTAACGTTCTAGTTTACCCCGGGTGCGCCCCGTGGCAGTTTCGCCTGCGCGGCGATGCGACCCCGCTATTGGGCGATGGACGGCGCCCAGCGCATCACGGCCCAGATCATCAAAATGGGGCCGGCGTTGAACGTGGCGTGCAGCAGGATGGCCGCGCCGATGCCGCGACGCACGCGCATCCAGCCCAGCACCAGCCCGGTCAGCCACTGCGGCAGCACCAGCAGCGGCATCAGCCAGTACGGCGTCTTGCTATAGACAAAGTTGGTCAGGTGCACCGCCGCGAACGTCAGCGCGACCAGGTGAAACACCAGGCCAAAGTGCTTCAGGTAATAGCGCCGCCACGTCGTGTCCCACCCCGTCAGCAACGTTGCGCGTTGGCGCACGCCCCAGCATGCCAGGATCACGAAGGCGGCCAGCAGCAGCCCCGTCCACAGCTTCGGGCCATACAGCACGACCGGCATCAGCGCGGGCACCAGCCACAGCACTTGCAACGGTCGGCGCAGACCATAGCGGAACAACATTTCTTCGACCAGCGGCGCCCAGATCACCGCCGTCAACCACGGCAGGTTGGTGGGGTCGATACGGTGGGTGGCGCCGCCCAGGCCGGCGGCCATCACGGCAACGGGGCCCAGTGCGAAAAGATTCAGCGCCCACAGCAGCCCGGCCCAGGCCAACAGGCGCCCGGGGCGTATGCCCGGCCACCAGTCGGCCAGCAAACCACTGCCCGCCGCGCGGCCCGGCACGCGCGACAGCGAGCGTGGGTGCCGGATATACCGCCAGAAATCCGCGACTTCTGTTCGAAAGCGGGTCTTGGCGACGGGCTGGGACGGTGCGGGTTGGCTCATCCCGCGACGTTGCCGCTGTGCAATTGGCGCGTGGCCAGCGGGAAATCGCCCGCCAGCATCGCCGGCACGACGGCGCGGCAGCGGTCGATGACGGCTTCGATTTCCTTTTGCTCGTCGCGGCGCGGCGGGTGCAGCACAAAGTCGGCAACCTGTTGCGCCAAGCCCAGCGTGCGCGGGTGACCGATGCCGATGCGCAGCCGCCAGAAGTTCGGGCTGCCCAGCACGGCCTGGATGTCCTTCAGGCCGTTGTGGCCCGCATGGCCCCCGCCCTGCTTGAGCTTGACCTGCCCGGGCAGCAGATCCAGTTCGTCATGCAACACCAGCACCTGTTCCGGCGCCAGCTTGTAGAAGCGCGCCAAGGCACCCACAGCCTGGCCCGACTTGTTCATATAAGTGATGGGCTTGAGCAGCAGCACGTTGTCCGCCCCCAGGCGCGACTTGGCGACCATGCCGAAAAAAGATTTTTCAAGCGCAAAAGAAGTGCGCAGATCGTCCGCCAGATGGTCGGCCAGCCAAAAGCCGGCGTTGTGCCGGGTCGTTTCGTAGTCGGGACCGGGGTTACCCAATCCCACAATGAGGCGTATGGGAATAGACATGATGGAGGGTGTTTAAACCAAAAAACCCTGCGCATGCAAATGCACACGCAGGGTTTCGGGCACAAGCCGCGGAAAGCCCGAAGGCTTTCCAGCAGACTTAGGCAGCCGGAGCAGCTTCTTCGGCTTCGTCGGCAGCGGCAGCGCCGCCCTTGACGATGGCGGCAGCCAGCAGCGGGTTGTCTTCACCGCCGTGGGGCACGTACGTCACGCCCATGGGCAGCTTGATGTCGGCCAGGTGAATCGAAGCGCCGGCCAGGATGTTGGTCAGGTCGACTTCGATGAACTGGGGCAGAGCCTTCGGCAGGCAGGTGATTTCCAGTTCGGTCGTCACGTGGCTGATGATGGCGCCGGCCAGCTTCACAGCGGGCGAGATTTCGGCGTTGACAAAGTGCAGCGGCACCTTGGTACGCAGAGCCTGGTTGGCGTCCACGCGCTGGAAGTCCACGTGCAGGACTTGCGGCTTGTAGGCGTGCCATTGAACCGAACGCAACAACACTTGCTCATCCTTCGAGCCTTCGAGCTGCATTTGCAGGATCGATGCGTGGAATTCTTCCTTACGCAGGGCGTGATAGATCTCGTTGTGGTCGAGTTCGATGTTCAGGGGGGCAGCCGTACCACCATAGACAATGGCGGGAACGCGGCCCGCGCGGCGCAGGCGGCGGCTCGCACTCGAACCCTGGACGCTACGCGCAGTGGCGATGAATTTCATGGAAAACTCCAAAAACAAAATAAGGTGAAGAGGCTTCACCAGTTAACGGCACGGCGCGCAACATGCGCGCCGTGTTGATTGCGCCTTGCCGCGACCAGCAAGGTGCAAAAACTAAAGGTAGGCTGTGGCCTGACCGACGCGAATCGCGTCAGTCGACAAACAGCGAGCTGACCGATTCCGCGTTCGAGATACGCAGGATGGTCTCGCCCAGCAGCGCGGCGCACGACAACTGGCGGATCTTGCCGCTGGCCTGGCCTTGCTCGGAGAGCGGGATGGTGTCGGTGACGACCAGTTCGTCCAGTTCCGACGCTTCAATGCGGTCAATGGCGCCGCCCGACAGCACGGGGTGCGTGCAATAGGCGTAAACGGCGCCGGCGCCGCGGTCTTTCAGGGCCTGGGCCGCCTTGCACAGCGTGCCGGCGGTGTCGACCATGTCGTCCATGATGATGCAGGTGCGGCCGTCGACTTCACCGATGATGTTCATCACTTCCGACACGTTGGCGCGCGGACGACGCTTGTCGATGATGGCCAGGTCGGCTTCCAGCTGCTTGGCCAGCGCGCGGGCGCGAACCACGCCGCCGATGTCCGGGGACACCACGACCAGGTTCGAGAAATTGCGGCGCCAGATGTCGCCCAGCAAGATCGGACCGGCGTAGATGTTGTCCACGGGGATGTCGAAGAAACCCTGGATCTGGTCAGCGTGCAGGTCCATTGTCAGGACGCGGTCAACGCCAGCCACTTGCAGCATGTTGGCCACAACCTTGGCCGAGATCGCGACGCGCGCCGAACGCGGGCGGCGGTCTTGGCGGGCATAACCAAAGTACGGAATCGCGGCGGTGATGCGGCCCGCCGACGCGCGGCGCAGGGCATCGACCATGACCATGATTTCCATCAGGTTGTCATTGGTGGGCGCACAGGTGGGCTGCAGGACGAAGACGTCCTTGCCACGCACGTTCTCGTTGATTTCGACCATCACCTCGCCGTCGGAGAAGCGACCGACGGTCATCTTGCCCAGGGACATATCGAGGTGGTTGACTACGTCCACGGCCAGCCGAGTGTTGGCCGTGCCCGTGAAGATCATGAAGCTATCGTTTGCCATGATGGATGATGCGATGGTCGTTGTAAGACACTAACGAGTGATGCGGGGTGAAAACACCAGCGAATCCGGAAAATAAAAAAGCTGCTGAACCCGGGCCAGTGTCTTACAGGCGTGTTCAACAGCTTTTTTATGTATTCGGTTGGCTGGGGAGGAAGGATTCGAACCTTCGCATGCCGGAATCAAAATCCGGTGCCTTAACCAGCTTGGCGACTCCCCAACTATCTTGCAATCCAATTCCGCAACGGATGTTCAGTTAAACCAGTACAAGCCTGCACTAACCGAAACCGTGGATGCGTTGTGCTGTTTGTTTTAACAGCGCCGCGCATTATAGCGGATATTTCTGTTTTCGCCAAAACGGCTTCGGAGAGCTCTGAGAATTCGGCGAATAAACATGCGCCTGATCCCGACATGCGTACAGGATAACCCTGTTCTGCAAGCCACCGCGATGCCCTGAATACTTCAGGATAAAGACGGTGAACCACCGGCTCCAAGTCATTTTTCCCGAAGGAAAATGTTGGCGAAGCAAGAAAGTCCGCTATTGTGATGTAAGAAGAATCCCTTGTCAAATCGGGTGCCGAAAATATGCCAACAGTGGGCACGCTGGTGTCAGGTTGCGCTACGAGATACGCGCGTTCAGGCAGCGTCACAGCGGTCAGTGCTTCGCCCACGCCTTCGGCAAAAGCGGATTGCCCGAAAACGAATACCGGCACGTCGGCGCCCAACGGCAAGGCCAGGTCCATCAGCTGGCGCCGCGTGAGGCCGGTGTTCCATAGCTTGTTCAATGCGATCAACACCGAGGCCGCATCGCTGGAGCCGCCGCCCAGCCCGCCCCCCTGTGGAATGCGTTTTTCAAGGCCGATCTGCACGCCCTGGCGTGTGCCGGTGGCGCGTTGCAAAGCGTGCGCGGCCCGCAGGGTCAGGTCGTCGGCCTCCGACACGCCGGCAAGCTCGGTGGCGCGGCTGATGATGCCGTCGGCGCGCACGTCGAAATGCAGCGTGTCGCAAAGGTCGATGAAGCGGAAGACCGTTTGCAGCAGGTGGTAGCCGTCAGCGCGGCGGCCCACCACATGCAGGAACAAATTCAGCTTGGCGGGAGCGGGAACGTCGTACAGAGTCACATCAGGCAACCGGTGCGGGACAAGCCCACATTCTAGCTACGCGCGGGGCCCTGCGCCGTGTAGTACGGCACGTTGGCGCGCGGCAGCGGCTCGCGGCCACGCAGGTGGTCGGCCAGCTTTTCAGCCATCATGATGACCGGCGCGTTCAGGTTGCCCGTGACGATGTCCGGCATGATGGACGCATCGATCACGCGCAGGTTTTGCAGCCCGTGCACACGCCCGTAGCCGTCCACAACCGCCATCGGGTCCGACGACGCCCCCATCTTGTTCGAGCAAGACGGGTGATACGCGGTCTCGGCCTGCGCGCGCACAAAGGCATCCAGGTCCGCATCGCTTTGCAGGGCAGCGCCCGGCGAAATCTCGCGGCCCGCATATTGCGCCAACGCGGGTTGCGCGAAGAGTTCACGCGTGATGCGCAGCGCCGCGCGAAATTCGCGCCAGTCCTGCGCGTGCGACATGTAGTTGAACAAGATGCTGGGATGGTCATGCGGCGAGCGCGACCGAACGTGCACGCGCCCCCGACTGGGCGAACGCATGGAGCCCACATGCATCTGGAAGCTGTGCGCCTTGATCGGGTTGGACCCGTTGTAATTGATGGCCACCGGCAAGAAGTGATATTGCAGGTTCGGCCACGGGAAATCGTCGTGGCTGCGTATGAATCCGCCGGCTTCGAACTGATTGCTGGCGCCGATGCCCGTCCCCATCAACAACCATTCAGCACCGATCGCCGGCTGATTGCGCAACTTGAGCGCGGGGGCCAGCGACACGGGCTGCTTGCATTCAACCTGCACGTAAAGCTCCAGGTGGTCTTGCAGGTTTTCGCCCACGCCCGGCAGTTCATGGCGCACGGCGATGCCCAGGCGGCGCAGCAACTGCCCCGCGCCCACGCCAGACCGTTGCAGGATTTGCGGCGACGCGATGGCGCCCGCGCACAGCAGCACCTCGCGCCGGGCAAAGCTGCGGTGCTGCTGGCCGTGCTGCTCCCACGCCACGCCTTCGGCGCGCTGGCCCGAAAACAGAATCACGTCGGTCAACGCCCGGGTCACGATGGTGAGGTTGGCGCGCCCGCGCGCCTGATCCAGATAGCCGCGTGCCGTGCTGGCACGACGCCCGCGCGGGGTCACGGTGCGGTCCATGGGGCCGAAGCCTTCCTGCCGATAACCGTTCATGTCAGGCGTATGCGGATAGCCCGCCTGCGTGCCCGCCGCGACCATGGCATCGAACAACGGGTTGTTGTCCAGCTTGGGCGTGGTGACGCTGACGGGCCCGGCGCCGCCGTGATAATCGCAAGCGCCCACGTCGCGGCTTTCTGCCTTCTTGAAGTACGGCAGGCACGACAGGTAATCCCAATGCGCCAGGCCTTCGACGCGCGCCCAATGGTCGTAGTCCAACGCGTTGCCGCGGATGTAGCACATGCCGTTGATCAATGACGAACCGCCCAGGCCCTTGCCGCGACCGCAGTCAAGCCGGCGCCCGTTCAGGTGCGGCTCGGGGTCGGTTTGATAGCCCCAGTTGTAGCGCCTGCCTTGCAAGGGCATGGCCAGTGCGGCCGGCATCTGCGTGCGGAAATCGAAACGATGATCCTGCCCGCCCGCTTCCAGCAGCAGCACGGTGGTGCCCGGGTCCTCGGTCAGCCGCGTGGCCAGCGTGTTACCCGCTGATCCCGCGCCCACGATGATGTAGTCGTACTCCCGCTTGATCGACATGCCCTTCCCCCCTACACGTACAGAAAGCGGGCGGCCCGGCGTTATGCCCGGCGCCCGGCGCGATGTGCGACGGCCTCGTCAGAACACCGAGGCGAACTCGCCAAGTTCGACCTGGACCGACTTCGTTTGCGTGTATTGGGCCAGCGCCTCCAGGCCGTTTTCGCGGCCCAGGCCCGACTGCTTGTATCCGCCCACCGGCATTTGCGCGGGGGATTCCCCCCATGTGTTGATCCAGCAAATGCCCGCCTGCAAGCGATGCGCGATGCGGTGGGCGGCAGCCAGGTCGCTGCTGACCACGCCCGCCGCCAAGCCGTAGCGGCTGTCGTTGGCGCGCTGCACGACTTCGTCCTGGCTATCGAAAGACAGGATGGTCATGACGGGACCGAAAATTTCTTCCTGCACGATTTCCATGCTGTCGTCGCAGTCGGTGAACACGGTGGGGGCCACGTACGCGCCCTTGGCCAGCACGCCGTCCGTCAAGCGCACGCCGCCGGCCAGCAAGGTGGCGCCTTCGCGCTTGCCGATTTCAATCCAGCTCAGCACGCCGTCCATGTGCGCGGCGCTGACCAGCGGACCGAAGTTGGTGCGGGGGTCGAAGGGGTCGCCAACGCGAATGCGCGCCACGCGCTCCAGCACGGCGGCTTCGAATGCCGCCTTTTGCGATCGGTGCACGAAGACACGCGTGCCGTTTGTGCACACCTGCCCCGAGCTGAAGAAATTGGCCATCATGGCGATGTCAGCGGCGCGTTCAACCGAGGCATCGGGCAACACGATCAGGGCGGACTTGCCGCCCAGTTCCAGTGTCACGCTCTTGAGCGATGCCGCCGCCACGCCCATGACCTGCTTGCCCGTATCCACGCCGCCCGTGAAGGACACTTTTGCGACGCCCGGGTGGCCGGTCAGCCAGTCGCCGATGTCACGGCCACTACCCAGCACCACGTTGAAGACGCCATTGGGCACGCCGGCTTCGGTATAGATTTCGGCCAGCCGCAGCGCCGTCAGGGGCGTGATCTCGGCGGGTTTGAACACCATCGCGTTGCCCGTGGCCAGCGCGGCGGCCGACTTCCACATGGCGATCTGAACCGGATAATTCCACGCGCCGATGCCCGCGATCACGCCCAGCGGTTCACGCCGCGTGTAAAAGAAGCTGGACTCGCGCAGCGGCACCTGGATGCCTTGCACGGCAGCCGCCAACCCCGCGTAGTACTCAATGACGTCCACACCCGTGGCGATATCCACGGTGCGCGTTTCGGACAGCGGCTTGCCGGTATCCAGCGTTTCCAGTTCGGCGAGCTCGTCATTGCGTTCGCGCAGCAACTGCGCAGCCCGCAGCAGTACCTGGCCGCGTTGGGCGGGGGACCGCGCCGCCCATGCCTTCTGCCCTTCTTGCGCGCTGGCCACCGCGCGGTCGATATCCTGGCGGGCGGCCACCTGCACTTCCGCCAACACCGCGCCATTGGCGGGGTTCACCGTGGTGATGGTCTTGCTGCTGATGGCGTTGGTGCGCCGACCGTGGATGTAGAGTTGCTGGATGGGCAAAGGCATGGGAGTCCGTCCTATTGTCAAAGTGAGGGTGGGCCCAGGGCCGGCTCCCCCACCGATTGGCTGCGAGCTAGCAGCAGGTCTACATAGTCGTAAGCGACGGCGCGCGCTTGTTCGCCCGCGAAATCCACGCCCATCAAACCACCGCGCAACCACAGCCCGTCGATCATGGCGGCCAGGCCGCGCGCGGCTTCTCGCGCTTGCGCAAGCGGCAGCACGCGCTGGAATTGGCAGCACAGGTTGGAATGCAGACGGCGGTCATTGGCGCGTTGCAGGCGGCCCAGGCGCGGCTGGTGCATGCTGGCTGCCCAGAACGTCAGCCACGCGCGCATCGCGCTGCGCGAGACCTGCGTGGGCACGAAGTTGCCGTCGATGATGGCGTGCAGTTGCGCACGGGCGTCTGGCGCGGCGGCGACGCGCGCGCGCGATACGGAATCGCGCAGGTTGCGCAGCAATTCCCGCATGGACGCTTCCAGCAAACCATCCTTGTCGCCGAAGTAGTGGCTGATGATGCCGGTGGACAGTTTGGCCGCGCGGGCGATGTGCGCGATGGAGCTTTCCGCCAGGCCGACCTGGTCGATGGATTCAAGCGTGGCCTGAATAAGTTGATTGCAACGGATGGGCTGCATTCCGACTTTTGGCATGTTGCGCGGAGTTCCTGGGTGACATAAAGAAAGCGACGAGAAAGCGCCGAGAAAGCGACGAGAACGGCCGACGGCAATGACGGCAACGAGCTGTCGGCCGGGTGCGGTCGAGTCTAATTTATATTGATTGATCGTTCAATATAAAAACGGTAAGGTGCCGCAGACACATCGCCGACGGCCACATCGTTGGCAACAAACATCGACGGCAAGCACGCGCACAGCATGAACAGCGCGAACAACGACTCATCGGTAGCACCAGGCAGCATCACCACACGGGGAGACAGCGGTGCGGCATGAACGGATCACTTCGACGCGGTCATCGGCAAGCGCACCGGCCCGGCGCAGCTGGCTGGCGCATACCAATCCCATCGTTTTCCTCAGCGCGGCCGTCTCGGTGCTGGGGTTCGGCGCCCTGCTCATCTGGCAGCCCGATGCCGCGCAGGCATGGCTGCAAGCCGCGCAGTTGCTGGTGGCATCACACTTTGGCTGGTACTACATGCTGGCCATGACCGTCAGCGTGGGCTTTGCCCTGTGGCTGGCCCTGTCGCGCCACGGCGCGCTGCGCCTGGGCGATGACGACGAGTCCCCGGAATTCAGTTATCTGTCTTGGGTGTCGATGCTGTTTTCATCCGGCATCGGTATCGCGCTGGTCTATTACGGCGTCTACGAGCCCCTGGACCATTTCCTGTTGCCGCCCACCGGCGTGGGTGGCACGCAGGACGCGGCGCGTAACGCGTTGACGCTGACCTTTCTGCACTGGGGCATCCACGGCTGGACGCTTTATGCCCTGACCGCCACCGCGCTTGCCTATTTTGCGTATCGCCACAAGCAGCCGCTGGCGCTGCGTTCGCCCTTGCAGGGGCTGTCGGACAAACCGCTGCCCAAAGCGGTCGGCCATGCGGTGGATGGGTTCGGCGTGCTGGCCACGATCGTCTCCATGGTCACCAATCTGGGGCTGGGCGCCTTGCTGCTGCACGCCGGGCTGACCTACCTGCTGAACGTTCCGAACACCGCTGCCGCCCAGGTGCCCATCGTCATCATCATGATGGTGGTGGCCACCGGCGCGGCCGCGCTGGGCATCAAGCGCGGCATCGCCGTGCTATCCAACGTCAACACCGCACTGATGTGCCTGCTGTTGCTGTTCGTGTTCCTGGCCGGACCCACCCGCTTGCTGCTGGACGGCATGGTGCAGAACCTGGGCGACTACCTCAACGCGTTCCTGGGCAAGAGCTTCGACCTGTACCTGTACGACATGAAAGCCGTGCGCTGGACCAGTTCCTGGACCATCTTCTATTGGGCCTGGTGGATAGGCTGGGCGCCCTTTGTCGGCATGTTCATCGCGCGTATTTCACGTGGTCGGCGGATACGGGAATTGATCTTCGGGGTGATGCTGGTGCCGCTGGGCTTCACGCTGGCGTGGCTGTCCATCTTCGGCAACACCGCCATCAACCTCGTGATGAACGAGGGCGCGGCGGGGCTGGGCGACATGGCCTTGGCCAACCCGCCCATGGCGTTCTACACGCTGATGGAATACCTGCCGCTGACGCAGTGGGTGGCCGGCGTGGGCGTGGTGATGTCATTCATGCTGTTCTTGACGCCGGTGGATTCCGGCACGCTGATGATCGCCAACCTGTCCGCGCGCAACGCGGACGCCGGGCACGATGCGCCCATCTGGCTGCGGGTATTTTGGGCGTCGCTGACCACGATGCTGGGCGTGGGGCTGCTGCTGGCCGGCAACTTCAACGCAATGCAAACCGCGGTCGTGCTGTGCGGCCTGCCCTTTTCGGTGATCTTGCTGTGCTACATGGCCAGCCTGTACCGGGCACTGGTCCGAGACAACCCCGAGCCCAGCTCCCAGGCCGTCGCGCGCTGAGTGGCAAGCTCGCAGGCCTGCCGAGCTTCCGGCGTGCCGACTGGCCGACTGGCCGACTGGCCGACCCGCCTCGTGCAAACAGACCCGGACTCAGGGCTGGTTGACCACCAGCCGAACCATGATGCGGCGACCCGGTTCCTGGCGTTGCAACACCAGCATCTGCGGGCCCAGGTTGTCGTAGCGCGACAGGTTGGCGCGCCAGCCGCCTTGCTCGAAGGCGGTAGGCCGGCCCCGGTCGTCGCGGGTGATGTCCGACGCTTCCGGCTCGGCGGGCAACTTGCCGCGCAGCCAGTCACGCAAGCCCGACACGGGCATGCTGCTGCCCAGGGCTTCTTCGGCCAGGGCATCGGGGTTATCGGCTTCCAGGCGGGTGCCGTCGGCCTTGGTCAGGGTGGCCGCGCCGGGCCGCCCTTGCACGCGCGCTTCGGTTGAACCCAGCGGGTTGGTCAGGTCCAGCACATAGCGCTGGCCGTCATCCGACCACGAAAACCCGCCCTGCACGGCGTTTTGCTTGCCGCCTTCTTCGTTGACGGTGATCGCAAAGCGGCCGATGCGCGAGAACGCGTCGGCGCTGGCGCCTTCAATGGGTTTAGGCGTGGTGGTGCAGGCGGCAAGCGCCGTCGCCAGCAACGCCAAGAACGCCAGGCGCAGCCAGGCAACCATGCCGGGCAGGCGTCGCATTGCCAAAGCCATCACAGATTGACTCCCAGCCGCCGGACGACGTCCTGGACGGTCTTGTTCTTGGGGTCTTTCATCAGCGCCACGCGCAGCAGTTCAATAGCCTGATCGCGCTTGCCTTGGCTCCAGAGCACTTCGGCCAAGTGGGCGGCGATGTCGGCCTCGGGGCGCACGCTGTAAGCCCGGCGCAGATACTGCGCGGCGGATTCGGATTCGCCCATGCGGTACTTGACCCAGCCCATGCTGTCCAGAATGAACGGGTCGTTGGGCGACAGCTCAAGCGCCTGGGTGATCAGGTCCAGCGCTTCGGGCAGGCGCTGGTTGTGGTCGGCCAGCGTATAGCCCAATGCGTTGTAGGCGTGGGCGTGGTCCGGGTCCAGCGCGATGACCTGGCGCAGCATGCGCTCAAGATCGGCCAGGCGGTTCTGGCGTTCGTACAGCATCGCCAGTTCGTATTTGATTTCGACCGTGTCCGGCAGCGCCTGATCGGCGGCTTCCAGGGTGCTGACCGCTTGCGGCACGCGGTCCGCGTCGCGCAGGATCTGCGCCTTGGTCAAGACGCCCAGCGTGCGCTCTTCTTCGTCTTGCGGGCCGGCGGCGTCGATCATGGCCAGCGCATCGTCCACGCGGCCGCTCTTGGCGCGCAACGCGGCTTGACGCATCTGCACGGAATAACGCAGCGTCGGGTCGTCGATGCGGCCCAGTTCGCGGATGGCTTCGTCGTAGTTGCCCTGGTCTTCGGCAATGCGCGACAGCAGCACGTGCGCGTCGGCCGCGGCGGCGCCGGCATCGGTTGCGCCCGGCACCGTGGCGCGCTGGCGCTGCTGCTGCACGTCCAGATACTGTTGCAGCAAGGTCTTGGCTTGCGGCAGTTGGCCCGCCTTGTAGGCCAGTTGCGCCTGCATGAACAGCAGGTCGAAGTCTTCCGGCGACCGGCGCGACATGGCTTGCAGTTCGGACAGCGCGCCGTTGTAGTCACCGCTGTCGGCCAACTGGCCCGCCAGCATCAAGCGCACCTTGCGGGCGTTGGGATTGCGGTTGATATAGGCGCGGGCCTCGGCCTGGGCGCGCTGCGGGTCCACCTTGGAACCGTATTCCAGCAGGCGCTGGGCGGCGGGCTCGGATTTCGGGTCGCCGGCCAGGGCCGCGCGGGATTCCTGCGTGGCGCGTTCGTAGTCGCCGGCGGCCGAGGCCACGTCGGCCAGGGCCAGGTGGGCGGCAGGCAGCTTGCGCACGCTGTCGCTCAGGGATTCGTCAAGGATGCGCAGCGCCAGACGGCGGTCGTTCAGGCGGCTGAGCACGGCCAGCGCCTGGCCGATGGCGGCCGGCTTGTCGCGCGAGGCGTCGATGCGGTTGCGCAGCGCCTGGGCCAGGCCCTTGGTCTGGCCGTTGGCAGCCGCCAGGGCAAGCTCGGTGGAGCTGGCTTCGACGTCGTTGGGAGACAGGCGCGCCCACACGCGGGCGGCGTCCAGCGCACCGGCAAGATTGCCGCCGGCCAACTGGAATTCCAGGCCCCGTCGCGCCAGGCGAGGGTCGCCCGTGTCGCGGGCGAGGCCGACCATGGTGGTGGCCGCCGTGCCGTACATGCCGCGCTGGGCGGCGATTTCTGACGCGAGGACGCGGTAGAAGATGTCGGCGGTCAGCGAGACATAGGGCAACTGACCCGGCCGCAGGCGGATCACCTCGGTTTCCGGCTGGCGGTTCTGCGGGGCCATGCGAGGCCCGGTCGCATCACGCGTCCGGCTGTCGGCCGCCTGGGCCGGCAGCGAAAAACCTGTTGCCAGCGCAAGCGCCAACACGGCGATCCCGATATTCATTTGTTTGAAAGACGACTTCACGCGGCCCGTCCGGTTGATGGCACAATCTTCGTACACGCAATTGATGATCTTACACTGGCTCATGCCGGAACTGCCTGAAGTCGAAACCACGCGTCGAGGAATCGACGCCGTCATCACCGGCCGGACGCTCTTGCGACTGGTCATCCACGAAGCCCGCATGCGCTGGCCCATCCCCGCCGACCTGCCGACGCTGATCGCCGGGCGCGACGTGCTGGAATGCGCCCGCCGGGGCAAGTACCTGCTGCTGCGGTTCGAGCACGGCACCCAGATCGTGCATCTGGGCATGTCCGGATCGCTGCGCAGCGTGGCCCCTGGTGAATTCCTGCGCAAGCACGACCATGTCGAATGGATCTTCCAGGACGCGGTGCTGCGCCTGCACGACCCCCGCCGGTTTGGCGCGGTGTTGTGGCACGACCATGCCGACGGCCCCATCGACGCGCATCCGCTGCTGGCCAAGCTGGGCATCGAGCCCTTCGACCCGCGCTTTGACGGCGCCTGGCTGCACCGGCATTTCAAGAACCATGGCGCCGCCGTCAAGCAGGTGCTGCTGGCGGGCATGGCGGTGGTGGGCGTGGGCAATATCTACGCGTCCGAAAGCCTGTTCCGCGCGCGCATCAACCCCAAGACCCCTGCCAACAAACTGTCATTGGCCCGCTGCGAACGGCTGGCCGACATGGTGCGCGCCACGCTGGCCGACGCCCTGACCTCTGGCGGCAGCACGCTGCGGGACTACGTGGGCGCCACCGGCGAACCCGGTGCGTACTTCAAAATACACGCCGCCGTCTATGAACGCGAGGGCCGCCCCTGCCGCGTGTGCGAAACCCCGATACGGCGGTTCGTCCAAGGCCAACGGGCCACGTACTACTGCCCGAAATGCCAAAGGAATTAGCTCTAAGGCCCTGAAATCCCTGGGGAAATCCCTGCATGCCCTCGGCCATTTGTTTATAGCAAACGTATTGCACAAACACTAACGCCACGCTATATTCCTTCCACACACTATTCCTATAACAGTGGAAGGAGCCTCCATGAGCAAGCAATTCGCCTCGCACGCCGACATGGACGACAAGGTCGTCTCGTTCGAAAAACTGTCTGACAACGCCTATGCCTACACGGCCGAAGGCGACCCCAACACGGGCGTGATCATCGGCGACGAGGCCGTCATGGTGATCGACACCCAGGCCACCCCGGTCATGGCGCAAGACGTCATCCGCCGCATTCGCGAAGTCACCGATAAGCCCATCAAATACATCCTGCTGTCGCACTATCACGCCGTGCGCGTGTTCGGCGCGTCCGCCTACAACGCCCAGGAAATCCTGGCCAGCCGCGACACCTATGACCTGATCGTCGAACGCGGCGAACAGGACAAGGCCAGCGAAATCGGCCGCTTCCCCCGCCTGTTCCGCAACGCCGAATCGATTCCGCCGGGCCTGGTCTGGCCGACGATGACGTTCAAGGGCGAAATGACCGTCAACCTGGGCAACCTGGAAGTCAAGCTGCTGCAAGTGGGCCGTGGCCACACCAAGGGCGACACCATCGCCTGGCTGCCCGAGCAGAAAATCCTGTTCGCCGGTGACCTGGTCGAATACCAATCCACCCCGTATTGCGGCGACGCCTATTTCCGCGACTGGCCCACCACGCTGGACGCGCTGTCGGGCTTTGAAGCCGAAAAGATGGTGCCCGGCCGCGGCCCCGCGCTCAAGAACGCCACCGAAGTGCGCCAGGGCCTGGCCGGCACCCGCGCGTTCCTGACCGACCTGTACGGCGCCGTGAACCGCGGCGTGGCCGAAGGCAAGGACCTGAAGACGATCTACCGCGAGGTCTACGACTTCATGAAGCCGCGCTACAGCGACTGGGTCATCTTTGACCACTGCATGCCGTTCGACGTGTCGCGCGCCTATGACGAAGCTTCGGGCCACACGCACCCGCGCATCTGGACCGACAAGCGCGACCTGGAAATGTGGGCGCAGCTGGAAGGCTGACGCCGTCGGGCCGGCAGCCCCGGCCCGATTGATTGCAGCAAGAACCGAAGGCGCGCGTCGCAAGGCGGCGCGTGGCTACGCGCATAAAAACAAAATGACCCACACAGGAGACAACCGTGGGAGACATCGACTTTCAGGCGATGGAGTTCGCCTATGAAAAGCACGCCGACCAAAGCGCCGGCACGCCCCCCCGCCATCAGGTAGTGGTGGTGGGAGCCGGCCCGGTCGGCCTGACCACCGCGCTGGACCTGGCGCGCCAGGGCGTGCGCGTGGTGGTGCTGGACGACGATTACCGATTGTCCACCGGGTCGCGCGCGATCTGCTTTTCCAAGCGCACGCTGGAAATCTGGGACCGTCTGGGCGTTGGCCAGCGCATGATCGACAAGGGCGTGTCGTGGAACGTGGGCAAGGTGTTCTTCCGTGAACAGGAAGTGTGGCGCTTTGACCTCTTGCCCGAACCCGGCCATCGCCGCCCCGCTTTCATCAACCTTCAGCAGTACTACGCCGAAGGTTATCTGTACGAACAAGCCCGCCAGGAACCGAACATCGACCTGCGCTGGAAAAACAAAGTCGCCGGCGTCACGCAGACGGACGACGGCGTCACCCTGACCATCGACACGCCCGAAGGCGCCTACACGCTGCACGCCGACTGGCTGGTCGCCTGCGACGGCGCGCGTTCGCCCGTGCGCAAACTGATCGGCCAGGAAAGCCATGGCCGCATCTTCCGCGACCGCTTCCTGATCGCCGACGTGAAGATGAAAGCCGACTTCCCGACCGAGCGCTGGTTCTGGTTCGATCCGCCCTTTCATCCGAACCAGTCCGTACTGCTGCACCGCCAGCCGGACAACGTCTGGCGCATCGATTTCCAGCTGGGCTGGAATGCCGACCCCGTCGAAGCCGTCAAGCCGGAAAACGTGCTGCCGCGCATCCGCGCGCTGCTCGGGCCCGATGCGCAATTCGATCTGGAATGGGTCAGCGTCTACACCTTTGCGTGTGAACGCATGGACAAGTTCCGCCACGGGCGCGTGGTGTTTGCGGGCGACTCCGCGCACCGTGTCTCGCCCTTTGGCGCGCGCGGCGCCAACAGCGGCGTGCAGGATGCCGAAAACCTGGCCTGGAAACTGAAGCTGGTGCTGGCGGGCCTGGCCCCCGACACACTGGTCGACAGCTACAGCGTTGAACGCGAATACGCGGCCGACGAGAACATCCTGAATTCGTCGCGCGCCACGGATTTCATCACCCCCAAAAGCGACATCAGCCGCAGCTTCCGCAATGCCGTGTTGAACCTGGCCAAGACGCATCCGTTCGCCCGTTCCCTGGTCAATAGCGGCCGCCTGTCCCTACCCGCAACGTATGCCGCGTCGCCGCTGAATACGCCCGATACGGACGCATTCGCGGGCCGCATGGTGCCCGGCGCCGTCGCGCTGGATGCGCCGGTCACGCAGCACGGCGACAAGGACTGGTGGTTGGCGCAGCTGGATGGCGGCTTCGTGCTGGCCGTGTTCTGCGGCAACGCGCTGCCGGACGACGACACGCAGCGCGCGTTGCTGGCGATGCGCATGGGCCCCGTGCCCGTCAAGGCGGTGCTGGTGCTGGATGCGCAATGCGATGCCTCGGGCCTGGCTGCCGACCTGCCCGTGGTGACCGACGTGGAAGGCTGCCTGGCCAAGCGTTACGACGCGCAAGCGGGCACGGCTTACCTGATCCGCCCCGATCAGCACATCGCCGCGCGCTGGCGCGCCTTCAACGCCGACGCGGTCGCCGCCGCCGTCAAGCGGGCCACGGGCCACGCGTGAAACAAGAGGTCATCCCATCATGCTGATTACCGAAACCAACCTGAGCTCGCCCGACGACTTCTACGAAGCGCTGATCGAAACGCACCGCGACCTGAGCAACGAGCAAAGCCAGGAGCTGAACGCGGCGCTGATCCTGCTGCTGGCCAACCACCTGGGCGACGTGGCGCTGCTGCGCGAGGCCTTGCAGCAGGCCCGCGCGTCGGTAGTGGAACGCGCGTAACGGCGCGCCGCCTGCGCGGCGGCGCCCGCCACTTCCCTCTACCGCCCGCCGCCCACGCCGAACGTATCCACGATCAGCGCACGCAGCCACTGATTGCCGCTGTCCCGGTCAACGCGGCGTTGCCAATAGAGATTCGTCTGTAGCGCGGGCACCTTCACCGGCGGCGTCATGAAGCGCAGCCCGAAAGGCGGCGCGGCGCTGGCGGCCAGTTTTTCGGGCACGGTAGCCAGCAGATCGGTTGCGCTGACGATGTACGGCACCGCGGAAAAATGCGGCACGCTGAAGTGCTCGGCCAGCACGATGCCCGCGCGCTCCATCGACTGGTTCACCTGCCCGTAAGGCGCGGCGCGCGACACGATCAAGTGGCGCTCGGCGCGAAATGCCTTGATGCCCATGCCCGCGTGCGCCGTCGGGTGCGCTTGCCGGAACAAGGTGGCGTAGCCCTGGCGAAACAGCATGCGCTGCAATGTGCCCGCGCCCATTTCATCGAACGCGCCAATCGCCAGATCGACACGGCCGGCCTCCATCTCGCGCGGCAGGTCCGGCCCCTGGACCCGCACGGAATCGATGCGCACCTGCGGCGCCACCTGCACGCAGACTTCCATCAGGCGCGGCATGAAGTGGATTTCGCCCACGTCCGTCATCGCCACGCGAAAGCGACGGCTGCTGGTGGCGGCATCGAACACGTCCTGGTCTTGCAACGCCTGCGTCAGCATGGTCAGCGCCTCGCTGACCGGGCCGGCCAGCCGCTGCGCGCGCGGCGTGGGCAGCATGCCCTGGCCGGTACGCACGAACAACTCATCGCCAAAGGCGTCGCGCAAGCGGCGCAGGGCGTTGCTGACGGCAGGCTGCGTCAGGTCCATGCGGCGCGCCACGGCCGACAGGCTGCGGTCTTCCAGCAAGTGCTGAAACAAGATCAGCAGATTCAAATCGACGTTGCGCAGTTCGGCCATGCCGCCCCCGTTCTACTATTCACAAAATTTATAGTCTGTATTTTTGCATTCCCGTAGCCGTATCGGGGGTTTTTTCCGACAATGACGAATCGCCGCCGGGTTGCACCGCGGCACCCCATACCGAACGCGCGGCCATGCACCGCGCCGCCACAGGAGGATTCCATGGAACTGCAATACCTGACCGGGTTCGGCAACGATTGCGCCACCGAGGCTTTGCCCGGCGCGCTGCCCGTGGGCCGCAATTCGCCCCAGCAATGCCCGTATGGCCTGTATGCCGAACAACTGTCCGGCACCGCCTTCACCGCCCCCCGCAATGAAAATCGCCGTTCGTGGCTGTACCGCATTCGCCCGGGCGCGCAGCACAAACCGTTTGAACCGTTTGCCGGCGCTGCCCGCTGGGAAAGCACGTTCGGCCACGGCCCGGTCACGCCCAACCAGCTGCGCTGGAGCCCGCTGCCGATTCCCGATGCACCCACCGACTTCCTGGAAGGGGTGCAAACCTGGGGCGGCAACGGCGGCCCCGACGAACAGGGCGGCGTCGCCATCCACCTGTACGCGGCCAACAAGTCCATGCAAGGGCGCTACTTCTACAACGCCGACGGCGAACTGCTGCTGGTGCCGCAACAAGGCCGCCTGCGCCTGGCCACCGAGCTGGGCCTGATCGACCTGGAACCGCTGGAAATTGCCGTGATCCCGCGCGGCGTGCGCTTTCGCGTCGAGCTGTTGGACGCCGAGGCGCGCGGCTACATGCTTGAGAACTTCGGCGCGGCGCTGCGCCTGCCCGAGCTTGGCCCGATTGGCTCTAACTGCCTGGCCAACGCCCGCGACTTCAAGACGCCGGTGGCCTGGTACGAAGACATCGAAGGCGACTTCGAACTGATCGCCAAATTCACCGGCGGTTTCTGGCGCGCCCCGATCGACCATTCGCCGCTGGACGTAGTGGCCTGGCACGGCACGCACGCCCCGTACAAGTACGACCTGCGCCACTTCAACGCGATCGGATCGATCAGCTTCGACCATCCGGACCCGTCTATCTTCACGGTGCTGACCGCGCCGTCGGACACCCCGGGCACGGCCAACATGGATTTCGCGATTTTCCCGCCGCGCATCCTGGCCATGGAAGACACCTTCCGCCCGCCCTGGTTCCACCGCAACGTCGCCAGCGAATTCATGGGCTTGATCCAGGGCGTGTACGACGCCAAGGCCGAAGGCTTTGCACCCGGCGGCGCCAGCCTGCACAACTGCATGAGCGGTCACGGCCCCGACGCCGAAACGTTTGAAAAAGCCTCGCACGCCGATACGCACAGCGCGCACTACATCCGCGATACGATGGCGTTCATGTTTGAAACGCGCCGGGTGATCCGTCCGACCGCGCAGGCGCTGGCCTCAGGGCAATTGCAGAACGACTACTACCGCTGCTGGCAGGGCATCGTGAAGCACTTCAACCCGAACCAGGCGTGACGGCGACCCCCCGCTGATCCACGCTCACGGCGATG